>JBLHUT010000097.1:0-11413 GCA_047629975.1 Paracoccaceae bacterium
TCGCAAGGTCAACAGCATTTTGGGCGGCCGCGATTTCCATCACGGGGCGCTCGGCATACACCCGCCCGTCAACCGGCGAGATACATTGGATGGTCTTGGTCATTGCGTATCCTTTTGCCCCGTTCCGGGGTATCGCAGTTTTTACAATCGTTCAGTTTTTACAATCGTTCAGGCAGGCACGACTTCACGCACGCTCGAAGCCGAGGCGGATCTCGTGGTCGGTGACAATCCGGTCATGCTCGGCAATTTCCCACTGGGCCGCGTGATGATAATGGTCAATCACCGCGTCACCGAAAGCCTCGCGCAGCATCGCAGAGCCGTTCAGCAAGGTCGCCGACGCCCGCAGGGTCGAGGGGACCTCGCGCGCCTCGCCGGCGTGATAGACATCGCCCTTCATTTCCGGCTCAAGCGGAAGTTTGCGGGTGATCCCGTCCAGTCCCGCCGCAAGCTGCGCCGCCATCGCGAGATACGGGTTCAGATCGGCCCCGCCAATCCGGCACTCGACCCGGATGCCTTTGGTATTTGCACCACAGACCCGAAAACCGGCGGTGCGGTTATCCGTAGACCAGACCGCCTTGGTGGGCGCAAAAAGGCCGACGCAAAACCGCTTGTAGCTGTTCACGTAAGGCGCAAGGAAATAAGTCATATCAGCGGCGTGGCCCAACAAGCCGGCGATGTAATGCTGCATCGTGTCCGACATGCCGTTCGGCCCGTAGGAATCCAGAAACACGGGTGCGCCGTCCGTCCAAAGCGATTGGTGCACGTGGCTGGACGATCCGGCACGGTCTGTGGCGTATTTCGCCATAAACGTCACGGCCCTGCCATGCTGGAACGCGATTTCCTTACAGCCGTTTTTGGTGATCGTGTGCATATCGGCCGTATCAAGCGCGTCGGAATACTTGATGTTGATCTCTTCCTGCCCTGCCTCGGCCTCTCCTTTCGAGCATTCGACGGGGATGCCCGCACCGTAAAGCCCGTTGCGGATGTCGCGCATCACCGATTCTTCTTTGGCGGTGCCGAAAATCGCGTAATCCGCGTTAAAACGACCCAGAGTTTTCAACGCACCGTATCCCGCGTCATTCAGCGCATCAAAGCTTTGCTCGAACAAAAAGAATTCAAGCTCGGTCGCCATCATCGGCTCAAAGCCCATGGCCCGCGCACGGGCGACCTGCTTTTTGAGGATCGTCCGCGGCGCGTGTGGCACCTCGGCGTGGGTGTGATGATCCAACACATCACACATCACCATCACCGTTGCCGGCATCCACGGGACCCACCGCAGGGTCGTTAGATCGGGTTTGTGGATATAATCGCCGTAACCCGAACTCCAACTTGTCGATTTATAACCCTGAACTGTGTTCATCTCGATGTCGGTCGCCAGCAGGTAATTGCAGCCGTGAGTTTCTTCGTAGCCCCCGTTCACAAAATGGGCCGCGTGAAAACGCTTGCCCATCAGACGCCCCTGCATATCGACAATACACGTCAGAACGGTGTCGACCTCGCCCGAAGCAACAGCAACTTTAAGATCCTCGAATGTCAGATTGGCGGGCATTTTTCACACTTTCTGTCAGGGACAAAACACAAAGCACCCGAAAAACGACAAACGGTGTGCAGGGGGCAGGGCATCACAAAGTGGGGACCGTTGCAAGAACTCCCCCCGCCAGCCGTGCACAATAGCTTAAAATTACCGCCCTGCCGCGGGCCGTTGCATTGTGTCAGGGCAACGTTTTGGCACGCACCACCCCCGAAACCAACGAAGCAAAATCCACGAACGCGACCTAGACCGGATTCTAAAGGGTGGCGGCAGCCAGCAAAAGCCCGCCGATCACAACGGCGCAGCCCCTGCTTACGTGGTCTTTCATTGCAAAAACAACCGGATCATCATCCATCAACCCGCGATGCGTGATCATGACAACGCGGCTGATCCAGAACAGCAAGACAGGGCAGATCCCCCAAAGGTACGCAGGTGTCTCGTACAGACTTCTGAGGCCCGGAGTGCTGATGTAGAGAGCAACCACCAGAACGGCGATGTACCCCGACGACAAGGCCATGGACGCAACAATCGGCGTATCGCCGGTAACATAGGCCCGACCGGACGACCCTTCGCGCCCGAGTGCGGCATCACTCACAAGCTCGGCCTGACGCTTTACTGCCGCAAGCGACAGGAACAAAAACACCGACAACGCCAAAAGCCACGGAGACACATAAATACCCGTCGCCATCGCCCCTGCAATCACCCGCGCGGTATAAAGGCCCGCCAAAACGCAGATATCGATTATCAACTGGCGTTTAAGCACCATGGAATAGGCCAACGTAAGGGCAAAATATCCCAACAGCACAAGAACGAATTCATATCGCATGAACAACAGCGCGATAAGCAGCCCTGACAAAAACAGCAAAGGCCCGAGGACCGTACCATACTCAAGACTAAGCGTGCCCGCCGCCAGCGGCCGCTCCCGTTTGCGGACATGGCCACGGTCTACGGACAGGTCAAGCAAGTCGTTGAAAATATACACGCTTGATGCCACCAATGACATCGCAATGAAGGCCAGCACGACAGCCAGCCATGTTGCCGCCCCCGCGTCATGCGAGGCCAGTGCCGGCAGGCATATCAAAAGGTTCTTGAGCCACTGATGGGGCCGCATTGCCTTTATCGCGGGCGGCAAAGCCGAAGACGACTTCGGCCGGGCTTGCTTGAGATGCTGAACCTCCCCCCCCGCCGAGACCACCCTGGGCTTGACAGATTGTGCAAGCCCCACGGTAATCGCCTTTTGTGCCTGTGCCCAAACCGGCAGGTCGGCGGCGGCGTCTCCGGCATAATCGAAACCACCCTCGCCAAACCGCTCTGTCAGAAACGCAGCCTTTGCTGCACCTTTCAGGTTACGCGCGCCGTCAGAGCCATGGACCTCGTCAAAACATCCAAGATAGTCTGCAATCGCCTGTGCAAAGCCTTGATCAGAGGCCGTGACCAGCGCAACCCGCCCCCCCGCCTCGCGGTGGGTCTTGATCAGGTCGATGACCCCTGAATCGTAGGGCAGATGGGAAAAGTCAAAGTCCGAATGCTGCGCCAAAGTACGCTTCAGCGCGGCTTTATCCTTGTTCCTGAACGTCCAGACGGCCTGAAATGCAGCCGCCGGATTCCGGGACATGACGTGCCAAAAAGACTCCAACAGCATATCGCTTTGAAGCACAGTGCCGTCCAGATCCACAACCAACCAGCGCATTTCCATTATCGACCACCACGAAATCAACCGCATCTTGTAGGCTGGATAAAAGTCATCTAGGGGGGTTTTAGAAAGTGAAAACAAGCTATTTGCGCCAATTAGTCGCAAAAATGGCTTGCCCTAGTGATGATTTCCGCCCTAGAACTGGTCGCTATGCAACGCGAGCAAGGCGCGTTAACCAAGAAAAAAACGATTTAAACGATAAGCTGCGGCTTGAATTCGGAATTGGCACATCGCGTCCGTAGACTTGAGAGGTCGTCCAGCTACATCCGAAGGCCAGCCACACAGTTAGATTTTTCTAGACCCACAACAACCGCACCCCTACGATCCGGTGGCGAAGTAGATTTTGGTGATACTATGAACGAACTTGAACAACAGCCCTTTCTTGACGTCGAATTCGCCGAGAATACCGAACCCAGATGCGCGTGCATCCTGCTTCTGGATACGTCGTCGTCGATGGGCGGTGTGCCCATTTCGCAACTCAACGAGGGCCTCAAGGCATTCCAGAACGAAATCAAGGAAGACAGTCTTGCATCAAAGCGGGTCGAGGTCGCAATCGTCAGCTTCGGTCCGGTGACGGTCGAACAGGATTTTGTTTCGGCTATCGACTTCAATGCCCAATCTCTCGAAGCTCAGGGAACGACGCCCATGGGAGCCGCTGTCGAAACCGCAGTCCGGATGCTGAAAGAGCGCAAAGCGACCTACAAAACGAATGGCACGCATTATTATCGCCCTTGGGTCTTTTTGATCACCGACGGCGCGCCGACCGACAACATTCAGGAGGCGACCGCGCTCATCCATGCGGGAGAGGCCGACAAATCGTTGATGTTCTTTCCGATCGGAATCGAAGGTGCCGATATGAATGCGCTCAAGCAGATGTCGGTGCGTGAACCGCTAAAGATGAAGGGGCTGATGTTCCGTGAATTTTTCCTTTGGCTGTCTGCCTCGCTCGGGTCGGTGTCGCAATCAAGCCCCGGTGACCTTGTGGCGCTGACCAACCCGACAGAGGGTCCTGAAGGTTGGGCGACAGTCGGCTGAGGTCCACAATGACCGGCTGGAAATACATCAACTCATCCGAAATCGGCACTGCGCACATCGAAACCGGCGTGCGCAAGCAAGACAGCAGCTTTTGCTGGATCGGGGCAACGCCGCACAAGGATACAACGGGGGCGTTCATTGCGATCGTTTCCGATGGAGCCGGTTCGGCAGAAAAAGGCGGGCAAGGCGCCGCCTTGGTCACACGCACTTTCGGGGTTCGCGCGCGGGAATTCTTGCGGTCGCACACAACCCGCCCGACCGAAGCTGACATCGCACACTGGATTCAACAGGCCAGAGCCCGCATTGTTTTGGCGGCCCGGTCCCGCGACCTGAAACCTCGCGACTTTGCAGCGACACTGGTGGCGGCAATCGTTTTCGAGGACGAGGTTCTGATCGCCCACATCGGCGACGGGGCAGCTGTCGGGCTTCGCCACGACGCGCAGGACTGGGAGACGCTCAGTTGGCCAGAGACCGGTGAATATGCCTCGACCACGTTCTTTGTGACCGATACGCCCTTTCCCAGCCTGCGCTTTGCACACCACGAAGGCCGGTTCGAACGGCTTGCGATTTTCAGTGACGGGATCGAGCGTATCGCACTGGATTTTCAGACACAATCGCCACATCAGGCGTTCTTTACGTCTTTGACCCGTCCACTCGAGGCCGTCGAGGACACTGGATGTTCGCGCCTGCTGTCCAGCAGCCTGTCAGCATTTTTATCCTCGGAGCGCGTAAACGCCCGCACTGATGACGACAAAACTCTCATACTCGCGCTGAGGGCCCGATGATTTACAAGGTCGCCGGACAAAACATCACGATTGGCCACAGCCTTGGGCGCGGTGGCGAAGGCGAAGTTTTTTCGATCAACGAACTGCCCGATCAGGCGTTCAAAGCGTATCACGATTCCGTCCGTGACGACCGGGAACCCAAGGTTCGGGCGATGCTTGAGGCAAAGCTGGCCACTGCGGCGTCGACAATCGCCTTTCCCAGTGCAGAAGTCCGCGACAGCACCGGCAAGTTCGCAGGCTTCACGATGCGACGGGCGGCAGATCACCACCCGATCCACGAACTCTATGCCCCTGCCTCGCGCAAAAAGCATTTTCCGGAGGCCAGCTACCGGTTCTTGGTAAAAACGGCCATGAACATCGCCAAGGCGGTTGCCAGCAGCCATAAATTGGGATGTTTGATCGGTGACATCAACCATTCCGGCATTCTGATCTCGGATCAGGCCACAGCAATGCTGATTGACGCCGACAGCTTTCAGTTCATTCCCGACGACCGGCAGTTCTTGTGTCTTGTCGGCGTGCCGGAATACACCCCGCCAGAGCTTCAGGGCAAATCGCTGTCCAAAACCGTCCGCACCCAAGAGCATGACGCCTTCGGGCTGGCGGTGGTGATCTTCCAGCTTTTGTTCATGGGGCGGCACCCCTTTTCAGGGACGACCGAGCTGTTCGAAGACATCTCGATCGAGCGGGCGATTACCGAAAACCGGTTCGCCTATTCCAAGGTCCGCGACACCGGTATGGCGGCCCCCCCCGGGGCCTGCGGGCTGTCGGACTTTCCCGATTACATCGCCGAAGCCTTCGAGACCGCGTTTGCGCCCATTGGCCCAAAGGGACGCCCGAAACCGAAAGACTGGATCGCCCTGATCGAGATGCTCGAGATCTCTTTGAGACCGTGCACCATAAACGCGCTGCATCACTATCCGCGTGCCGCGAAAGACTGCCCGTGGTGCCGGATGGAGGCTGTGTTCGGCACCCCGATGTTCCTTGGCAAGCCGTGGATCCCCAACAAGATCGGAACCGGACAATCCGGCATCAGCAGGCCCGATATCGACCGGCTCGCAACCGCACTAAAAGATATCCCGATCCCCACAAGCATTCTGGCACCACCTGTTGGCTTTGCCTCGGGGCTGCCGCCCTCTTACGAAGCGGTAGAAATCGCAGAGCGCGCAAATGCGAACACAAAAAAGAAAGTCGGGGCAGCGGCCGCGGTGCTTGCCGGTCTTTTTGTTCTGGTGCAGGGGCTGTGGATGATCGCGCCTGCTTTTGGCTTGCTGGCACTGGGGCTGTGGTGGCGCATCAAACCCGAAAACCGCACTGCCCTGATCCTGCGGCGGGGCGAGGATACCCGCCAGCGGCTAAAGGAACGGATCGAGGAAATGCAGGCGAGCCGCCTGCAGCCAATCATCAGAATGTTGGGAAAGCGCGCCGAGATACTGGAAGATATCGAAGAGCTGAAGCAGCTTTCGTTACAGTACAGTCAGGTCAGAAGCGACTACGAAGAGCAGCGCCGCCAGATACAGCTTGATAAATATCTGGACAACAAATTTATCCAGTCGGGCCGCATCGAGGGTCTTTCGACCACTGACAAATCCGCTTTGGCCTCTTTTGGTATCGAGACCGCTCTTGACCTGAGGCGGCGCAATCTTCGTCAGGTCTTCGGGGTCGGACCGATCAAGGAAAAGGCCATCACAAGCTGGGTTCTGGCGCTTGAAAAAGACTTCCAATATCAAGTTGCCTATACGCAAACAGACATCGACGAAATCCGGCGCCGGCATGGTGACATCTTTTCGCGGCAGCAGAGCCTGATGGCACAGATCAACCCGGCCAGCCACAGTCTGAAACGGGAGGTTGCCACTGTGGCGGCCCTTACCCGTGACAAACTTGATCTGGATGATAACGTGCTGCGCGAGACACTTGACGAATTTGCCCAGCTGCGATCGGATATCCTGTATCTCAAGTTGGGCGATCTGCCCTTGCCCATCATCGTCCCCTTTGCAGTCCCTTTTGACGACACGCTTTACGGCGATGCGCGGCGCGCCTTGGCAAGCGACACGGCTACTGCCCGCAAGCGACTGCACTAGGCACGCCGCCACAGAGCAGCAAGCTAGATTACTTAGAATGCTATCTATTTTCGCGTTCAATTTCAAACTGGCAGGATCGGTTGTTCACGCCTTCTTAGAAATCTCGAGCCTACAAAGGCGCACCGGCTCCCTGCTGCAAGGGAGCAGCCCTTTTGGAACATTGAGGACTCAAGACATGGCAATTGAAAAAACCGTTGCGTCGGCATCTATCGCGGAAGTCGTTGACCGGATTCTGGACAAAGGGGTGGTTATCGACGCCTTCGTCCGGATCTCTCTGGTTGGTATCGAACTGATCTCGATCGAAGTGCGCGCCGTCGTCGCGTCAGTCGAGACATGGCTGAAATACGCCGAAGCCGTCGGGCTTACAGTCGATCCTGCGGCAGCCTGACGACAGGCCAACTTACCGATAGGGGCAGAGGCGGCGCGCATCCGGGCGCAGCGCTTTCTGCCCCTAAAGGCTGACTGATACCACCCCTGATCAGGCCGCGATGGCGTCCAATTGATCCTGTGCCGTTTTCAGTGACGCATCAGGGTCAATCATCATCCGGTCGGCATGTATCAGGTCAACTTCCGTGATACCGATAAAGCCCAGAACGTGCCGCAGAAAGCCGGTTGCAAAATCCACATCCGACCCAACCTGCGTGCCACCAGAGGCCACAACAACGATGGCCCGCTTGCCCTTCAACAGGCCTTGGGGGCCGTCAGAAGTATAGCGGAACGTCACGCCTGCGCGCGCGATCTGGTCGATCCATGCCTTCAACGCGGCCGGAACACCAAAGTTATAGATCGGCAACCCGATAACAATCGTATCCGCTGCCACGACCTCCTTGATCAACATATCCGACACCTCCAGAGCGGCAACCTGCGCGGCAGTGCGGTCGGAGGGCGGCGTAAAGTTTGCGTCGATCCAACCGGAGTTGATGTGTGGAATATTCTCGGAAAGATCCCGTGTGATCACTTCACCGCTGGTCAACCGGGCCACAACCTTGTCGGTCAGATCCCGGGAAACAGATCCGGTTTTACGAGCGGATGCATCAATGCGCAGAATTACAGGTGCCATAATAATCTCCTTTTGAACGGCCTGTCCTATGATTTGGGTGCTGCACGACGGAACAAAACTCTAAAAATGACACATCGAATGTGCATATTTGCAATTCCCGTTCCGCTTGTGGTCAGCTAACACAGGCATGACGCGCGATCTGCCGTCCCCTTTCAGGAGAGAGCAATGTCACTAGACACTTGGGACGAGGTCCGCACCGCTTATCACGTGGCGCGCAAGGGCACGGTTTCAGGCGCAGCCGAAGTACTTGGCGTTCATCATGCGACCGTCATCCGGCATATCGACGCGCTTGAAGGGCGGCTGGGAACAAAATTGTTCCAGCGGCACGCAAGAGGATACACGCCCACCGAGGCCGGAGAGGATCTGTTGCGCGTGGCTCATGCCACCGATGACCAGTTTGCGCAGCTGGCCAGCCGTATCAAAGGCATCGGGCTGGACGTGTCCGGTGAATTGATTGTCACGGCCCTGCCGATGATGTCCCCGCGCATCATGCCTGTTCTTGTTGCCTTTCAGCACCGCTACCCAGATGTGCGGGTGCAGTTTCTAACCGACGAGCGCATTTTGCGGCTTGAACACGGGGAGGCACATGTGGCGATCCGTGCAGGACAAAAGCCACAGGAACCCGACAACATCGTGCAAGAGTTCGGCTTTCAGCAGTTCACCCTGTGCGCGACGCAGGATTACCTTGAGCGGCACGGCAGCCCGCAGAACGGAAACTGGGACGGGCACCATTTTGTCGGCCCCGAAGACCGCAGCAGCCGCGCGCCCTTTTTGCGGTGGCTAGAGCAAGAGATCGCAGCCCCCCAGATCACGTTTCGCGTGTCGCAGTTTCGCGAAGCCGTCGAAGCGGTACTGAACGGGGCGGGCATCGGATTTCTACCGCTTTGGGCGATCGACAGGCACGACAATGTCCGACAACTCGCCGATCCCAAACCGGAGTGGTCCACAAAGGTCTGGATCGTGACACATGTCGATTTGCACCGCACGGCCAAGGTTCAGACACTTGTACAGTTTATCAAGGAGCAGGTCACGGAATGGTAGGCCTGTCCACGCTAAGCCCTGCTCGGCAAGGGCACGCGGCCATGCTTGTCTTCTCGGCGCTGGTTGCAGGGTCGTTCAGCCTCGGGGGGCTATCGGCGCCGCTGATCGATCCGGCAGTTCTGATGACCCTCCGGTTTGCGCTGGCGACAGGCGTCATGGCCACAGTGGTGGCAATAACCGGCGGGTTTCAGCGCCGCGCCCTAACGGCCATCTGGCGCTATTTCGTGCTGGGCAGTTTGCTTGCGTGCTACTTCGTACTGATGTTCGAAGGATTGCAGACCGCAGCCCCTGTCTCGGCCGCCGCGGTTTTCACTCTTTCGCCGATTATGGCTGCGGGCTTTGGCTGGCTTGTCGTGCGACAGGTTCTGACGTTGCGCATGTCCTTTGCGCTTGGACTTGGAGGGATTGGAGCGTTGTGGGTGATTTTTCGCGCTGATGTCGAGGCGTTGAGGGCCTTTGATCTGGGCCGCGGAGAGGCGATCTATGCCGTCGGATGTGCCGCCCACGCGCTTTATGCGCCCCTGTCGCGCCGCTGGAACCGGGGCGAGCCGACGGCCGTCTACACCACCGGCATTGTCGCGGCTGGCACCGTTGTTTTGCTGGTTTACACCTTTCCTGCGTTAATTGTGACCGAGTGGGCAGCAGTGCCAGCAATCGTCTGGATAACGCTTGCCTATCTTGTGGTGTTTGCGACCGCCGCCAGCTTTATGGCACTGCAATTCGCGATTTTGCGCCTGCCCTCGGCCAAAGTCATGGCCTATACCTATCTCACGCCAAGCTGGGTCATCCTGTGGGAGGCGGCGTTGGGCAACGCGCTGCCGCCTGCTCTTGTGATGGGGGGGGTCGGTTTAACTATTCTGGCGCTGTTCCTTCTGCTGAAAGAGGAAGCGCCGGCAGTTCCTGTTCCAAAAATCGTTCAAAAGCCTCTAGGTTGACCGCCTCGAACTGCCCGAAACTTTGCATCCAGATCGACGCATCCCTCAGAGCGTCAGGCTCCAGCTTGCACCATTTCACCCGCCCGCGCTTTTCTTGTGAAATCAGCCCCGAACGGGTCAGAACACCCAAGTGTTTGGAAATTGCCGCCAATGACATCTCGAACGGCTCGGACACATCAGTGACCGCCATATCGTCTTCCAGAAGCATCGACAGAATCTGCCGACGGGTCGGATCGGCCAGCGCGGAAAAAATGATATCAAGCGACTTTGTCATAGCGCCATTAGGCGCCCTCCCGGCAAAACGTCAACCGAATGGTTGAATATTAAAACAGTCCGAAAACCGGCTGCCACCAGACATCGGCCCTTCTGCGCATTCTGTCGCATATGCATTTTTAATATTATTATCAATAACTTAAAAGACCCCTGGAAAGCAAAACAGCGCGTTGACTCTGATGCACGCTGACCCTAGTGTCTGCTCGTCCGCTGGAGGGCACTTGCATGACTGATCCGCACGACACCGAACGCTTGCGCAAGCTAGATGAACGGATCGCCGCATTGAGGGGCACGCAGGACACCGCTCCGAAGGTCGAAGAACACTATTCGCAGGCCCATATCGGATGGCGAATGGTGACAGAGTTGGTTTCCGGTCTGTTGATCGGATTTGGCATCGGATACGGGTTGGATGTGTTTTTTGAAACGCTTCCGATTTTTACTGTTGTCTTCATATTTTTAGGGTTTGCAGCCGGTGTCCGAGTAATGCTCAGCACGGCCCGCGAACTTCAGATGCAGCACACGCCGGGACCTACCGGCGAAGACAAAGGGGATTGAACCTTGGCAACCGAAGAGCGCTCCGAAGGCGGATTTCAAATTCATCCCTTTGACCAGTTCAAAGTGCAGCCGCTGTTTGGCGACGGACCAATCCATTGGTACACCGTCACCAACGTGACGTTGTGGATGGCCGCCGCTGTTGCTTGTGTCTTCCTGCTTCTGGTCGTCGCCACGCGCGGTCGGGCCATCATACCGACACGCGGACAATCTGTGGCCGAAATGGCATACGGATTTGTCTATAAGATGGTTGTTGATGTGGCCGGTCGCGACGCTGTAAAGTTCTTCCCCTACATTATGACGCTGTTCATGTTCATTGTGATGGCGAACTTCCTTGGTCTGCTTCCGATGGCCTTTACCACCACTTCGCATTTTGCCGTAACCGTCGTGCTGGCGCTGTCAGTCTTTCTGACGGTCACTGTGCTTGGGT
>JBLHUT010000098.1:0-11341 GCA_047629975.1 Paracoccaceae bacterium
GGCCATGTCGGGTGGCTGGTCGCCGGTTGTGCATCTGTGGAGCCATTGTGGCGGCAAGCTGCTTTGGTCCGAACACGAGGCGCATTTTTATCCCGATCCTGCGCAGGCCCCGACGGGCGCCGACGGGCAGGCCTTTGTCCGTGCGGCAGGGATCGCCAACGGTGTGATGCAGGCCGGCGCGGGTGTCCGTGATGCGGATGCGCAAGGGCGCGCGGCGGCGCTGGCTGCCGGTTTCACGGGCGATGCAGGGCATTGTCCGGCGATCGAGGATCAGGATGCGGCTGCGATGATGCCGGTCTGGATCATGCCGCAGAAGGCCGGCACGGAGTTGCGGGCCAAAATGTGGCTCGATTTCCAGAACGATGTAAAGGTTGCGGATGTGCAACTGGCGGCACGCGAAGGGTTCGAAAGTGTCGAACACACCAAACGCTACACCACTTTGGGCATGGCGACAGATCAGGGTAAGTTAAGCAATATCAATGGACTTGCGGTTCTTTCTGATGTTTTGGGGCAGGATATCCCGCGCGTTGGAACAACCACATTCCGTCCGCCCTATACGCCGATCTCGATGGGCGCGATTGCCGGTGAGGCGCGCGGTGATACGTTTCAGCCGCTGCGCCGGACCCCGATGCACGACTGGCACGATGCGCATGGGGCCCATTGGGAGCCGGTCGGCCATTGGCGGCGCCCGTACACATATCTGCGGAACGAGGAGACACCCGAACAGGCCGTGCACCGCGAGGTTTTGAACACCCGCCGTGCGGTTGGGCTGCTGGATGCGTCGACCCTTGGCAAGCTGGTGGTAAAAGGGCCTGACGCGGGCAAGTTCGTTGATATGATGTACACAAACATGATGTCGACGCTCAAGCCGGGGCGGTGCCGTTACGGGCTGATGTGCACCGAAAACGGATTTCTGAGTGATGACGGGGTTGTGGCCCGCATCGACGAGGATACGTTCTTGTGTCACACGACCTCTGGCGGAGCGGATCGCATTCATGCGTGGATGGAGGACTGGCTGCAATGCGAATGGTGGGACTGGAAAGTCTATGTTGGCAATGTAACCGAGCAGTTCGCTCAGGTGGCTGTGGTCGGGCCAAACGCCCGAAAGGTTCTTGAAGCGCTTGGTGGCATGGACGTGTCAAAAGAGGCGTTGCCCTTTATGGGGTGGAAGGACGGCACGATCGGCGGCTTTGACGCGCGCGCTTACCGGATCTCGTTCTCGGGCGAGTTGAGCTATGAAATCGCGGTGCCCGCCAGTCAGGGTGCTGCCTTCTGGGAGGCGTTGACGGCTGCTGGTGCCAACTTTGGTATGATGCCTTACGGGACCGAGGCGCTGCATATCATGCGGGCCGAAAAGGGCTTTATCATGATCGGCGATGAGACGGACGGTACCGTGATCCCTCAGGATCTTGGACTGGGCTGGGCCATTTCAAAGAAAAAGACCGACTACCTTGGCAAGCGTGCGCAAGCCCGCAGTCACATGATTGACCCCGAGCGGTGGCAACTTGTGGGGCTTCAGACGCTTGACGGTTCGGTGCTGCCGGACGGGGCCTATGCGGTTGGCGAGGGTGTGAACGAGAACGGTCAGCAACGGATGATCGGGCGTGTGACCTCGACGTATTATTCCCCGACCCTGCGCAAGGGCATTGCCATGGGGCTTGTGGTGCATGGTCCCGACCGCATGGGAGAGGTGATCAGGTTTCCCGGCACGGACGGTACTGTCTACAAGGCGCGCATCGTCGACGCGGTGTTCTATGACCCTACGGGAGAAAAGCAGAATGTATAACCTGAAGTCTGCCCTTGACGGCGTTGTATTTAATGGTTTTTCCAAAGTCAGCGAGGCGCCGCTTCAGGGCATGGTGACACTGCGCGCCGATCTGTCGGACCCTGCGGTGCAACGGGCGCTGACGTCGCTTGCACAGGCGGCGATGCCGTGCGTGCGCGGTATCGAGATGTCTGTTGACCCTGCCTCACAGGGGCGGGCGCTGGCGTGGATGTCGCCGGACGAGGTTCTGGTGCTGCTGCCGTACGCCGAAGTCCCCCAAGCGATTGCCGAGTTGACGGCGGGGCTGGCAGGCACTCATGCGATGGCAGTGAATGTGTCTGATGCGCGGGCAATGTTCACGGTCAATGGCTCTGCTGCGCGCGATGTTCTGGGCAAGGTGTGTCCGGTGGATTTTGCGCCTGAGGTCTTTTGCCAAGGCCAGATGCGCCGGACCCGGGCGGCTCAGGTGGCTGTGGCGGTCTGGCAAACCGCTGATGACAGTTTTCAAGTGATCTGCTTCCGGTCGGTTGCGCAATATGTGTTTGATGTGTTGTGCGATGCAGCGCGCCCGGGCGGCGAGGTCGGGTATTACGCGGGCTGACCCTTGCTTTTAAGGGCGACCGGAGCCTTTCAACAGGCCGCTGGCTGCGATAGCCGCCGGGATCAAACGGCACGAAAGAACCGCTTATGGCAACTGGCCCGATGACAAGTCCGGCAACTGGCATGACGACAGGCGCCAAAGGCGTCTTTGCGATGATTGCGGCGTGCTGTCTTTGGGGTCTGTCCTCGCTGTATTTCAAGGCGGCTGCCCATATTCCTGCGGTGGATATGTTGGCGCATCGCACTGTTTGGTCCTTCGTTTTCTTTGCTTTCGTGTTGTTTTGGCAAGGCAGGCTCAAGACGCTGCCTGCCTTTTTGGGCCGCCACGGCGGGGTCGTCTTTCTTGCGGCGATAACGATCTCGGTGAATTGGTTTTTGTTCATCTATGCCGTTCAGTCGGGGCAGGCGGTGCAGGCCAGCCTTGGATATTATATCTTTCCGTTGGTTGCGGTGCTTTTGGGGGCACTTTTCTTCGGAGAGCGTTTGGGACGGCTGCAATGGGTTGCTGTGGTGTTGGCGGGGGGAGCAGTTGTGGTGCTGACGGTCGGTGCGGCGGTTGTGCCGGTGCTGAGTCTGGCGTTGGCGTGTTCGTTCGGCGTTTACGGGGTTTTGAAAAAGCGGCTGAGCGCAGGGCCGGTCGAATCTGTGGCGGGCGAAGTGTTTCTTGTTGCCCCGATCGGAATTTGTTGGTTGGGCTGGACCTATAGCTCGGGCAATTCTGCTGTGCCTGACCTGCGCGATCTGGGGCTTCTGGCGTTGTCGGGTCCACTGACGGCGGTGCCTTTGATCCTGTTTTCGTATGCGTCGCGCAGGGTACGTATGGCGACTGTCGGTCTGGTGCAGTACCTCAATCCGACGCTGCAATTCGTTTGTGCAGTGCTTGTGTTTGGCGAGCCTTTTACGGGGTGGCACGGGGTGGCATTTTCACTGATCTGGGTCGCGTTGGCGATCTATTCGTGGCAAACGCTGTCCGAGGATCGTGCCGCGCGCAAGGCGCGCATCAAAGTGTCTATATCGGGCACGTCTGTCATGTAATCCAGCAGGCTGTCGGCGGCGAATCCCTCAGTCACGACATGGTTCATCAGATCAATAAGCTTTGACCAGTATCCATTTGTATTCACGATATAAACCTGCTTCTTGTGCAGGCCGAGCTGTCGCCAGGTGAGGACCTCGAACACCTCGTCAAGCGAGCCTGCTCCGCCGGGCAAAAGCACCACAACGTCGGCGTTCATGAACATGACCTTCTTTCGCTCGTGCATGGTTTCGGTCACCACAAAGGACGTCAGATCGCTTTTGCCGACTTCGCGGTCCAAAAGGTGCTCGGGGATGACGCCAAAGGTCTGCGCGCCTCCCGATTGCGCCGCGCGTGCAACCCGCCCCATCAATCCGACATCTCCCGCACCGTAAACCAGCCGCCACCCGTGCGTGGCAATCGCGGTGCCCAAAGCGGTGGCAGCGGCGGCATATGCCGGATCCTCTCCGTTTCGGGATCCGCAATAGACGCAAACAGAGAACACACGCGACATCGTTTTTTCCTTCTGTTTGCCAAGGCTTTGATCGATGATAACTGTATCGTATTGGTGTCACAAGGCGTGCGGGAGTTGTTGGTGGAAAACAGAGTGTGAGGAGACGCGCATGACGGGTCAGGCCAGACAGAAAAAGAAGACCGCAGGCGCGGTAAAGGCGGCTGTTTTGCTGATTGTCGCGGCCGGCGCAACGCTGGGCACCGTGGTTTACGTGCAGCAAGAGCGCGGCCCGCTGATGTCGGACGTGGTTCCCGTGGCTCCCGCAGGCGGCGACGGCGAGGGTGTCGCGGATGCACGCCCGGTGCAATCCGCTCCGAACCCGCAAGCGCCTGAACTGCCACCCGGACAGGGGCAACTTCAGGCCTCGAACGAAGCTGCGGAACAGGCTTTGGACCCGACCGTTGAAGAAGACGCAAATATCGAAGCAGATGAACCGCTCCAGGTGCCTGACGTGGCGCCCACATTCGATGTGGTGCGCGTAGATGCCTTTGGCGGGGCGCTGGTAGCGGGCTTGGCTCCGCCGAAATTTGCGGTCGGGCTTGAAATTGACGGAGCTGAAATTGCGCGAACCCGGTCGGATGCTGCCGGATCGTTTGCCCTGTTTTTCGACATTCCGCTCAAGGACGTCGCACAAGAACTGGTCCTGGTCGCCTATAGCGATGACGGACGGTCGCTGCGGTCGGATCAAAGCGCCATTGTCGCGCCGCGCGAGCGGGTTGCGGAGCCGCCTTTGGACCTTGTGGCCGGGTTGTCCGGTGATGCGGGCCTCGCTCTGGGTGATCCGGAGCAAAGCGAAGGAGCACCGCCCGAGGCGCCACCAATGACCCCGCAAATCGCCGCAAAGACTGCTGGCGAGACGACCTTGCCCGCGACAGCTGAGAGTGCACGCATGGCCGCGGCTCAGGGCAATACGCTTGCGATGATAGATGGTGCGACCGACGCGCAACAAGGCGCTGCTGTTGAACTGCAACGTCCCGCAGTGGCAAACGAGACTGTTGAGCCGCAACCCGCTGCGGTGACCGGTGCGGTGGCCGGTGAGGCCGCTCGCCAGTCTGTTCAGCCGGACGGGACGGTGCGCCCTGCCAACGGAACAGAAGCCGCTAATCAGGTTTTGTCAGCGGGTTACGAAGCGGCAAAAGGGGCGGCAGAAAAGCTGGCGCAGGCCAATGTCGGGACAACAAGCGTGCGCGGTGCGTTTGCGGGGGCTGTTGCACCCGCGGCCGGGGTGATTGGCACGACAAGTGCGCCACAGGTTGCACCGCTTGAAGCCTCCGCTCCGGCGGTTTTTCTGACAGGGGCTTCGGGTGTGAGAATTTTGCAGCCTGCGGGATCTGCGGCGGGACAGGACGACCGCGTCGATGCTGTCGTGATCGATGTGATCGGGTACGGCCCGCTTGGCGAAGTCACTCTTGAGGGGCGCGGGGCGTCTGGAAATGCGCCGCTGGCGGGTGTTTCGAATGTGCGGGTGTATCTGGACAATGCCCGGGTGATTGACGGCGTGATCGCCGGCGACGGACGTTTCGTCGTTGATCTGCCAGCGGTCGAGGCGGGTGTTTACACCTTGCGGGTGGATCAGATCGGTCCTGATGGCACCGTGGCCTCGCGGTTCGAGACACCGTTCAAGCGGGAGGACCCGAGCACGCTGGCCCAGCTTGCACCACGGCTTTCCGTACAGGGGGGTGTTGCGGCCTCGGTGATTACGGTGCAGCCGGGATATACCCTTTGGGGGATTGCCTCGGACCGCTACGGCGACGGGCTGTCTTATCTCAAGGTGTTTGCGGCAAACCGGACCCAAATCCGCAACCCCGATCTGATCTATCCCGGTCAGGTGTTCGACCTGCCAAATTGACCGCACCATTTCCGGCTTGCAGACCGGCTATGTGATCGTGCGTGCTCCGCAGGGGTGGCAGTTTTTGTGCGCCAGCGTCATAAAGAGGGGCAAAGTTCAAAGGATGCCGCTTGATGGCCGATGATATCGCCGCCCAGGACCGCCAGCGCGGATTGAAGACAATCAAAAGTGTTCTGCCGTATCTGTGGCCCGCAGGGGCCATAGACATCAAGGTACGTGTGGTTCTGGCGATGCTGGCGCTTGTTGCGGCCAAGGTTATCGCGGTGTCGACGCCCTTTTTCTACAAGGGGGCTGTTGATGCGCTTGCTGGTGACGCGACAGACGCGGGCTGGATGCTGGCGCTTGGGGCGGTCGGACTGACTGTGGCGTATGGCGGTGTTCGTCTCATAAATATCCTGTTCCAGCAATTGCGCGATGTGATCTTTGCGGCGGTGAGCCAAACCGCGTTGCGGCAACTGGCCTTGCGGACCTTCCGGCACATTCATGCGCTGTCCTTGCGGTATCACCTGAGCCGGAAAACCGGTGCCTTGACCCGTATCATGGAGCGCGGTGTGAAGGGCGTTGCATTCTTGTTGCGGTTTTTGCTCTTTTCAATCGGGCCTCTTATTCTTGAACTGGGGATGATCGGTCTTATTCTGGTGGTCTTGTTCGACTGGCGATATCTGGCGGTGCTGATGGTGACGATGGGGCTGTATGTCTGGTTCACTTTTGCGATCACCGAATGGCGCGTGCGTATCCGCAAAGAGATGAACGATCAGGACAACGAAGCGACCCAGCGTGCGGTTGACAGTTTGTTGAACTTCGAGACGGTCAAGTACTTCAATGCCGAGCAACGCGAGGCGGCGCAATATGATGCTGCAATGGCGGGGTATGAAAAGGCGGCTTTGAAAACGGCCTATTCTCTGGGGATTATCAATCTGGGGCAGGCTGCGATTATAAACGGCGGTCTGGTTCTGGTTATGGTGATGGCGGCGCAGGGTGTCATGGCGGGGGACATGACCGTGGGTGATTTTGTTATGGTCAACGCCTATATGATCCAGATTATAATGCCCCTGAATTTCCTTGGTACGGTTTACCGTGAGATCCGGCAGGCGCTTGTGGATATGGGACAGATGTTCGATCTGCTGGAGCAACCTGCCGATGTGATCGATGCGCCCGACGCAAGGCCCCTAAAGGTCAGTGGCGGCGATGTTGTGTTCGAGGACGTGCATTTCGGATACGACCCCGAGCGGCAAATCCTGAAAGGCGTTAGCCTACGGGTGCCGGCGGGTAAAACGATGGCGATTGTTGGCCCGACAGGATCGGGCAAGTCCACCATCGGGCGATTGCTGTTCCGGTTTTATGACGTGGGTGAGGGCGCGCTAAAGATCGACGGGCAGAATTTGCGCGATGTGACCCAGGACAGCATTCACGCACAGATTGGCGTGGTGCCGCAGGATACGGTGTTGTTCAATGATACGATTTTCTACAACATCGCATACGGTCGCCCCGAAGCCACGGTCGAAGAAATAGAAGAGGCCGCGCGTGCCGCCGAAATTCACGATTTTATCGTAAGTTTACCGCGTGGTTACGAGACACAGGTCGGCGAGCGCGGCTTGAAACTGTCGGGCGGCGAAAAGCAGCGTGTCGGGATCGCGCGCACGATCCTGAAGGACCCGCCGATCCTTGTGCTGGACGAGGCGACAAGCGCGCTTGATACCGAGACAGAGCGGGATATTCAGGCCGCGTTGGCGCGCATGGGCGAGGGGCGTACGGTCATTACGATCGCGCACCGGTTGTCGACAATTGCCGATGCTGACGAGATTGTGGTGCTTGAGGCGGGCGAAGTTGTGGAGCAGGGCACACACGAGGCATTGCTTGCCCTGAATGCCCGCTATGCCAGCCTGTGGGCGTACCAAAGTGCCGAGCAGGGCGAAAAGGGCATGGTAAAAAGCGCAAGGGGTTGATCGCAGGTGCGGCCAACATGTGAGTCGTGTGCTGTTCGGCGAACGCAAAGCGGCTTGCGGGCAGTATTGTGCGGCATGCGATGAAACTTTGGGCAAATTAACCAGTATGCCGTTTGCGATGCTGTTTTTCTCCGCTGGTCGCAGGTTTATTTTATCTAGATTATTGAAATTATATAATTTAGACCACCTTTGTATTCAGGAGCGGGGCATGTTGCTCGGCTTGTTTGGTAAAGAGTTTATCTGTCCGTCACGGTCATACGCCTGTTGCGCTTTGGTGCACAGGTGGCGATCCGTCAGCCGGAACCGAGAGATGTAAAGGTAAGGCGATGTATGATTTTGTAAAAGTTTTGGGTTTGGCGCTTGGATTGGGTTTTGGTGCGGCCAATGTTGCGAATGCCGGTGCGGTCGAGCTTGATTTCGGGACGTCAGAGTTCGCAGCCTTTGGGACCGGAACAAACCTGTCGATGTTTTATGACAATGTCGCGACGGATATCGAAGGCCGGCAGATTAACGCAACCTTGACGGCAATCGCTGCTTTTGTCCCGAAAGCTGCGGATAAAAACGGATCTGTTGCTGGCGATATTCGTGTAAATCTCGAGATCGGGCAGACGGTCGAACTGGCGTTGCGTTTGTTCGATGATGCAACAGGGCTGGCATATGATCCGGGCGTTAACTTCAGCTGGACACTCGGTTTCTTTGACATCGACGGGGGTGCAAATTCCTATGATGTTGTGACCCTCAAGACACCGGCCCAGTATACTGTAACGTCGACAACCGATCTTAATCCGGTGTCTTCGGCGCCTGGTCAGGTGACGTTTTCCGGCCTCAACACCGGTGGAAATGTTGCAGGAGAAAGCGGACTTACGCCGCCTTTGACGCAAGATCAGGCTGATGCGATGGTTCTGTTTACCGTATCCAATACCAGCGAAGTGATCTTTGATTACTCACATTTTGGAACGAACACTTCTGGTGGTCGCAATCTGTTGGTTGATGGCGGGTCGCTCAAGACGGCTCTGGATGATTTCGATCCCGTAACCGAAGTTAACGTTGTGCCGCTTCCGTTCTCGGGTGTTCTGATCGCTGGCGGGCTGCTTGTATTGGGTGGTCTGCGCCGTATGCGCCGCAGCTAGCCCCGACAGGGCCGCAAGGTTTGAAACGCGCCGCTTTTGTCGGCGCGTTTTTTGTTGCGCTGATGCCTGCGTCCATTGTTCGGGGGCGTTTTTTTATACTTCTTCCAAACAAAAAGCCCGGCACGAATGCCGGACTTTTTCCCTTTGCCTTGATATCGCGCCCTATCAGGCGGCTTTGGCCAGATTGCGCAGCACGTAGTGCAGGACGCCGCCGTTCTCGATGTACTCGATCTCGATCGCGGTATCGATGCGGCACTTCAGGGTGATCTCTTTGACCGTACCATCGGCCATCGTGATCGTGCAGGGCACTTCCTGAAGCGGGGTGATGGTGTCCAGCCCGCTGATCGAAACGGTTTCTTCGCCGGTCAGCCCAAGTGACTTGCGGGTGTCGCCACCGGTAAACTCGAACGGGATCACGCCCATGCCAACGAGATTGGAGCGGTGGATACGCTCGAAGGATTCCGCGATCACGGCTTTGACGCCCAACAGGGCCGTGCCCTTGGCCGCCCAGTCGCGTGACGACCCCGCGCCGTACTGCTCGCCGCCAAACACAACCGTGGGGATGCCGGCATCCTTATAGGCCATTGCGGCGTCATAGATCGAGGTTTGCGCTCCGTCGGGTCCTTTGGTGTAGCCGCCTTCGACACCGTCCAGCATCTCGTTCTTGATGCGGATGTTGGCAAAGGTGCCGCGCATCATGATCTGGTGGTTGCCACGTCGCGAGCCGTAGGAGTTGAACTCGCGCGGGGAAACCTGACGCTCGATCAGGTACTTGCCAGCAGGCGAGGTGCCGCTGAACGAGCCCGCCGGAGAGATGTGGTCGGTCGTGATCATGTCACCAAGGATCGCGATGACCTTTGCGTCGTCGATATTGCTGATAACGCCCGGCTCCATGCCCATGCCCTCGAAATACGGCGGGTTCTGAACATAAGTCGATGATGTTGGCCAGTCATACGTCAGGCTGTCTGTTGTCTCGACGCCCTGCCATTTTTCGTCGCCCTTGAAGACATCGGCATATTTCGACTGGAAGGCCTCGCGGGTGACTGTCTGCTCGACCAGCTCGGCAACCTCGTGGGTGGTGGGCCAGATGTCCTTGAGGTAGACATCGTTGCCGTCCTTGTCCTGACCGATGACATCGGTGGCAAGGTTGATGTCGAGAGTTCCAGCCAGCGCATAGGCCACCACCAATGGCGGAGAGGCAAGGTAGTTGGCGCGCACATCGGGGCTGATGCGGCCCTCAAAGTTACGGTTGCCCGACAAAACGGCGGTTGCGACCAGATCGCCCTCGGCAATCGCGGCCGAGATTTCAGGCTGCAACGGGCCAGAGTTGCCGATGCAGGTTGTGCAGCCGTATCCGACAAGGTTGAAGCCGATAGCATCAAGATCTTTTTGCAGGTCCGCGGCCTCAAGATAGGCGGAAACAACCTGTGATCCGGGTGCCAGCGAGGTCTTGACCCAAGGCTTGCGGTTCATGCCCAAAGCGGCCGCCTTACGCGCCACAAGGCCCGCGCCGATCATCACGTAAGGGTTCGAGGTGTTGGTGCACGATGTGATCGAGGCGATCACGATCTTGCCCGATTCCATGGTGTAATCTTCGCCCTCGACAGGCACCTGCTTGCCCATTGGGCGCTTGAAAGTTTCGACCATCTCGCGGTTGAACGCGATGCCGCCTTCGGTCAGGGCCACAAAATCCTGCGGACGCTTGGGGCCGGAAATGGCCGGTACGATGGTGCCCATGTCAAGGCTCAGCGTGTCGGTATAGACCGGTGCGTAATCGTCGCCGCGCCACAAACCGTTTGCCTTGGCATAGGCTTCGACCAGCGCGATGCGGTCCTCTTCGCGACCCGTGGTGCGCAGATAGCGCAGAGTCTCGTTGTCGATCGGGAAGAAGCCGCAGGTTGCGCCGTATTCGGGGGCCATGTTGCCGATCGTGGCGCGGTCGGCCAATGGCAGGCGGTTCAGCCCTTCGCCGTAGAATTCGACAAACTTGCCGACAACGCCTTTGGCACGCAGCAATTCAACAACCTTGAGCACCAGATCGGTGCCGGTTGTACCTTCCATCATCGAGCCGGTCAGCTCGAAGCCGATGACCTCGGGGATCAGCATCGAAATGGGCTGGCCCAGCATCGCGGCCTCTGCCTCGATCCCGCCAACACCCCAGCCCAGAACAGCTGCGCCGTTGACCATCGTGGTGTGGCTGTCGGTGCCCACAAGCGTATCAGGATAGGCAACCTCGACCCCGTTCTGGTCCTTGTCGGTCCACACTGTCTGCGACAGGTACTCCAGGTTCACCTGGTGACAGATACCGGTGCCCGGTGGCACAACGCGGAAGTTGTTGAACGCGGACTGGCCCCACTTCAGAAAGGTGTAACGCTCCATGTTGCGCTCGTATTCGCGGTCTACGTTCATCTGGAAGGCGCGCGCATTGCCGAACTCGTCGATCATCACCGAATGGTCGATCACAAGGTCGACAGGATTGAGCGGGTTGATCTTTTCGGCGTCTCCGCCAAGCGAGATGATGGCAT
>JBLHUT010000099.1:0-11332 GCA_047629975.1 Paracoccaceae bacterium
CCCCCGCCTTGAGCATCGAGGCAAGTGCGCCGTTCACCGCCGCCATGCCGCTTGCGGTGGCAAACGCGGCCTCGGCCCCCTCGAGCCCCGCGATGCGGTCTTCGAACATCGCAACGGTCGGATTGCCATAACGGGCGTAAATGAATTCGTCATCACCAAGCTTGAGAAACCGCGCCTCGGCGGCCTCGGCGCTGTCGTAAACAAACCCTTGCGTCAAAAAGATGGCCTCTGAGACCTCGCCGTACTGGCTGCGACGTGTGCCGCCATGCACCAATTTGGTACGGTTTTTCCACTCTGTCATAATGTATCCTTCACACACCCAAACGATCCAGCCGCAAGCCAGCGGAGGCGCTCTCGCCGTGTCCCTGACCTCTTTAGCGGTTTGTTTACCGTGGCCCGCAATCTGGTTTCAAATCGCCACACGCGATTGATTACGCCTGAGTCAAAACAGCGTCAAGCCGTTGCGTCAATTTCAGGACATCGTCACGCAGGGGTAACAAAATCGACATTAACGGTCTGTAGGGTGATGCCAAGTCCGCACAAACACCCTGTGGGATATGCCATGCCGCTTTTGAAAATCGACATAAACGGTCGTAGGGTCGGGTCCTCCCGAAAGCCCCTGATTGCCACGCTGCGCGCCGCGTTGGCGAACAAGCAGCCGGACGCGCGGGTTGTGATCCTGATCCACGGCTACAAATTCTCGCCCCGTGATCCGCGCCACACCCCGCATGCCCATATCCTGTCGCTGGATCCGACGACAGCGCGTGCCCATGCGACCAGTTGGCCCCGCAAGCTGGGCGTTGGATCTGGCGCCGAGGGGAGGCCAAAAGGTGACATGCCCGAGCCGTTGTGCATCGCTTTGGGTTGGGAGGCACGGGGCAGTTTCCGCGCGGCTTACCGGGGGGCGCCGGATGCGGGTCACGCACTGGCACGGCTGATCATGCTGTTGCACCGTTTGACCGGCGGGCAGCCTGTGGACCTGATGGCCCATTCGCTTGGGGCGCGCGTGGCGTTGTCGGCCTTGCCTGCGCTGCCGGCCGGTGCCGTTGGCCGGATCATTCTTCTGGCACCGGCAGAATTGCAAAGCTGCGCGAAAACGTGGCTTGATTGTGCCGCGGGCAGGGCGGCACAAACCCTCAACGTGAGCAGTGGTGAAAACCTTCTGTTTGACCGGCTTCTGGAATGGCTTGTGGCGCCGCACCGATGGGGGGAGCGGGCAATGGGGGCTGACAGCACGCAGCACATGGACCACTGGACTACCCTCAGGATCGACGATCCTGCGTGCCGTGCGGTATTATCGAGGCTCGGTTTTGCGATTCCGCCACCGGACAGGCGCATTTGCCACTGGAGCGTTTATCAGCGACGGGGCCTGTTCAAGCTGTATCGCGCAATATTGAGTGGTCGGCTTGGCTTTGCGGATTTGCGCGCGCAACTGCTGGCGCAGGACCCGGTGACGGGGCAAAACCGGATGCAGGCGTGGGGGCGGGGCCTTGTGAGCGATGCCGCCAAAACCCCGCCCACGGACGCCTGACCGCGCTTAGCTGTCGCTGTCGTCTTCGATCACGTATTTCTGCAATCCGACAATTTGCAGCGTCAGGAAGGCGAACAGGATCACCGGAAAGGCGAATGTCTCGATCTTGACCCACATATCGGTGGAGAAATTGCGCCAGACGATCTCGTTGAGCACAGCAAGCCCTGCAAAAACAAGCACCAGCCTGCGCGTCAGGATCATCCAGCCCTCGTGCTCCATCGGCAGCATTTCATCCATGACATAGGCCAGATAGCTCTGACCGCGCAAAAGCCCGATGCCCAGCAGGCTGGCAAAAATTCCATAAACGATTGTTGTCTTTATCTTGAAGAACCTTTCATCGTTGAACCACACAGTCAGCCCGCCGAAAATGACCACCATTACAGCGGTAAGGACCTGAATACGGCTCAGCTTGCCGGTCAGTTTCCACAAAATTGCGATCGACACCAACAGCAGTGGCACAAAACCCGCCGCCGCAACAATAAAGCCGTCATATTCGGTGCCACCAAAGGTATAGGTGTTATCCTTGATCCAAAGATAAGCCACAAAGAAAATCAGTGGGGGGCCGAGCTCCAAACACTGTTTTACGATCGGGTTGATCTGTTTGTCGGCCATGCCGGTCTCCTTTGCTATCCTGCCGCTTCCACTATCACAGCCCCCAGCGCGATCAAGGCCATCAGGCCAAGTCTGCGTGGTCCCACGGTTTCTTTCAGGAACAACCATCCGATAACGGCCGCAAAAAGCACCGATGTTTCCCGGAGCACAGCGGCCTCCCCGACTTTATCAAGCCGGGTGGCCAACATGATCGACCCGAAACTGAAAAACGCCACGAACGCACCGATCAATCCGCGCTGCATCAAAGGCAAAAGATCGGGCCGGTCGGGCATCCCGAGCCAGCGCCGCAAGGCAAGCGGAGGAATGACAATGCCGTCGATCACAAAAAACCACGCCAGAAAGGTGAACGGATCAGCCGTGGCGCGAATGCCATACGCGTCATAGGTGGTATAGAGCGCCACGAACAATCCTGTTGCCACAGCCAGCAGCAAGGCCGGAACAAGCGTGTCACGGTCAATCTGGACGTGCACCATATTATACGCCGCCAGCCCGAAAATCCCGGCCAGTAGCACAAGAATCCCACCCCATTGCCCAAGGGTAAAGACCTCTCCGAACAAGAAATAGGCCCCGATGACGGTAAAGAGTGGCCCCATCCCGCGAACAACCGGATAAACCACCGTATAAGCCCCACGGGAATACGCCGCGCTTTGCAAAACTTTATAAAGCGTGTGGATGACAATCACGCCCGCAAAAATCGGCCACATATGCGGTTCGGGCCACGGCACCACGAACAAGGCGAACGGGATGGCGATCACAAAATAACAAAAATCAACCGCACCGCGCGTCAGCCACGGATCATGACGGCCCTTTTGCAAGGCACCGAACACGGCGTGCAACAGGGCCGCACACAAGGCCAGAACCATCGCAAGGTCATGCCCTGCTTCGGTGCCTTCCAGGGAAACCAGCCAATTGCTCAATCGATGCAGTCCTGTGCTCTGGAACGGGAAGTGTCGGAGGGGCACAGATCCGCCAGCCGCCGGATACGTTGCCCCGTGTTGTCCGGTGTTGTGTCATGTTGCCCTCAGTCCAGACCGGTTAGGGCCTTGGCAAAGTCTTCAGGATCAAAGGCATCAAGGTCGTCAATCTGTTCGCCCACCCCGATCGCATGGATCGGCAATCCGAACTTGTCTGCCAAGGCCACCAGCACACCACCTTTTGCTGTGCCGTCGAGCTTGGTCATCACAAGCCCGCTGACATTGGCGAGTTTCTGAAAGGTCTCAACCTGCTTTACCGCGTTCTGACCGGTTGTGGCATCCAGTACCAACAGGGTGTTGTGCGGTGCATCAGGGTCTTTTTTGCGAATGACGCGCACGATCTTGGCCAACTCTTCCATCAGGTCGGCACGGTTTTGCAACCGGCCTGCTGTGTCGATCAACAAAAGGTCGGCCCCGTCGCGCTGGGCTTTCTCCATTGCTTCAAAGGCAAGGCTGGCGGGGTCCGACCCTTCGGGCGCGGTCAGAACGGGCACGCCTGCGCGCTGGCCCCAGACTTGCAATTGCTCAACGGCGGCGGCGCGGAACGTATCGCCTGCGGCAATCACCACGTTCTTGCCTGCGGCGCGAAACTGACTGGCCAGTTTGCCAATGGTGGTTGTTTTGCCCGAACCGTTGACGCCCACAACCAAAACGACCTGAGGGCGTTTTGCATAAAGCGGCATCGGCCTTGCAACAGGTTCCATGATCCGTGTGATTTCGGCGGCCAGCAATGTCTTGATCTCGTTTGTCGACAGTTTCTTGCCAAAGCGGCCTTCGGCAATGTTGGCCGTCACTCTCAGGGCCGTATCCACGCCCATATCCGCGCTGATCAACAATTCCTCGATCTGCTCCAGCATCGCGTCGTCCAGCGCGCGACGTTGCTCGGGGGGGGCGGTGGATTTTCCCATCAACCGGCCCAGAATGCCGGGTTTGGCGACGGTATCTGCCACGGGTTCCGGGCTTGGGACGATCTGTGCCGGAGCTAACGTGGCAGGCTCTGGCTTTGGCGTAGCCGCTGGTTGAGGGGCAGTCGGGGGCGTGGCCACCCGCGCGGCGGCGGCTTCGGGAATGACCGCGGCGGGGGTATCGCTGTGCGGTGTGCTTGCCTCTTCGACAATGGCGTCCAGTCCTTGCTCCAGTTTGGAGGAGGATTTGAACATCCGGTCTTTGAGTTTTTTGAAAAAGGCCATGATCTATCTTTCGCTCTTTTCTTTCCCTACGCCAGCGGGCTGCGATTTGAAAGAGCCCGAGGGCGCGACAGCACCTGATCGTGGCAAACCGCCCGCCCCGTGATCCGCATTATTGCACGCGATGACTGAACGCGGGCGGTCGCCTGGTGATCACCGTGTCGTCATGGTTGGTCAAGTAGGGGCGCGCGTGCTAAGCATTTGCTGTTAAGTCCATGGATGAAAAAGGTCTTGCGATGCGCGTTTTCCACCTTCTGTTTTGTGTCTTGCTTGCCTTGCCGGCGATGGCGCAAACGCCCCTGTCCGGCCCCGAATTCGACAGCTATAGCCGCGGCAAGACGTTGACTTTCAACGACAACGGGCAGGCCTACGGGGTCGAGCGGTATTTTTCCGGCAACCGTGTGCAATGGTCGTTTCTGGACGGCGTGTGCGTCGAGGGATTCTGGTATCCACAAGACAGTTTTATCTGTTTTGTCTATGACGCAAACCTCGAGCCGCAGTGCTGGACCTTTTACAAGGAAGGCGGCAGCCTGCGGGCGGTTTTCGAGGGCGACCCCGATGGTATCCAACTCTTCGAGACAACAGAAACAGAGGAAGAAATGCTGTGCCTCGGGCCTGAAGTCGGGGTTTGAGCGACGCGCCGCCTAGGGTTTGAGCCTGTAACCCTTGCGGAACCAGTGCCAGCACAATCCGACGACCGCCGCGGTCGCAAGCAAACAGACGCCCGCACCCAGCCACGGATTGCTGTCAGAAACCCCCAGCATTCCGAACCGCATCCCGTCGATCAGGTAAAAGACGGGGTTCAGGTGGGTGAGGGTGCGGAAAAGAGGCGGCAGCGCCTCGATCGAGTAGAACGTGCCGGACAAAAACGACAAGGGTGTGATCACAAAATTTGTGATTGCTGCCATTTGATCGAATTTGTTGGCAAATATCGCAGCCACAATGCCCAGCCCGCCCAGCAGCAACGCCCCGAGGATAATAAACACCAACACCCAAAGCGGATGTGCCACTGACAGCCCGAGCACAAGAACCAAGGCCACCCCGATAGCACTGGCCACCAACAGCGCGCGCACCACTGCCCCCGCGAGATACCCGGTCACCAACTCTGCCGCCGAAAGGGGGGGCATCAACGTGTCCACGATGTTTCCCTGAACCTTTGCCACGACGATCGAAGAGGATGTATTTGCAAATGAATTCTGGATGACCGTCATCATCAGGATGCCGGGGGCAAGGAAATGGACAAAGGGCACGCCCATCACATCGCCGCGTGTCGGCCCGATCGCCAGCGTGAACACTGCCAGAAACAACGCCGCCGTCATCAACGGGGCCATGACCGTCTGTGTCCAGACGTTCAGAAAGCGTTGTGTCTCGCGCAGGCCAAGTGTGTACATTCCCAACCAGTTGACCCGCCCGAACCGGCGCGTTCCCATCTGAATGTTCCGATTGTTCATCTTCAGAGCCCTTTGCACCTGTTGCGTGCCTTGTAACCGCCCGCTTGCAACAATAGAATAGAGTCTGATCAAGAAACGTAAGGGCGGCGGCTGATACAAACAGTACGCCGCCCGTCACTTAGGAGGCCCCCGATGTCGTGGACCGATGAACGCGTCGAAATCCTGAAGAAGATGTGGGGCGAAGGACAAAGCGCCAGCCAGATCGCCAAGGAGCTGGGCGGTGTGACCCGCAATGCCGTGATCGGCAAGGTGCATCGCCTTGGCTTGTCGAACCGGACAGCCAGTGCGGCGGCTACGGCCAAAACTGCGGCCACGCCTTCTGTACCGCCGTCTGCTAAGGAAAAACCTGCGCCCAGACCCGAACCGGTCAAGGCCAAAGCGCCTGTTGCTGCGCCCGAACCTGTCGTCAAGGCGAAGCCTGAACCTGCATCGACACCGGCACCGGCGGCAGAGCCGAAACCCAAACCCGAGCCTGCAACCGAAGTACAAGCCCCCGTGCCAATGCCCCCGCGCAGGCAAATTATCCCCGCAGGACAGCCGCTTCCGCCACAACCGTCGGCCAACGAGATCAGCCCCGAGACGCTGGCCTCTGCGCGCGAAGTCGAAAAGACCGCAAAGCGGCTTAAGTTAATGGAGCTTACAGAGCGGACCTGCAAATGGCCGATCGGTGATCCTGCGACAGACGATTTCTGGTTTTGCGGATTGCCGGTACAACAGGGGAAACCTTATTGCGAGACACATGTCAGTGTGGCCTTCCAGCCGATGAGTGCGCGCCGCGACCGCCGCCGTTAGACCGGTCGGACCAATGGCTCCGGCGGGCCTTTGAAAAAGGTCTGCCGCAGGGTCGTTCCGGCGGGTCGGTCATTTGGTGATGCGGTGTGTAGTGGACCGCCTGCTTGGGCAAGCATCTTTGCCGTTCGCCCCCTCGTGTCGGGGCGTGCGAATCATCTGAAACGGGCGTTGTACGATTTGCCCGCCGACATAAGGCAGCGTCATGGCCATCAATCCTCCTGATCTTCGCCCCGACCTTGCGCCGCGTGCCCGTCACGACGCCCGCGTCGATTCCCGTCACGACGCCCGCGTCGATGCCCGGCCCGGGCAGCCGACAATCGGTATGGTGTCTTTGGGCTGTCCCAAAGCATTGGTGGATAGTGAGCGTATTCTGACCCGCTTGCGCGCCGAAGGCTATGCCATCAGCCCCGATTATGCAGGAGCCGAAGCGGTGATTGTGAACACCTGCGGATTTCTCGACAGCGCCAAGATCGAGAGCCTTGAAGCGATCGGCGAAGCTTTGGCAGAAAATGGCAAAGTAATTGTCACGGGGTGCTTGGGGGCGGAACCCGATTACATCACAGGGGCGCACCCGACTGTTCTTGCCGTGACAGGGCCGCAGCAATACGAGCAGGTGCTTGACGCCGTGCACAAAGCTGTGCCGCCAAGCCCTGACCCATTCGTTGATCTGCTACCGGCAACGGGTGTTTCGCTGACGCCGCGGCATTACAGCTATCTGAAAATTTCCGAGGGCTGCAATCATAAATGCAAGTTCTGCATTATCCCCGACATGCGTGGAAAGCTGCAAAGCCGCCCCGCCAGTGCCGTTTTGCGGGAGGCCGAAAAGCTGGTTGAGGCGGGGGTGCGCGAATTGCTGGTTATCTCGCAAGACACCTCTGCGTACGGGGTGGACCGCAAACACGACGAGAGCCCGTGGAAGGATGGCGTTGTGCGCAGTCACATCACTGATCTTGCCCGTGAACTTGGGGGTTTGGGGGCGTGGGTGCGCTTGCATTACGTCTATCCTTATCCGCATGTTCGCAAGCTGATCCCGCTGATGGCAGAAGGATTGGTGCTGCCTTATCTCGATATCCCGTTCCAGCATGCCCACCCTGAGGTCTTGCGCCGGATGGCGCGCCCTGCGGCGGCTGCGCGCACGTTGGACGAGATTGCGGCGTGGCGCGACATTTGCCCCGATATCACGTTGCGGTCGACTTTTATCGTCGGGTATCCCGGAGAAACCGAAGCCGAATTCCAGACCCTGCTGGATTGGCTGCACGAGGCGCAACTCGACCGTGTCGGGTGCTTCCAGTACGAAAATGTGGCGGGCGCGCGGTCAAATGCCTTACCCGATCACGTGGCCCCCGAGATCAAGCAAGAGCGTTGGGACCGTTTCATGGAGACCGCTCAGGCGATTTCAGCGGCCAAACTCGAGGCCAAGGTTGGTCGCAAGATGGACGTGATCGTGGACAGCATCGAAGAGGACGGCGCCACCTGCCGGACCAAATCAGATGCACCCGAAATCGACGGCAACTTGTTCATTGACGAAGGTTTCGAGGCGCTTAGCCCGGGGGATATCGTCACGGTAGAGGTCGACGAGGCGTCGGAATACGATCTCTGGGGGCGCCTCGTCCCCTGAATTCCGGCCCTATTTTTGCGCCTTTAGCGTGGCCAACGTGCCGCGATTGATGCAGGGCGAAGGCGCCACCGCGATTTCCTGCTCCTGTATCGCGGCCTTATCAAGCCACCGCTCGCATTTCCGAGCCCATTGACAGCCGCGGCATCTGGTGACGATATCGCTCCACCCTTGCTGGTCGAGGGCGCCGTTCGCGGTTGCGGCGGCTAAATCCACGCCGGTCAGACCGGCCATGCGTTGTACGAGTTGAAGGTGGGTGACCTGATCGCCAAGAGGTTTCATAAACTGTCCTTAATTTGCTCCTTGTCACTGGATCACGTTCTTTTGCGGGATTCTCTGATCAGGATCAAATTTGAAAAAAAACCGCCTGTCACAATCGTGCAGCTGTTTTCCGGACGATCTCGATGCGCGCGGCATTCGGGGGATGCGTCCCGAGAAACAGGTTGCCGGGATCAGGGATACGGGCAAAAAAAGCAGCACCGCGCACGGGATTAAATCCGGCTCGTGCGGCAATGACGGTCCCGAGTTGGTCTGCTTCAAGCTCGTAGGCCCTGGAGAATTTGCGCGCGCCAAGTTTCGCGCCCAGTTCGACAGCCGTATCAATCTCGGCCCGCCCCGCCCCGCCCAATTCGGCCAACTTGCCCATAATAATGGCACCTGTTGTCGCGTTGGCCTGTTTCCGTTCCAGATGCCCGTTGATGTGATGCCCCGTTTCATGACCCAGAATAAAGGCCATCTCATCAATATTGCGGACCTGCTTCAGCAAGGCGCGGTTGACGGTGATGACCGGTCGGCCCCGGCTGTCGACACTCTGAAAGGCGTTGGCGGGTTGGCCCGGCTTTGTGTTGATCAGAAACTGGAAGTCGCAATTCATCTTTCGGGTGCGTGCGCGGCAAAAGCTTTCGGCAACCGGCTCGATCCGCCGGATCACATCGCCAAAGCTGCGCGTGACCTGTGCAGGTTGGGGTGTCACATCAAAGGTGCGTGTCGCGCTCACCGGATCGACAGGTTGCGCGCATCCGCCAAGTACGACCAATACCACAAAGATACCCAAGCCACGCATTTGTCCGTCCTTTTTACTGTGTTCGGCCTGCTGTCGTCTGCGCGGCACGCTCTTGTTGTCGGCCAGCCCGAAAATTCCCGAACAAGCGACTTTTCAACGCCGCAAATTGCGCTATTTCGTCCTTCATGGAACAAAAACTGGAAGTAATCTATAACGCGCAATGCCCGGTCTGCCGATTTGAAATCGACAGCTACCAAAAGTACGCAACGAACAAGGCACTGCCGCTTGGGTTTCGCGACTTGTCTACCGGCGATCTGGCAGCTTACGGGTTGACGCAAGATCAGGCCGCGCGGCGGTTGCATGTCGTAACCCCCGACGGCGTTCTGAGCGGGATTGCAGCGTTTGTCGCGCTTTGGCAGGAAATGCCACGTTACAGGTGGCTGGCACGTATTGTGGGTTTGCCCGGGGTGCGCCATGTAAGTATAGGGGTTTACGACTACGTTCTGGCACCTGCTCTTTACGCGATGCATCGCCGCAGGACCGCAAGGAACGGCTGACCCGAACCCGACAGGAGCTGATTTTCATGTTTACCATTGAACACGGTTTTGACGCCACAACGGTCACTCTGGTCGACGAGGGCAAAACCTTTCTTCAGGAAGACGCCGTGATCAACGCTTTTGAGGATTGTGTGACAATCGAGCAGTGGGACGCTCGCACGCAACAGATGCAGCGAATTACGCTTTCGCTGCAACAGGTCAAAGACCTGTCTGCTTCGCTTGATCTTCCCGAAGGGATCTACCGGACCCGCAAAAGCACTGATCCCGGGTCAGGTGGGCCTGAAAATGCGGCCTTTTGATCGCTTCAGCCGTCTTTTGGCAGTTTGAGAACCACATCGCGCCCGCTTTTTTCATAGCGTAACTCGGTCTCGCCGATGGCGGCCACCTTGCCTCCGTCAACTCTGTCGCCGACCTCGACCTTGATATACCGTCCCGAGGATAACCGCACCAAAGCCCGCCTGTTGCTCGCCGAGCCGTAGATTCCGATCAGATTGACTTTGTTCAAACGGATCGCGTCTTTGACGGTTGCGCGTGCGGCTACCGATTTCGGGGTCGGTGTCTTGGGTTGAAGCCGCTGGCTGCGCGACACGGCTGCGGCGTTATTGGGGGCAGCCGTTGACGCACCGGCAAGGATATCTTGCTGTGTCGTCCTGTTCTGGCGCGCGGCAGCCAGCTCAAGAGCGCGCGGGCGCGATTTGGGCGCGGCTGAAATCGCAACAGCAAGAGCGCTCGCGGTGCCGGAGGCCTCCGATTGGGCCGCCGCTTGGGCTTCGGCCTCGGCTTTCAGGCGCAGATCTGCGTCCTCGTCGGCTTGCTCGGCAAGCGCGACCTGCACGGCGCTCTGGATCGAGGCAGGGCGCGCGCGGGGTGCAAGGGCGGCAAGTTCGCTGCGCGTCCGTCCCCCGAGTTGAAGTTTTTCAGCTTCTTCCAACAGGTTGTCGGGGCGTTCACGGGGCGAGATACCGGCAAGTGTATCGGGTGTGTCCTGAAGCGGTGCATTGACGCTGCTGTTGCGGCCAGGGGGCACAACAAGCGGGCGTCCGGAGAATACAAAAATTCCATCAGGCGACAGCGTCCCCTCGGGAGTTGGAACCACAAGGCCGTCACCACCCAAGGCAAACGCCGTGTCCGGCGGTGCGGGGGTTGCCGGGCGTGGCAGGCTGCTGTCGGTATTGATGACGATGTCGCGGGGCAGATCAACAGCGTCCTGACCGACAATGGCAGGGTCGATCGAGGCAACATACAGATCATCAAGGCTGTCTTCGCGGGGCCTGTATCGACGTTCGGGGGCGGCTTGCCAGATGCCCGTTTCGGCATAAGCGCGCACAATTTGCTCCGGATCGGTCATGTCTTCTGACAGGAGCGTATCGGGTTCGCTGTCTGCCAGCTCCTCGGGGGTGAGGGTCATGGCGTCCAACGAGGCAAGGCGGGTCGCCGGGGTGGTCGGTACGGTGTTCGGCAAGGTGGGTGGCGCGGTGAACACAGCAGTGGGCAAAGACACGTCATTGGACGCCACGCCAAGATCGGCGGGATCAGGCTTCGGGGCCTGATCAAGGGCGATTGTCTGCGGATCGCCCGAAAGAGCAGCGGGCTGCTGGAAACCGCTGCTT
>JBLHUT010000100.1:0-11273 GCA_047629975.1 Paracoccaceae bacterium
TTGACCTTGATGTTCAGTTGGGCGTTCTTGAGGATCGTCTGGAGGGGGCGCTGGGCAGCTCTGACATCAGCCAGTTTACCGACCCCGAGAAGTTGGAAGAAATGGTCAGTATGTTTCTGGTGCGTGCCGAGCTGAACTCGGGGCCAAGCGCGTCTACTCCGGGTAGCATGGCGCTTACGCTTTTGACGCAATCCAATAACAGACCCTCGTTGTTGCAAACCTTTCGCGGTTTTTAGGTTGGAGGTTTGCGCAAAACATCCATTTCGCGCTTTTGCTATCTTTGATTTTGGGCGCCAAGTGCTGGCATGCGCAAGCAGGTTGCAAGCCTGTCAAACGCCTTTGCCGGGCCAAGTTTTGCATCTTCGCTCAGGAACTTGTCCAAGGCGGGCCAAACCTGGATGGCGGCGTCGATGTCCGGGTCCGACCCGGAGGCATACAGACCTGACTGAATCATCAGCTCCGCCCGGTCATAAGCGCCAAGCCGTTTTCGGGCGACAGAAATCAATCCGTTTTCCCCCGAGTTTGCCGCGTCGGGAAGGCTGCGTGAAACCGAGCGTAACAGGTCGATGGCCGGATATCGCCCGCGCTCTGCTATCTGGCGATCCAGCACAATGTGTCCGTCCAGTACCCCGCGAAGGATGTCGGCGATAGGTTCCTCCATGTCCGATCCGGCCACAAGAACAGTAAAAATTGCTGTGATGTCGCCGGTAGATCCCGATACGCCCGGTCCGGCACGCTCTGCCAGAGACATGATCATGTGCGCGGTCGAGGGCGGATAGCCGCGCAGGCTTGCGCTCTCGCCCACAGAAAGCGCGATTTCGCGATGGGCTTCGGCAAAACGGGTGACCGAATCTGCCAGAAAGAGCACATGCTGCCCGGCGTCCCTGAAGTGTTCGGCAACAGTCATAGCCGACCAAAGGGCGCGTCGTCTCGCAACAGGAGACATATCCGAGGTCGCCACGACGAGAACTGTCTTTTTCATCCGCTCCGGGCCGAGGACCTTTTCAACGAAATGCCGCAGTTCGCGCCCGCGTTCCCCGACAAGCGCAATTACAACCACATCCGCCTCGATCCCGCCGGCAAAACGGCCAAGAAGCATTGATTTTCCGACGCCGGAGCCTGCAAAAAGCCCCAATCGTTGCCCCCTTACAATGGGCAGCAAAGTGTCAAATGCGGCAAGCCCCGTGGCAAGCCGCTTACCCAGTGCCTTGCGATGAATAGCTGGCGGCGGGGCGCCGCGCAGCGGGCGCTCGACCGGGCCGCGGCGCAAAGCTGCACCATCCAGCGGGGTGCCATCGCCATCGATGATGCGGCCAATCCAACTGTCGTCGGGGGCAATACGTGCGGCCCCCAACATCTGAACCGGGTCTCCTATTCTGACGCCATCGTTTGCGGCATCCGGTAAGACGGTTAGCGTGGATTGGTCCAGATCGACGACTTCGCCGCCGGCATTCATGGACATCAGATGTACCTGATCCCCCACGGCGGCGCGCCCCGAAAGGCCGGCAACCTGCAAGCAGCCGCCCTTTGCACCAATGACCCGCCCCATCTGGTGGGTCAGGGGGATTTTCCCAATTCGGGCACAAAGGTCTTCGATATTTTTGGCGGTCATTCTGGCCACTCCTGTCTGGCATTACTCTTTGTAAAGGAATCAGGGTTAAGGCTTGATTGAAGCATGGTGGAGAAGCCCCAATGTTCGATAGATTAGATATATTCCAACTCTCTGGTGGTATGGCGCGACATGCGTCGATCCGGCAAAATGTAATTGCGCGTAATATCGCAAATGCAGACACACCAGGTTATAAAACCCGCGATGTCGCACCTTTTGCGACGACAATTACAAATCCCCTCCTGACGGGAAGTTTCGCACAACGCGGTTCTCGGGTAGGTCATTTTAGGGATGCCGGACAGGCAAGTAACCCGCAATCTGCGGTGGCCATTGGTAAGGGCAGCGCCTCGCCGAATGGGAACTCGGTCTCGCTTGAGTCCGAAATGGTGAAATCTGCGCAGGTGCGCAACGATCACCAAATGGCAATCAGCGTTTACAAATCCACGATGCAGATACTGCGCACAAGTCTTGGTCGCCGGTAAGGAAGCCCCGTTATGAACGATTTAACACAATCCCTCAATATTTCGGCCAGCGGAATGCGGTCGCAATCAACCCGCCTGCGTTACGTTTCGGAGAATATTTCGAATGTCGATACGCCGGGCTTCCGGCGTAAAATGACCGCGTTCGAGCCGCAGCAGGTCGAGGGCAGATTTACAGGTGGTGTTCAAACCGCCCCCGCCCGGCTTGATCAATCCCAGTTGCCACAAGTTTTTGACCCCAGCCACCCGCTTGCCGATGAAAAAGGCAATTATGCGGGATCCAACGTCAACATGCTCGTCGAACTCTCGGACGCGAAACAGGCGCAACGGAGTTACGAGGCAAACCTCAAGATGTTCGATCAGGCACGACAAATGTCGTCCAGCCTGCTCGAATTGCTCAGAAGATAAAGGAAAACCAGAATGGAAACCCGCTCTTCCCTTGCCGCACAGCTTTACCAAAGTGCAAAGCCCGCGACCAAGGCAACCCCGCAAGACCTGACACCTGATCAGGATTTTGCAAAAATCGCACAAGATTTCGCGACAATTCTCCAGAATGGAGAACAAACAGCGAAGGATGCCATGATTGGCAAAGCCGATCCGCAATCCCTTGTGCAAGCTCTGGCGCAAACGCAGCTGGCTGTGGAAACCGCAGTCACTGTGCGCGACAAGATTGTCGAAGCGTATCAGGAAATTCTGCGAATGCCGGTCTAGGACATGCAGGATATCGTCTTCTACGACACGCTCCGTCAGGGGCTTTGGATCGCCGTCATGATATCGGTCCCTATGCTTACGGCGGCCCTTATTATGGGTATAGCAGTCGGTCTTTTCCAGGCGCTGACATCGGTGCAGGAAATGACGCTGACGTTTGTTCCCAAGCTGGCGGCGATGCTGGTCACCTTTTGGGTATCGATGGGATTTATGACAGAGACCCTGACCGGATTTTTCACGGAACGATTGGTTCCACTGATTGCAGGAAGTTAAACAATGAGTACCGGATACGTGACATTGCCGCGCCAGATGGGCCTGTTTCAGGAAATGCAGAGCGTTGCAAATAACATCGCAAACATGTCGACCACAGGGTTTCGCAAGGAGGGAATGATCTTTTCCGAGTTTGTGCGCACCACCGAGAGCGATGCAGGGTCTGTTTCCATGGGCACCGCGCGGATCCGTAACACACAGTTGCAACAGGGGCCTTTGACGCAAACGGGCGGGACCTTTGATTTTGCCATCGAAGGGGACGGCTTTTTTCTTGTGGAGACACCGAATGGCGAACGGATCACCCGCGCGGGTATTTTTACCCCCAATGAAGGTGGCGAATTGGTCACGCCGGATGGTCATCGGTTGCTTGATGCTGGCGGAACTCCGATCTTCATCCCCTCCGAAGTCACCTCGGTCGCTCTTGCATCTGATGGAACCCTGAGCGCAGATGGTCGTCCCTTGGCCCAGATCGGCCTGCACCAGCCGATTGATCCAACAACGCTTGTTCGTGAGGCGGGGGTTTTGTTCGATGCAGCCAGCGGTTTTGAACCGGCGGAAGGTGCGCGTCTGATGCAGGGGTTTGTCGAGGGGTCGAACGTGAATCCCATTCTTGAAATTGCGCGGATGATCGAAGTCCAGCGCAGTTATGAGTTGGGAAAATCCTTCCGCGACAAGGAAGGCGAACGCATAACAAGTCTTATCAAGACATTAGGTCGATGAACCAGAACGGAGAACTCGAATGCAGGCTCTTAAAATAGCAGCGACGGGAATGCAGGCGCAACAGATGCGCGTTGACGTGATTTCGAACAATCTCGCGAACATGAGCACGACGGGCTACAATGCACGCCGTGCGGAGTTCGCCGATTTGCACTATCAACAATTGGCGCGTCCGGGGACGGTAAATGCGGCTGATGGAACGATGCTCCCGACAGGTGTCCAGATTGGCCTTGGCGTGCGCCCCTCCTCGGTAACGGTTCAACTCGCCCAAGGCAGCCTTTCGTCAACCGGTGGTGATCTTGATCTGGCGATCGAGGGAGAGGGATATCTTGAGATCACGCTGCCATCGGGGGCTGCGGCCTATACACGGGACGGTGCGCTTCAACGCTCGGCAGACGGGCTTATTGTGACCTCTGACGGCCATGCGGTCGCTCCGGGAATTACGATTCCCGATGATGCAAGAAGCATCTCGATCAATGCAGAGGGCGAAGTCTATGCATATTTTGTCGGCGAGATCGACCCTCAGGTCCTTGGACAGTTCACACTGGCGGACTTTTCAAATGCCAAGGGGCTTGAGGCGCTTGGTGGAAACCTCTTTGTCGAAACCGGTGCCTCCGGTCCGGCAATCGTAAGCACACCCGGTCTGGATGGCTTGGGAACCGTGCGGCAAGGATATCTTGAGGAAAGCTCGGTCGAAGCCGTGCGGGAAATCACCGAGCTGATCGAGGCCCAGCGTGGTTATGAGTTGAATGCCAAGGTCATTACCGCCGCAGATCAAATGCTTAGCGCCACGACGCAGGTCCGTTGATGCTGCTTAGGGTCATCGTTTTAGCCACGTTTGGCCTGGGCCCGACATTTGTTTGGGGTGAGACTCTTGTCGCTACACATACGATCCGTGCCCAGACGATACTTGCCCCCTCTGACGTAACTATTGTCAACGACACCGTGCCGGGTGCCTTTACCCATCCGCTGGATGTTGTGGGGCTGGAGGCGCGCGTCGTTTTATACACCGGACGACCGATCCGGCCCGGAGATGTCGGGCCGGCGGCCATTATTGATCGCAACCAGATCGTGACACTCCTGTTTTCGAGAAACGGGTTGAAGATTGCGACCGAGGCACGTGCCCTGGGACGGGCAGGGATCGGGGACCGTGTCCGCGTAATGAACCTTGCATCCCGTTCAACGATCACCGGTACAGTTGACCGCCATGGTCGTGTTCTTGTCGGTCCGTCGAGTGCGTTGCTTGAAGATATGGAGAGAAATTGATGCTCAGGTTCATAGCCATAATTGTTGTCATCGGTTCTGTCGCGGGGTGCTCCCGCTTGGAACAAGTGGGAAAACGCCCGGAATTCACTTCTATTTCAGGTACATACGAACATCATGCGATGTCTGTCGTTCCCTTGCCCGAAACCGCTCAAAACACCCGGCGTAGCAATCAGTCATCGCTTTGGAGCCGGGATCGGAAGTCTTTGTTGGGCGACCGGCGAGCGGGCACACAGGGTGATATTCTGACGATTGTCATCGAGATCGATGAAAAGGCCGAAATATCCAACAGCACCCAACGCTCGCGCGACGGCTCTGAAGAGATGGGCGTGCCATCCTTTTTCGGTATTCCCCAGCGGATCGACGAGAGGCTTCCTGTTGGCGCCACGATGGCTGATGCGGTATCGACCAACTCGAAAAGTTCAAGTTCCGGCGACGGCTCGGTCTCGCGAAACGAGAAATTGACATTGCGTGTGGCTGCTACTGTTGTGGAGGTTCTGGCGAATGGTGTCCTGCGGGTGCAGGGCTCACAAGAGGTCCGTGTTAACTTTGAAATCCGCGAGTTGCTGGTCTCGGGCTTCGTGCGCCCCGCTGATGTGTCACGCCAGAATGAAATTACTTACGATAAAATTGCGTCAGCTCGGATTTCGTATGGTGGACGCGGTCATATAACGGATGTGCAACAGCCCAGAATCGGTCAGCAAATAGCAGATATAATCCTTCCGTTTTAGGAGAGACGAACAATGAAATTGCTTTTGCCTGTCTTGTTGGCTGTCTTGGGCTTAGGTGCTGGTGTCGGAGGTGGAATGTTTCTCAAGCCGCCACACGAGCCATATGCGTCCCCCTGCGGAGACATTCCAGAAAGTACTTCTTCGGTGGTATATGAAGCATCAGAACCCAACGAAGATACACCGCCGGAGCGAGAATATGTGAAGCTTAATAATCAATTCATTGTTCCGATTATAGCAGAAGGAAAAGTTATTGCTTTGGTGGTTTTATCACTAAGCATAGAAGTCCTGCCTTCCACTCGAGAAGAAGTATATGCCCGCGAACCAAAGCTTCGCGACGCGTTTCTCCAAGTCTTATTTGACCATGCAAATTCAGGTGGCTTTACCGGAAATTTCACATCCGGTTTAAATATGAGAAACCTTCGCGAGGGTCTTGTCGAAGTTGCGCAGAAAAATCTCGGCAGTCGGGCGACCGATGTCTTGGTGACAGATATCACTCGGCAAGAAACCTAGGTGTTTGATCCCACGGTTTGATGGTGCGTTCTTTTCAATGGAATGGAAGGTAGCTGTTTCATCCCAGATGATCTCATAGCCCCTCGGCGATCTGCGCTTTTCATGGCAAGATCGATCATGAGGGATTTTCGGGACGGGATGCTGCCATGTTGATCCATCTTCACAAGCAAGCGACAACGATGCCAAAGGTTCGGGCCGCGATCAAGGCCAGTGATGAGCCTGGGTCAGTTTTGGCTGAGCGGTTCGGCACGACCGAACAGACCGTGTTTAAGTGGAAGCATCGTGACAACGTTCATGATCGCATTCACACGCCGCGCCGGTTGCAACCGACACTGAACCCGGCACAAGAGACAGTTGCTGTCGCCCTTCGCAAGACGCTGCTGGTGTCGCTGGATGACCTGCTTGAAGTCGTCCGCGAGTCCCTCAATCCGGATACGTCACGCTCGGGGCCGGACCGTTGCCTGCGCCGACATGGCGTGGGCAACCTGCGGGCACTGACTGCACGAGAGCCTCGGAAAAAGCCTGCGGCCTTCAAGGCTTATGAGCCGGGATATTTGCAATCTTTCATACAATCGAAGAGGTGCAAAATCACGCCACGCAATGGCTATGGATTTACAACAACGATCGCCCGAATATGGGAATTGGCGGCATCACACCCGCTATGAAATTGAAACAGCACCAAATGGCTGCGTAGGTCTAGTTGCAAAGGCCTCCACAAATGGGGGGACTACCGGACCCTCGATCACTTCCTGCCGCGAAACCCCTTCAATCCTTGAGCCGTCCAAATGGACGCCCATTTTGCCGTCTATTTCCAAAACCCAAGCCCTCCGTCACGCACATGCGTCCAAAAGGCTTGATCAGCGCGAAATCGGGCGTTATTTTGACTGGGACAAATATCGGCTTAGGTCGCTGGCTGGCTGTGTCACCATCGGAACATGGTCAGAAGGGACACCACCTATGTTATTGAAAGCACTCACAGCGTCCACATGCCTGTGGCTTGGATCCCTGTCGGCGGTTCATGCTGTACCGGTCGAATACAACGGCAAGACATACGACGTGACAGAGGTCTATGGGTCTTATGACGAGCTTAGTGATTTGTTGATTGGTCAGCCCTGGATGAACGGGAAATTTTATACAGAGCCCGATTACTTCGCCATGGAGTACGGGAAACAACTCGAATGGGGGTATTCACCTTATTTCTTTCGGTACCTCGGCACCGATTGCGACTGCTCGGACTACAATCAATTTTACACGTTCGGAGCATATTCGTATCGTGACCAACCTCACGAAACTCCGACGGTATACCGGTTTGAGCTGTGGTATTATTCCCCGACCTATTATGCGATCGCGACCGAAATCGTGGAGGACGTGCCGGCTGTCCCACTCCCGGCGGGCGGCCTCCTGCTTTTGACGGGAATTGCCGGTGCAGCCGCCCTCAAGCGACGGGCAAAACGCGACGCGTAGCGCCCGACCGGTCCCACGCCCGTGTCCCTATGGGGTCCTTGCGTGTGAGTGGCTGCCGATGAGGGGGCGGATTGTTCCGACACGGCACCCCCTCAGGGCTTTACATAGCGGCGATTCCACCCTAAGCGCACGGCGTCACGCGAGATGTTTGTTCCGTCGAGCCGCCCCCGGACATGCTCCGGCTGACTTTGGCGGTGTTGAGCAGAAAGCCCATTCCCTTGCTCAGGATTTGCCGCACAGTGAGGGTAACCACTCGATCAGGACCGCCTGCCTGATTTTGGCGTGATGCTTTAAGACACGTGCATAGCGACGTGCCTTATGTGGAGGGTGTCATGCAAGGTGAGGTTTTAGGTGTTGAGCGGCGGCATCGCTGGAATGATGATGACAAGCTGGCGACCGTTTCCTCTGTTGGGATAGATGGGGCGACGGTCAAGCATGTCGCGCATAGGCATGATGTGACGCGCCAGCAGATTTACAAATGGCGGCATGAGCTTAAGAAGAGGGGGTTTTGGCCCACCGGCAAGGACGCGGCTTTTCTGCCAATTGATTTCCATGTTGCAGACATAGTGTCATCAGCCCCGGAGCCCACACCGCCGTCTGCCGTGGAGCTTTCCATGAGCAATGGACGTTGCTTGCGATTTGATACTGGCGTGGAAGCCGCCGCGCTGACGCAATTGATCCGGACGGTGGAAGCCGCGTGATCGGTCCGGGAGCCGGCGCTCGAGTTTATCTGGCCTGTGGGGTAATGGATATGAGGAAGGGCATCGCGGGCTTTTCAACGCTGGCTCAGGATGTTTTGCGTCAGAAACCAGCCAGTGGTGCAGTGTTTGCCTTTCGCGGGCGGCGGGGTGACCGGCTGAAGCTGCTGTATTGGGATGGTTAAGGATTTTGCCTTTACTACAAGGTTCTGGAGTGGGGGCGGTTTCCATGGCCAAGCGCCCAGGATGGTGCGACGCGATTGATCTCAGCGCAGCTGGCAATGCTTTGGGAAGACATTGATTGGTGCAGGCCAGATTGGAGCGCACCACCGGCCCGCGTTGGTTGATTTATCTGCTTGATATTGCTAATTTATATGGCACTTTTTTGTAAGCCTTGGTAATTTAGGCTATACTAATGAAGACATCAGATCTGCCCGATGGAAGACCTACTGATAGCGGTCTCCGAGGCGGAAGACGCACCGCTTGATGAAAATGAGGCTGTCGCACCATCTTCTGCTACATCCGAGGCGGTTGAGAACAAACCCCGCCGTCGCCCGCCTGTCTCGGACACGACCCCGCGTGAGCGCCGCGAGCTTGATCCCGGTGTCGCGTGCCCCGATTGCGGCGGTGATCTGCGGGCCACGCCAAAGGCGTACGATCCAATGCGCACCTTTGGTGCAACGGGTGAGGATGTCAGCGAACTGCTCGATATGATCACGGCGCAGCTCAAAGTGATCGAGATCACCCGCATCAAGAAGTCTTGCCACCGCTGCGAAAAGATGGTGCAGGGGCCCGCACCCAGCCGTCCCATCCCATGCAGAATGGCGGGCCCAATCTACTGGCGCATGTGCCCCCTCTCGGCGATGCAAGTATCGCCTGCCGGTCAATGGGTCTCGAAATTTGACGATCATCTTCCGCTTTACCGACAGAACGAAATCTTCGCCCGCATGGGCGCTGACATTCCTGACAGTACGTTGGTGGGTTGGGTAAAGACCGGTCCCGCAGGGATCAAACTGTCCGTGGGACAGTTTGAAGGGATGAACGCGCAAAGCGCCGGCCGGTCGATGCAGGTTCTTCAGGCCATCATTGAACGCATCGAGACCAACATCTTGGCGAGCGATCTGCTGCATACAGATGGCACGCCAATCCGGGTTCTGGACCGGGCGCGGCGCGGCAAGGGGTTGGGCAAGGGAGTGAAACAGGGTCGGATATGGGCCTATGTCCGTGATCAGCGACCTTGGGCGGGCACAGCGCCGCCGGGGGCGGTTTATTACTTTGCCCCTGACCGAAAAGGCGAGCATGTCCGCCAGCATCTGAAAAACCGCAGCGGTATTCTGCAGGCAGACGCCTATGCTGGGTTCAAGGCCCTCTATGAGAAAGGCCCTGACGGCAAAAGACATTTCCGCGAAGCCGCCTGTTGGGCGCATCTGCGGCGCGATTTTCATGATGTCTGGGCGTCAGACAAGTCACAAATTGCACGCGAGGCCCTTGACAGGATTGGGTAACTTTACGACATCGAGCGCGAGATTGCAGGCCAATCTGCTGACACACGCCTCGCGGCACGTCAAAAGCTGAGCAGACCGAAAGTCGATGCGTTCAAACACTGGGCCGAACAACAGCTGACGCGCATCCCCGGAAAAAGCGATTTTGCGAAAGCCTTTCGCTATGGTTTGAGCCGCTGGCCGTCGTTTTGCCTGTTCCTGACAGATGGTCGCGTGGCCTTCGACAACAACGCCGCCGAGCGGGCGATGCGCCCAATTGGGATCGGGCGGAAAAACCGGCTTTTTGCGGGTGCTGACACCGGGGCGCAAACCTTGGCACGCGCCATGACTTTAATTAAAACGGCCAATCTGAACAGCATTGATCCCCAAGCCTACCTCGCCGACGTCCTCGACCGAATCCACGATCACAAGATCAACCGGATCGGTGAACTGCTGCTATGGAACTGGGCACCCGCCGGACCAACATCCTGATGGCGCGCGACACCACATCTTTCAGATAGGTTATGGTGCCAAACTGACCGGCGAAAACCTTGAACTGCTCGAGCAAATCGTCAGCAACCCGGACAACATCGACTATGGCGAAATGGTCCTCGTCGTCGACAGCACCGACAGTGCCACCACCGCCTTCACAGCCCGAGGCATCAAAAACTTGCAGGAGCTCTTGGCCAATATCCGAGCCTCACAAGGTGGCGTGCAACAGTTCCTTATCGATGAAGATTGTAGTTCCGAAATGATTGAGCGCATTATGAAAGTCGAGCTGCGGTAACAATCGGGCGGTTACATTTCTCCAGCACATGCTTGAGGGGGTGAGCCACCAAGATACCATCCTGACGGACAACGGAACCCAATTCGCAGAGGAGCCGCGGAACGGGAACACTCTCTATTTCCGGTCAATGCGATTCGGCATGATCTGTTAAGTCAACGGGATCGGGCACCGGTTGACGAAACCCGACCACCCTTGAACCAATGGCCAAGTAGAGCGGATGAACCGCACCATCAAGGACGCTCCCGTCAAACGGTGTCACTACGACAGCCAACTGCGCACGCACCTCGCGGACTTCATGGCAGCCTGCGACTGTGCCCGGAGGCTCAAGACCCTCGGTGGCCTCACGCGCTTAGGGCCCGATTTAAAACTATTTGAGTGATTTTAGCATTATGGATCCATTTTTTTGTGAAGCTGAATGGAGATCACAATGGAGCTATGCTTGAATTTGGGTGACGCGCATTATCAGGCGGCGCGGTTTTTGGTGTCTTCATTCACTTCGACACCGTCTCCGACTTTGATTCCTTCGATGACTTTTGGCAACTGGTTTCTGCCCTTG
>JBLHUT010000101.1:0-11254 GCA_047629975.1 Paracoccaceae bacterium
GTTGATCAGTGTCACCTGCACGCCTGGCAACGGGTTCATGCCCCATTTGCGCAATACCAATGCATGGGCATGGCCACCGCCGATAAAAACGAGATCACGGGTTAAAGGAAGAGGGCTGTCCATTGTCTTTGACTCCGCTATGTCGCCTGATGGGTAACGCAAACCAAGAGGAAAGAACAAGGTGATGCGACGTTTGGGAACAGCACAAACCTGTGTGGGCATTTTGGGGGTCTTGGCAATTGTCCTATCGCTTTGGCAGCTGCTGTCCGAGCGACAGGGGATCACACGCACCGATCTGCTGATCGGTCAGACGCCGGCCACGCTTTATGTCAAGCAGGGAGCTGCCCCCGCACCGCTTGTGGTGATCGCGCACGGCTTTGCCGGATCGCGACAATTCATGGAGGCGTTCTCCCTCACTCTTGCGGGATCGGGGTATACGGCACTGGCCTTTGATTTTCAGGGGCACGGGCGCAACCCTGTGCCGATGTCGGGCGATGTCTCGCGGATCGACGGGACAACGCAATTGTTGATGGACGAAACCTCACGGGTCATTGATGCCGGGCTTGCCCGCCCCGAAGTGTCGGGCGGGGTCAGCCTGCTGGGGCATTCGATGGCGACAGATGTGATCGCGCGTGTCGCGGTGCGGGACGCGCGGGTCGATGCGGTGGTGGGCGTGTCGATGTTCAGTCAAGCGGTGACACAAGACCAGCCCGAACGCCTTTTGATGGTTGCGGGCGCGTGGGAGCCGCATTTGCGCGACTTCGGACTTGCTGCGTTGCGAATGGTGGACCCGAAAGCGGTTGAGGGCGATACTGTGCGCAACGGCGACGTCGTGCGCCGCAGTGTGGCCGCCCCCCACACCGAACATGTCAGCGTGCTTTACTCCGAAACGACCCTGCGCGCGGCGCGGGATTTTCTGGACGACACTTATGACCGGCAAAGTCGCGCACAGATCACGCGCCACGGCCCGTGGGTCGGGCTTTTGTTGGCGGGGATACTCGCGCTGGGCTGGCCCTTGTTTTCGCGGCCGGGAGTGGGTGTGGGGGCGGGTCCGGGAGCGGGGCATGTTGTGGTGCCGTCGTGGCGGGTTGTTCTGGTGGTTTCGCTGGTGCCGGCAAGTCTGGTGCCGCTTGTATTGAGCCTGTTTGAAACGCGGGTGCTTCCGGTTTTGGTGGCCGATTATCTGGCGCTGCATCTGGCGTTTTACGGGGCTGTGCAACTCGGGCTTCTGGCGTGGTTCGGCATAAGGCCGGGGATCGGGAAACAGGCGCTTTTGCCTGCGGCTATGTTGCTGGTGTACGGCATTTTCGGGTTCGGGTTTGCATTGGACCAGTTCGGTGCCAGTTTCGTGCCCCACGCCGGTCGGGTGGTGATTATTGCGGCGGTCGCCCTTGGGGCGGTGCCGTTCATGCTGGGTGATGCTGTGGCGTGTGCGGGCGGCGCGGCGCCAGTGTTGCGCAGGTTGACCGTGCGGGCGGGGTTTCTGGCGTCGCTTGTGCTGGCTGTGGTGCTTGACTTCGAGCGGCTGTTTTTTCTGGTGATGATTATCCCCGTTATCGTGCTGTTTTTCCTGATCTTCGGCACGATGGGCGGCTGGGTTGGGCGACGGGCAGGTCCGGCGGCATCCGGGCTGGCTTTGGGGGTGATCCTTGCGTGGGCGATCGGAGTGTCGTTCCCGCTGTTCAGTGTCTAGGGCGCGACCCAGCGTCCGGCCCAGGTGTCGGTGTTTGAAAACTGCGCGCGGTGGTGACGGGCGGGCCCAAGCCAGAGCGCGTCGATGGATGTCACCTGACACAACAGCACAACGAACCGCGCGGGGGCGGTTCGTGGCATCGTGTGCGCGTCGGGGGCGGCAATCGGTTGACCGGGGGCAGGGGTGCCGCCATAGACCTTGCGCGCGTTGTCGGGCACCTGTGACCAGCGGTCTTTGACATCTGCGCCGCTGTGCAGGGTTGCGGTGACGCTCAGGCGGATCTGCAATTGTGCTGCGGCATCCCAGACCAGCACCGTGGCGCGCGGGTCGTGTGCCAGTTCGGCGGCTTTTTGCGAGGCCGCATCGGTGTGCACCTCGAGCATGGCGTCGTGTCGTCGTGCCCCGCGCAACACGACCATCCGGGTGTTGCCACCGCCCGACAGCCCGGCAGTTGCAAGCGACACGAAGCGCGCCGCGCCAGAGCGGTCTTTTGCGCCCTGTTCAAGCTGATCCCAGATGTGATCCAGAAAAAGCGGCAATGTGTTGGTCCAGTCAGTCATCTTTCCCTCTTGAACGACAAGGCGTTGCGACGCCAGTACAGTTTTTCGCATCATCAAGACCCGACTCGGGCATTTTCGTCTTGACGTGGTCGGTGTGCTCGCCTATCTGCCCACTCACTCCAGTGGCGGTGTAGCTCAGTTGGTTAGAGCAGCGGAATCATAATCCGCGTGTCCGGGGTTCAAATCCCTGCACCGCCACCAAATTCCCCTTCGTGACCACGCGTTCGAACAGGTGCGTGTGCTTTGATGAGACGCCACCGCCTATTGGTCACCGTCCTGCGATCAAAGGCCGTCTGGTTTGGACCTGTGCGCAGCAAGGCGACCATCGATGCGGCGTGTTTTGCAAACCTGCTCGACAAGACAATCCGTTAACCTTGCCCGTCACAAAGTTTGTCACAAAGTTCGTCGCAAATTCGCGGTTGTTCGAGATACCCCCAACGCGGGGCCGAACTTTACAAACTTGTAAGAGCCGCGCCGGGCGGTGGACAGGTTGGTTTTCTATTCAAGGGTCATCGGCGCGCTAAAGCGTCGGAAACCCGAAAGGAAATGAAAATGAAAATCCGGTCCATTCTGCTGACATCCACACTTGTTGCTGCATCGGCAGGGAGCCTTGCATTTGCCCAAACGGATCAGGCGCAACAGCCGCTCCCAAAAGAGGGAGCGCAAGTTCTGATCGTTGGCGCCGACAGCGTGGACACCCACCGCAATGAGTACAAAAGCAATCACAGCGAAGACGATGATGATGTCGACGGCGACGATGATGATGATGACGGCCACGACAGCGACGACCACGACGATGACGATGACGATCAAGACGATGACGATCAAGACAGCGACGACGACGGGTCTGATAACGACTGATCTGTGTCTCGATAACTTCACGGGTGGCCCTTCGGGGTCACCTTCAATAGTGTCTGTGCTATGAAAATACTTCTGCTTGAGGACGACACCGAGATCGGTGGCTGGGTGAATGACGGGCTGACCCGTGCCGGACACGTTGTGGACTGGCTTGAAAATGGTCGTGATGCGCTGATTGCGGCCACGACCCATTCATATGACGTCATGGTTCTGGACCGCATGACACCCGAGCTTGACGGTCTGTCGGTGCTCAAGGCGGTGCGGGCGTCCAAAAACATGACGCCTGTGCTGTTTCTGACGGCCCTGTCTGATGTCGATGACCGCGTCGAGGGCTTGCAGGCGGGGGCCGATGACTATTTGTCCAAGCCCTTTGCCCTGTCCGAGCTTGAAGCGCGGGTTGCCGCGCTGGGGCGTCGTGCGCCGACCACAGCGCACCCCGAGGTTACAACCCTGACGGCGGGCGATATCAGTCTGGATCTGCTCAAACACAGTTGCACCCGGCAGGGCAAAAGGATCTTGCTGAACACAAAGGAGTTCCGGCTTCTGGAAGCCTTCATCCGGGCCAGGGGTCGGGTGCTGACGCGCAACATGCTGTTGGAAAAGGTCTGGGACATGAACTTTGACCCGACCACCAGCGTGGTTGAAACCCATGTCAGCCGCCTGCGTGCAAAAATCGAGAAACCGTTTGGCGACACGGTCATCCGGACACTTCGGGGGGCGGGGTATATCTTTGAACCAACCGGCTGAACGCACCCCTTTTTACCGGATGTCGGCGCTGCGTCAGGCGGCGCTGCTGACGATCGGCTTCGTGAGCGTCATGATCGTCGCAGGCGGGCTGGTGCTGATGCAGTTGGAGCGTGAATTTTCCAAGCGTATCGAAGCCGAGCTTGGTGCGCGTTTCGGCGTGATCGCTGCCGGGATCGCCATTGGCGATACTGTGGGGAACACCGTGCGCAATACCGCGTTGGAAACCGTGCTGTTTCTGCCCGAGGGTCAAAGCTCGCCGATCCGTGAGTTTCGCAAAACGGGCTTTTTCGACGATCTTCATGGCGACCACAAAGAGGATGACAAAGATGACGATGACGGTGACTGGCTGTATCTTGGGGGCGCGGTCGAAGGGGGCCGCCTGATCGTTGGCACGAACCTGGGGCGTCGGGATGTCTTTTTCGAGGCCGCCGTCCAGTCACTGGGGTTTGTGGGGGCAATTTCGGCGTTGGTGGCGGCGGTGCTTGGTCTGGTCTTCGGGCTGCGCACGCAGCGAAAGATCAGTGCGATTTCACGGGCACTGGGGCAGGTGGCAGGGGGCAATCTGTCGGCGCGCGTGAATGCGGCGCGCAACAACGACGATCTTGATGCGCTGGCCCACAGGGTCGATGCCACGACGGCCCGGCTTGATATCCTTTTGCGCCAGACGCGTGATTTTTCGGCCAACATCGCCCATGATCTGAAAACGCCGCTGGCGCGGTTGCGCATCCGTCTGGAAACGGCACTGGAGGCTGAAAACGATCACGGTGACAGCGAGGCCGAGATCGCGCTTGCTCTTGAACAGACCGACAAGGTGATCGCCATTTTCGATGCCTTTTTGCGGATTTCCAAGCTGGAATCCGGCGCATCGAAAGCGCGTTTTGCAGCCGTGGATCTGGTCGAGATCGCGCAAGAGGTCATTGATATTTATGACGCCGTGGTCGAAGACAGCCACCGCACGCTGACGGCGCAACTGGAGGGGCCGGCAATTGTGCAGGGCGACCGCGTTCTTTTGATCCAGATGCTTGCAAACATGATCGAGAACGCGCTGCGCCATACGCCGCGGGGCACCGCGCTCAGGCTTGTTGCGCGCCCCGGCGAGTTGGGCCTGGCCGATACCGGCCCCGGTATCCCTGCACAGGAGCTGGAAAAGGTCACACAGCCGCTGTACCGTCTGGAAAAAAGCCGCACAACCGAAGGGGCAGGGCTGGGCCTGTCGCTGGTCAAGACGATTGCCGAAGTGCACGGGGCCAAACTGATCCTGTCGCCCGATGCAACGACGGGGCGGGGCCTGTATATTCGGGCAAGGTTCGCAAAAAATAGCAAGCTTACAAACCTGTAAGGCTGGTGTCAGGCACCTGCCGGGGGCGTCCCCTATCTTTGTTTCATCGAACATCGAACAACGAAATGATGAAAAGGAAATGAAATGACCTCGATGAAAACTGTTCTGTCTGCGACTGCTGCAACTCTTGGCGCGCTTGTTGTGGTGCCGTTGGTGGCCTTTTTCGGCTTGATGATGCTGGGGCTGGCGTTTGGTGTGTCGCTGATTGCCGTAGCTATGGCGGCGGTCACGGTGCGACAGGCGCACACTAAGGCAGAAGCGGCCGGAGCCGACAGATCAAACGAGGCGGCCCCCGCAGATGCGGCAATGATGGCCGGCTGACAATTGGCGCGTGGGGCGCGGGGCGCAACCTTCTGCTGGACTGTCCCGCGCGGATCGCCGACAAAGTCTGCAAAGACAGTGTCGCGGGCACGCCCCCGCTCCAAAGGGACAAAGCCATGGATCTGACAAAACACTATGTGAACGGTGCATGGGTCACCCCGCTGGGTACGCAGGGTTTTGCCGTGCTCAACCCCGCAACCGAAGCACAGATCGGCACCATCACACTGGGCAGTGCTGCCGATGTCGACCGGGCCGTGGGGGCGGCAAAGGCGGCATTCGAAACCTTCTCTCGCACCACAAAGGCACAGCGTCTTGCCTTGTTGCGCGCCTTGATGCTCAAGACACGGGAGCGGCTCGAAGAGCTTGCCCAAGCCATGTCCGCAGAGATGGGTGCCCCGATCACGATGGCCCGCGAGGCGCAGGCCGATGCGGCGGTGGGGCATTTGCAGGGCTTCATCGACGCACTCGAGGCACAAGATGACCGCGAGCCGCTTCCGAACGGAGATGTTCTTTTGCGTGAACCCATCGGGGTTTGCGGACTGATTACGCCGTGGAACTGGCCCATGAACCAGATTGCGCTCAAGGTCATTCCGGCGCTTGCCACGGGATGCACCTGCGTGCTCAAACCCTCAGAGCACACGCCGGTCTCGGCTGCGATCTATGCACAGATCATCCACGACGCAGGGTATCCGGCGGGCGTGTTCAACCTTGTTCAGGGGGACGGGCCGACTGTCGGTGCGGCGTTGTCGCGCCACAGCGACATCCAGATGATGTCGTTCACCGGCTCCACCCGCGCAGGGATCGCTGTTACAAAGGACGCCGCCGATACTGTCAAGCGTGTCACACTTGAACTGGGGGGCAAGTCTCCCAACCTCGTTTTTGCCGATTGCGATCTGAAGGAGCGGGTTCCGGCGTCGGTGCTGGAATGTATGTACAACACCGGTCAGTCGTGTGACGCGCCAACGCGGCTTTTGGTCGAAAGATCGTGTTACGCCGAGGTGCTTGCGCTTGCCAAATCCGCCGCCGAGGGCCAGCGCGTTGGCGATCCGGCACACGAGGGCGACCACATCGGCCCGCTGTTCGACCGGATACAGTTCGACCGGGTGCAGGCGATGATACACACCGGCATCGACGAGGGGGCTAGGGTTCTGACGGGCGGGGCGGGGCGGCCTGACGGGATTGCGTCGGGATGGTTCGTGAAGCCCACGATTTTTGCCGACGTGCGCAACGATATGGCCATCGCCCAGCAGGAGATATTTGGCCCCGTGCTTGTGATCATCCCGTTCGATACCGAGGAGGAGGCGATTGCGATTGCCAACGATACGCCCTACGGGCTGGCGGCATACCTTCAAACAGGTGATCCCGCCCGCGCGGCGCGCGTGGCCTCACGGTTGCGCGCAGGGGCCGTTCACATAAACGGCGGTGGCTTTAACTACGGCTCTCCTTTTGGCGGCTACAAGCAGTCGGGCAATGGCCGCGAAGGAGGAATGATGGGGCTCGAGGATTACCAAGAGGTAAAAACGCTGCACTTCTAGATGCTTGGCAATGCCCTTTCAGGGCATACTTGGAGGGCGCACGCACCGCACAACAGAATGCTTGTTATGTGGTGCGTGTTCCTGCGGAGGCATTGATCCGGCCGCCCCGAAGCCAAACCTGCCCGAACGCGTTATTCTACGGGCCAACCACCAATGGCGCGGACCTCGACAAAATCTTCGAGCCCCCATTTTCCGCCCTCGCGGCCATTTCCCGATTGCTTCATGCCGCCAAAGGGAGCGCCCGCTCCGCGGCCCTTGCCATTGATATCGACCATTCCCGAGCGCAAGGCACGCGCCACACGGCGGGCTTTTGCAGGGTCGCTTGTCTGGATATAGTTGGTCAGACCGTAATCGGTGTCATTGGCGATCTCGATGGCGTCTTCTTCGCTGTCAAATGCCATCATTGACAAAACAGGGCCAAAGATTTCCTCGCGCATGACCGTCATGTCGTTGGTGCAATCGGCAAACACCGTGGGGCGCACAAAAAAGCCGCGGTTCAGGCCTTCGGGGCGACCGGTGCCGCCGGTGACAAGGCGCGCGCCTTCGTCAATACCCTGCTGGATCAGGTCTTGCACCTTGTCGAACTGCATCTGCGAGACAAGGGGGCCGATGTGACGCCCCGTGATAGCGGCGGCATTGACGGTTGTGGCTTCTGCGGCGGCTTTTGCCTGTGCGACGGCCTCGTCGTAGCGGGAGCGTTCGACCAGCATGCGCGTGGGCGCATTGCACGATTGGCCGGTGTTGTTGAAGCAACGGTTGATGCCCTGTTGCACGGCCTTTGGATCGGCATCGGCGAAGACGATGTTGGCGCCCTTGCCGCCCAGTTCCAGACTGACACGCTTGATGGTTTCGGCCGCGGCAATCGTGATTGCACGCCCCGCACGGGCGGAGCCGGTAAAGCTGACCATATCCACGTCCTTGTGCGACGACAGTTGGCTGCCCACACCCGGCCCATCGCCGTTAAGCATGTTGTAAACGCCCGCAGGCACGCCTGCCTCGTGCAGGATTTCAGAAAACAGCATGGCCGACAGCGGTGATTGCTCGGACGGTTTGAGCACCATCGTGCACCCCGTGGCAAGTGCCGGAATGACCTTGAGCGTGATCTGGTTCATGGGCCAGTTCCACGGCGTGATCAGGGCACAAACGCCGATTGGCTCGTGGATGATACGGGTGTCTTCTTCGCCCGCCCGCAGGGGGCTTTCGAAATCGAAGTCCTTGAGGGACTGGATGAAGGCCTTAAGGTGGTACGAGCCGGTGCCCGATTGCTGCACCTTGGACATATCGATCGGTGCGCCCATCTCGGTGCTGATTGCGGCGCCCATCTCGTCGGAGCGGCGCATGTAAACCTCCAGGATCGTCTCCATCAATTCAAGGCGCTCTGCCTTGGAGGACAGGCGCCATTTGCCAAAGGCAGCTTTTGCGGCTGCGACAGCGGCGTCTGTATCTGCTTGCCCGCCAAGCGAGATCGTGGCGGTGACCTCTTCGGTCGAGGGGTCGATTACGGCAAAGTCGCGCCCGTCCTTGGGAGCGACCCATTGTCCGTCGATATAAAAGTTGCGTGTGTTGTTCATGGGGGCGGCCCTTTCCATAAAAGCTTGCTGTTCATCTCTGTGAAAATGCCTGTGCGCAAGACAAATGTGCGGTTTTTGATGAAACTTCCCGCGCGCGATACCAAATGCAGGCCAGCAAACCAATCGAGGAAATGCAGCCCCGTACATCTGGTCGGCGGCACCGGTGTGACGTCATCACCACCCGCACAGTCCAAGGGAGCTGCACACGATGGGTTCATATCGCATCTGGTCCCCGCAAGCCGGTAATGTCAGGGACATTCCGGTGTCCGGCGCGGGAAGATTGGTTGCACAACCGGTGCTATTTCTTGTCGCGCGCGGCTTTTTCTTCCTTGGTCAACTTGTTGTTCCAGGCGTTGTTGCTCAGCCTCAGCTCACTTGGTAGAGGTTTGGTTTTTCCAACGCTGATCTTCCCGCCGTTGGTCAGGAATTCTTGAATAAGCGCGTCGTCGGTGGTTTTTTTGGGAATTTGTTTCATATCGCTCAGCCTATCCTGCGGGACGCCTGTTTGTCACGCCTCGTCGTGGTGTTTTGTTCAGGAATGTCAGGTTGCGGCGACCCGTGCGGGCACAAGGCCCTCGACAAAGCGGGCAAAAGAAAACAGGGTCTGCCCACGGCTCCCATGCGGGAGTACGGCCATTGAAGGACGCCTGTGATGTCCACCCCCTCCACTGCGACCCCTGGAAACCTGATCGGCATCGCCTTGATGCTGATCGCGATGGCCGTGATGCCATTTCTTGACGTCGTGGCCAAGGTTCTGGGCCAGCAAGGCTTACCGATCATCCAGATCGTCTGGGCACGCATGGCGTTGGCATGTTTGCTCACATTGCCCTTCGCTCTCAAGGTTGTCGGGCCTGCGGGGGTGTTGCCGCGCAGGCCTGTTTTTCATACCTTCCGTGCAGCTTTTCTGATCTCGGCGACGTTTTGCTTTTTCCTTGCCTTGCGCACGCTGTCGATTGCGGATGCCTTGGCAATCTTTTTTGTGCAGCCCCTGATCGTGACCAGTCTGTCGCCGCTGGTTCTGGGGGAGCATGTGGGGCCGCGGCGCTGGGCGGCGGTGGCGACAGGTTTTGTCGGCACGCTCATCATCATCCGGCCCGGGTTTCAGGAGTTGGACGTGGGCGTTTTTCTCGCGTTGGGGTCGGGCACGAGCCTTGCGTGCTATATGCTGATGACGCGCCGGATATCGGGGCAATCACACGCCGCTGTCACCACGTTCCAGACGAACCTGATCGGTGCGGCGATCGCATCGCTGATGGTGATGTTCGTGTGGCAGGTCCCAACGCTGCAACAATGGGGATTGTTCGTCCTGTTGGGCGTTTTCGCCTCGGTCGGGCACTTTTTCATCGTGCGGGCCTATGACCATTCAGAGGCGTCTCTTTTGGCACCTTTCGCCTATTCCGAAATAATCATGGCCACGGTTCTTGGCTGGTGGTTCTTTGCCGATTTCCCGGATGCGTGGACCTTTGTCGGGGTTGGCATTCTGATTGCGTCGGCCATTTATATCTCGTTTCGCGAACATGTGCGAAATGTGCCGACAGCCAGCAGCCACGATCAGCCGCGCCTCTAGACCACAACGGTTTTGTCGGGCAGCCTAGCGACGTTTGACGCGCACAAGCGCGATACTGCCCAGCCCCGCAAGCAGCAATGGCAAGGCCGCCGGAAGCGGTACAACCGCTTCAAAGACGTATACAGACCCCGCCGAGGCGATATCGCCCGGATTGTTGTGAGGGGCGCCAACAAGCACCGATGTGTTGGTCGCTGCAAGGATTTCTCCGAAGAAATCCTCATTCTGGGGGGCGGGATTGTTCAGAGTTTGCAACAGATTTCCGATCGCAAGGTCAAAGACATAAACCGTACCGGTATCATTGGCACCTTCGTAATAGCCAAGCGAGCCGACAATTGCGGCGGTCCCGGGGATGTCCACGGCATAACCGAACCTGTCGCTAGAGTCTGGTGCAGGGTTGGACAAGGTCTGCAACAACGCTCCGCTCGTGATATCAAAAACATATGCGGTGCCGGCGTCCGGCACGCCCGAGGGGTCGTCATGAGGGGCCGAGATTACGGCGGTCGACCCGGAAACCGAAACGGCGTATCCAAGAAATTCGTTGGCGACAGGAGCCGGATTATCCAGCGTTTGTGCCGGCTCCAGAGTGAGGGAAAACGCGCTGGACGTTCCAGGAAGGATCGTCACCAGAGATGTCAGACCAAGATTGCGGGTCATTGGAATGTGCCCCATCGTGATCAATCAGATGGTAAAATTCTGCCTCATTATTGCATGAAACTGGAAAAATGCACGATAATTAGGCGCAAAGATATCCGTCAAGACTCTCATGGCGGCTGTTTTTATGATGAAGGTTAGAAAAATCCTTGCCCGATAAGGTGTTGCACCGGCACGGATCACACGGCACGCAGGGACTTACAGCACCAGTGCCGCAACGCATATCCAGACCGACAAGCCCACCGCACAGGTCACCGCATAGGGACCGTTCCACCGCAACCCGACATGCGAGGCGCTGACTTTGCCCAACGAGGCGATCAAAAGGGTCGAGGCGGTATAAGGCGACGTGGCACCACTCAACGCCCAGCCGCCTGTGATAGCCACAATGACTGCGGCAGGGTCGACATTCATG
>JBLHUT010000102.1:0-11131 GCA_047629975.1 Paracoccaceae bacterium
CGGCGTCCGGCATAACGGACACCGGCTGCAACGGCCGAAAACTGCACGCCTGCAATCGGCGCAAGGTCAGGAAACATAGCCGGTGCAAGCGGAGAGACAGCGGTAGATTTTGCCATGATATTCTATTGATCCAAAAGATCGGTTTGACGAATCACCGAAGGGTCGATTGCGATGTCTATCCGGTCGATCTCGGATTCCAGAACAATACGGTCGATCTCGTTCTGAATTGCCACGCTGCGCAACTCCTGCTCCAACTCGGCACGCACCTGTTCAAGCGCCGGCGCTTCTAGCAGACGGGTTTCGTTCAGTTTAATAATATGCCAGCCAAACTGTGTCTTTACCGGCTCGGATACCTGCCCCGGCTCCAAGCCCACAACGGCCGTCTCGAATTCCGGCACCATCATGCCGCGCGAGAACCACCCGAGAGCCCCACCGTTCGGACCCGATGGGCCGGTCGATTTTTCGATGGCCATGTTGGCAAAATCCGCCCCCTTGTCCAACGCGAGCTTTGACTCAAAGGCTTCGATCTCGGTTTCAAACAAGATATGCGCGGCGTTGAACTCTCGTTCCGGCTCGGCGGCGGCAAATTTCGCCTCATAGGCGGCCTGCACGCTGGCATCAGACACCGAAACATACGCTGCCTGATTCAGAACCTCGCCCGCAAGATACCCCGAAGCCTGATTTTCGATCCCCAGACGCAGCCGCCGCGGCAAGCCCTCGCCCAGCGATTGCGCCAGCGCGTTTTGCTGCACAACCTGATCCAGCAGCCCGTTGAACAGCACGTCGTCAGGCAAGGTCTGATACTGCTCCGGCAAGTTTCCGCGCGCAACAATCAGGTGTCCAACCGTGATTTGAGCACCACCAACCGTGGCCACAACCGTGTCGGCCGTTACGTCCTGCGCATGGCTTGGCGCGGCCAAACCGGCAGCGATGGCCATCACGGCCCCCAGTTTCACAAATCTGTGCATCTTGCATCTCCTTCATGCCGCGCGGTCCGGCGACGTTGACACCATCACTCAGGCCCCTTACATCGCCTAAGGTCCGGGCGCGTCAGAGGCTCTGCTTTTGCCCTATCTTTTAGGGATTGCAAGAAGGCAGGGCAAGGCGAACCCACACACGAATGCGTTAAGGCGGAATATACAAATGCTGGGTTTAGGAACGATCGCAAAAAAGGTCTTTGGGTCCTCGAATGACCGACTGATCAAAACAACACGCCCAGTGATCGCAAAGATCAACGCGCTTGAGCCCGAATTCGAAAAGCTTTCGGACGACGGGTTGATCGAAAAGACCCGGGAACTGGCCAAGCGGGCCAAGGAAGGCGAAAGCCTTGACGATCTGCTGCCGGAAGCCTTTGCCAATTGCCGCGAAGGCGCACGACGGGCCCTTGGCTTGCGCGCCTTCGACGCCCAGTTGATGGGCGGTATTTTTCTGCATCAGGGCAATATTGCCGAGATGAAAACCGGCGAAGGCAAAACGCTTGTGGCGACCTTCCCGGCGTATCTCAATGCGCTGACAGGAGACGGCGTGCACATCGTGACCGTCAACGACTACCTCGCCAAACGTGACAGCGACTGGATGGGCAACGTGTTCCGCCAACTCGGCCTGACGTGCGGCGTCGTGTACCCGCAACAGCCCGATGCCGAAAAGCGCGCCGCCTATGCCGCCGATATCACCTATGCCACCAATAACGAGCTCGGGTTCGATTATTTGCGCGACAATATGAAATCCGATCTGGCTGAAATGTCTCAACGTGGTCATAATTTCGCGATCGTAGACGAGGTCGACAGCATCCTGATCGACGAAGCCCGTACGCCACTGATCATCTCGGGCCCGGCCCAGGACCGTTCGGACCTGTACCAGTCGATCGACGCGCTGATCCCTGAACTTTCCGACGACCATTTCGCGATTGACGAAAAGACGCGCAATGTCACCTTTACCGATGACGGTAATGAATTTCTTGAGCAATTACTGCTGCGTAAGGGACTCCTCGAAGAGGGCCAATCGCTTTATGATCCCGAAAGCACCACTATCGTGCACCACGTCAATCAGGGTCTGCGCGCGCACAAGCTTTTCACCAAAGACAAAGATTACATCGTTCGCAACACCGAGGTGATGTTGATCGACGAATTCACCGGTCGGATGATGCAAGGACGCCGGTTGTCCGACGGCCTGCATCAGGCAATCGAAGCCAAAGAGGGCTGTCAGATCCAACCCGAGAACGTCACCCTCGCATCTGTGACGTTCCAGAATTATTTCCGGCTTTATGGTCGGCTTGGTGGCATGACCGGTACGGCCTTGACCGAGGCAGACGAATTCGACGAAATCTATAAACTGGGTGTTGTCGCGATTCCCACAAACCGCCCCGTTGCCCGGGTCGACGAACATGATGCCGTTTACCGGACAGCGCGCGAAAAATACGCCGCAATCATCAATTCGATCCGTACCGCACACGATAACGGCCAGCCGGTTCTTGTTGGAACAACCAGCATCGATAAGTCTGAAATGCTGTCGAACATGCTGACTGACGCAAAAATTCCTCACAACGTTCTGAACGCGCGCCAGCATGAACAAGAGGCCCAGATTGTCGCCGACGCAGGCAAGTTCGGCGTTGTGACAATTGCGACAAACATGGCGGGTCGCGGCACCGACATTCAATTGGGCGGCAACGTCGAGTTGAAGGTCATCGAGGCGCTTGCGGCAAATCCTGACGCGCATCCCGATGAGTTGCGCACAAAGATCGAAGCAGAACATGCCGATGAACGCGCCAAGGTGCTTGCCGCGGGGGGGCTGTTTGTTCTGGCCACCGAGCGGCACGAATCACGCCGCATCGACAACCAGCTGCGGGGCCGCTCCGGCCGGCAGGGTGATCCGGGAAAATCCGCGTTCTATCTGTCCCTCGAGGACGATCTGATGCGTATTTTCGGGTCCGAGCGTCTGGACAATGTGCTTGGCAAACTCGGCATGGCCGAGGGCGAGGCGATTGTGCACCCTTGGGTCAACAAATCCCTCGAAAAGGCGCAGGCAAAAGTCGAGGGTCGCAACTTTGATATCCGCAAGCAATTGCTGAAATTCGACGATGTGATGAACGATCAACGCAAAGTGATCTTTGGACAGCGGATGGAGATCATGGAGGCGAAAGACCTCTCCGAGATCACCCGCGACATGCGCAATCAGGTCATTGATGATCTTATCGTCCAGTTCATGCCGCCCAAAACCTATGCCGACCAATGGGACATGGAGGGGCTCTATGTTGCCGTGATCGAGAACCTCAACGTCGACCTTCCGGTTATCGATTGGGGCAACGAAGAAGGTGTCGATGACGAGGTTGTTCGCGAGCGGCTGGAAAAAGCGGCAGACGAGTACATGGCCACAAAGGCGGTCGCCTTTGGTCCCGACAACATGCGCCAGATCGAAAAGCAGGTTCTGTTGCAGACCATCGATGGAAAGTGGCGCGAGCATCTTTTGACGCTTGAACATCTTCGCTCTGTCGTTGGTTTCCGTGGCTATGCGCAACGTGATCCGCTGAACGAATATAAAAACGAATCGTTCCAACTGTTTGAATCCATGCTCGACAGCCTGCGCGAAGAAACGACCAAGAAGTTGTCGCAAATCCGTCCGCTGACCCCCGAGGAACAGCAGCAAATGATCCAGCAGATGGTCGCCCAGCAAAAGGCAGCACAAGGCATAGCGCCTCAAGAGCCTGCTGCCGGTGAGGCGCAAACTGTCGCCGACACGGCGTTTGACGAAAATGATCCCGCAACTTGGGGGAACCCCGGACGCAACGATGCGTGCCCTTGCGGATCCGGCAAGAAATTCAAACATTGCCACGGTCAGATCACCTGATCTGACGCCACATCGCCGCCCCAAGAGCCAGCACATCTGCGGCCTTTGGGGTGGTCGTGTCACTTGACAGGTCCGGGACGAGCGCCTTCAGCGTGCATTCCGCTTAACGGCACACTCTCCTGCTCAGCAAGCTGTACAAAAGAACGGCCCGCACGTTTGCACGTGCGGGCCGATTTATGTCGCAATGTCTGTCAGCCCTAGTCGGTCGAGTCTGACTCTCCGTGGAGCGTCGGCAAACCATGCTTCAGACGTTGTCCATCACGGTAGATCGCCTTGATAAGCGATATCCCCATCAGCACCATCACAAAGCTGAAGGGAAGCGCACCAATCACCATCGCCGTCTGGATAGCACCCAGACCACCGGCAACGATCAACCCGCCAACGACAAGCGCAAGTGCAGCACCCCAGAACAGGATATGCGGCCGAGCCTTGGGGCCTTCGTCGCCACCAGCATTGATCGTGTTGATAATCAGCACCGCACTATCGGCAGACGTCACCAGATAGGTGAGCAGCAAGATCACGACCAGAACCGACATCACGTAAGCCATGGACTCGCTCAGGATCACGGCAAGCATCGCAAACAGCTGGTCCGATTGCCCCGCACCGACGATCGCGCCGTCTGCAACACCCGAGAGTTCCAGATCAATCGCTGTTCCGCCCACAAGAGCAAACCAGACAAAGCACATGATTGCCGGAATGATCATCGCTCCGAGAACGTATTCCCGGATCGTCCGACCCTTCGAGATACGCGCCAGAAACACACCGACAAAGGGTGCAAACGCAATCCACCACGCCCAATAGAAGATGGTCCAGCCACCCTGCCAACCGGCCAGCGCATCGCCTGTCTCGGTGCCGTCTTTGGACCACACAGTCAGGATGTTACCCGGAATTGACACGACATAATCAAAGATGCCCAGCACAAGCGCCTGCAAACCAAAGAGTGTCGAGCCGAAGACGACAAAGAACAGCAGAACGAAAAAGCTGAGGCCCATGTTGATGTTGGACAACCACTTGATCCCCTTGCCCACACCCGAAAGTGCCGAAAGGGTCGAGGCGCCCATGATAACCACCAACGCGACAACGATGCCCATGGTTGACGAAGACTGGGTTCCATCGGCATCTACCGAAAAGAGCCAGTCGCCCACGCCGATCCGCGACAGGCCGGAGATAAACTGCTCGACCCCGAACCCGAGCGTCTGCGCGACACCCAGAACAGTCGCCACAACAGCAACCACATCAACAGTATGCCCCAACGGACCCGACAACGCTTTGCCGAACAAAGGTGTGAGCGCCGAACGGATCGTCAGTGGCAAACCGCGTCGGTACGAAAAATAACCAAGCGCCAGCCCGACGATAGCATAAGAGGCCCACGCCGCCAGACCCCAGTGCGTAAACGACCAGATATAGGCATCACGCACATTTCCGGCGGTGCTTCCTTCGGTCAGTCCCATGATTGTACTTGGGTTTTTAGCAAAGTGATACATCGGTTCAGCGGTGGCAAAGGTCAGCATGCCGATCCCGATACCTGCGCCGAACATCATCGAGAACCAAGAGAAATTTGAAAACTCGGGTCTGTCATTGTCATGCCCGAGCCTGAGCTTTCCGGCGGCAGGCCACAGCGCAAGCACGAAGCACAAAACCACAAAGAACGCCATCACATAGACGTACCAATAGCCGAAACTGGCAAGAATTATGTTGTTCAGCGCCCCTAGAACACTTGCTGCATTGTCCGGAAAGGCAACCGCCCAAAGAATAAGACTGCCAACAAGAATTTTGGCAGTCACCGCAACATCTTTTGTGAAGCCACTGTAGAACCCCGATGTCGCTATGCGAATGGGAAGATGAATTGTTGGTGGTTTTACTGGCATTTTGTCCCTCTCTTAGGTGTCCTGAAATAGGCCACTCTTTGATTTTTGCGCCGTTGAGGTGTGTGTGAATAGGCGCATGCGCCTATGCTGACGGAAAACCACTCAGCGTCAACACCTGATCTGCTTAAATTATGGACGTTAGGAATATTATCTGCCCTTTTCCAAAGCACCAAACACTGCGTTCGCAGCCAATCAAAGCACTCAGTTCTCTGCGTTTCAAAAGCACCCGACCCGCAAAGCATCACAACACGCAGGCTTCGACTGGTCATCCGATTTCGCAGAGTTATATTTTAATGGCAGCATTAGAAACGTAAGAAGTATACTCAATGACCACAGCCTTCCGAGCCACACCACCTGTCGTAATTATTACAGGCGCCTCGTCAGGGGTCGGCTTGCACGGCGCACATGCGCTGACCCAACGTGGCTGGCACGTTATTATGGCGTGTCGTGACAAGAAGAAGGCGCAGGCCGCCGCAGAGGGGCTTTCTATTCCGGTTGACCAATACGAGATAATGGAACTGGATCTTGGCGCGTTAGAAAGTGTGCGCGCCTTTTGTGCGGCTTTTCAGGAACGAGATCTGCCGTTGGATGCGCTTGTCTGCAATGCCGCGACCTATCAACCGTTGCTCAAAAAGGCCGCGCGCTCTCCTGAGGGATACGAGATCAGCGTTGCCACCAATTACCTCGGGCACTTCTTGCTGGCCAACCTTCTGCTGCCGGACCTTGCGCGCGCCCCGAACCCGCGGCTGGTGACACTTGGTACGGTCACCGCGAATTCCGAGGAATTCGGCGGCAAGGTTCCAATACCGGCACCCGCCGATCTTGGTCGTTTCGAAGGGCTCAAAAAAGGGTTCAAAGCGCCTGTTTCAATGATTGACGCAAAGCCCTTCAAAGCCGGAAAAGCGTACAAAGACAGCAAGCTTTGCACAATGATAATGAGCAGGGAACTTCACACGCGCCACCACGCGAACACGGGAATAATCTTTAGCACACTTTACCCCGGTTGCGTCGCGGACACGCCACTTTTCCGAAATGCGCCGCCTGTGTTCCAGAAAATATTTCCGTGGTTCCAGAAGAATATCACCAAGGGATACGTTTCGCAGCCCCTGTCGGGCGAGCGGCTTGCGCAGGTGGTAAGCGACCCTGAATTCACGCAATCGGGCGTTCACTGGAGCTGGGGAAACCGGCAGAAAGAAGGGCGGGCCGCCTTTGCGCAATCACTGTCGGCCAAGGCAACGGATGCGACCCGTTCGGCCACGTTGTGGAATTTAAGCGAAGGGTTGGTCGGGCTGTCGCAGGCGAAGCCTGACCCTGACGTCAAACAACAGGAGCATGAATGTCCGTTAACACCTCTGTAATTTCCGCCGGTCAGGCGCTTGATGCCTTGCGTGCAGGCCATGCCGCACAAGCCGCAGGACGCATGACTGCGTCATGGATGCTGCACGGGCAACCGGGCATCGGCAAAACCGAGATTGTCCAACAGCTTGCACATGAGACAGGCAGCCGCCTGTTCGATCTGCGCCTGACCACGATCGAGCCGCAGGACCTGCGCGGATTGCCGTTTTATGACCACGACACGCAGCGCACGGTCTGGTACCGCCCCGAGGATTTACCCGATGATCCTGCCACGCCGAGCATTCTGTTTCTGGATGAACTCACCGCTGCCGCGCCCTCGCTGCAACCGACCGTTTACGGACTTTTGCAAGAGCGCCGCGTCGGGCGACACGTCTTGCCCGCCTCGACTTTCATCGTGGCCGCCGGAAACGCGGTCGAGGACGGCGCGATCGCCTATGAAATGGGAACAGCCCTGTCGGATCGCTTGATCCACCTGTCGATCCGTGCGCAGGCAGGCGACTGGATCACCCGGTATGCCGTGCCACGCGGGCTGCATCCCGCCGTTACCGCCTTTATCCGCACGCGCCCTGACCTGCTGGACACCACCCAAGAGGCCCTGCGACGGGGCCAGATGATCGCCTGTACGCCGCGCTCATGGGCACGCGTTAGCACCATCTTGAAATCCATCCCCGACAAGGCTCTGCGCGATATTCTGATTGCAGGAACCCTGGGCGAGGCTGCGGCTGCCGAATTCATCCTGATTGCCGAAGACATCGCTGCGACGGTGCAGGCCACAGATATGCTGGGCGCGCGCCCAGCAGAGCGCACGCCGATGTACCCTGCCGGCCTTCACGGGCTGACCGCGCTTGTCTATGCGGTGGTTGGCTTGGCCGACAAAGCTACGATCGCGGCCGCCATCGACGTCATGGCAGATATCCGCAACCTGACGACCCTGCGCCCGGGGCAGGGGTTTGCAAAGCTGCCTTTGGGAGAGCTGACAACATATGGCTTCGAGTTGCTGATCGAGAAGGCCCTTGCCGAGGGCCTGCAAGAGGCGTTCAGATCCTCCAAAGCCTATGCAACCTATGCCGCCGAACGCGAACACGCCGGGCTGGCATGACCCGGGCCTCGCGCCATTCCGAGCGCGCAAGCCCTGCCCTGCGGGCGTTGGCCGAACACGACCCTGCCATTGGCGCCCTGTCACTGTGGTGTGTACACCGCGACGGGGAAACAACACGCACCATGGGCAGCACAATCACCTATGGCCCCGCGTTTGCCGCCATGCCCTTGCATGAACAAACGGGTCTGGCCGCGCATCACATTCTGCACGTGGCCTTGCGCCATCCCGCAAGACTTGCCGATTTGCGCACCCGTCTTGGAACAAAATTTGATATCCCGCTTTACAACCTTGCCGCAGATGCGGTGGTCAACGAGGTCCTTTTGCTGGCCGGCCACGCGTTGCCACGCCCCGCAGTTACATTGACCGGCCTTTTGACTGCGTGCCTTGATCAAAACGTCGCTCCCGAGGTGGCTTTGTCGGGGTGGGATGTGGACAAGCTATATTTCGCATTGGCTCGGTCGGACAACGGCACCGGCGGAAGCAAGAGTTCCGCACAGGCCTATGCTGAACGCGCCAGCTTTGATCCCGACATAGAGCCATCAGCGGGCGGCGCACCAAGCGAGGGCGAGGTTGAGCAGGCGGCACGCTGGCACCAACACATGGCCCGCGCACTTGAGGCAGGGCGACAGGCAGGGCGCGGCATCGGCCGGATCGGGCATCACATTGCCGATAATCCTGCGCCTTGCACCCCGTGGGAGATGATCCTGCGCCGGTTGCTGACCCAGGCCGCCACCGTACTGGCGCAAGCGTCGCCGCGCCGACCCGCCCGACGCTGGATCGCGGCCGCAGCACAGGCACAATTGACCGCACGGCCCACACCCGGATTCGAGCCCGGACAGCGCCCGTTGTCGGATGTTCCGCGCATTGCCGTGGCGATCGACGCCTCGGGCAGCATCGACGACGCCCGCCTTGCGCTGTTCTGGAGCGAGGTCAGCGCCATTGCCCGCCGCATGCGCGCAGAGCTGCATCTGATGATCTTTGATGACGCCATCCGGTATAAAATGCGGGTTGATCCTGCACAAAGCGTCCTTGATTTACCCGAAATGCCCCGTGGCGGTGGCACTGCATTTGTTCCTGTTGTTCAAGAGGCGCAAAACCTGAGGGCCGCGGCCTTGGTGATTTTAACCGATCTGGAAGGCGACCCCGGCCCGGCCCCGCGCGGGCTTTTGGTGATCTGGGCAGTGCCAGACGGGGGGGCGGCGTCTGTTCCCTACGGACGGCTGGTTGATCTGTCGCACTAACGCACAGCCCGCACAATCGCGTCAGGCCAGCGCCGCACTCAGCCGTGCATGGGCAGATACGCCACCTGCATCCAGCGAAATATCCCGCAGGAAAACCCCCTGTGACAGGTTGATGCGCTGTAACAGCCGCTCGTTCATGGGGGCCTGAAACAGCCCATCCCAAAGTACCCGCTGTTCGTCAAAGGTAAGCGAAATCACCTCTGGCCCCTCTTCGGACTGCACCGAAACATAGGTCAATGGCGCAATCGCCCCCAGATCCGACTGCTCGATCACCAAATGCAGCTGCCCCTTGCGCAGGCCGCGAGCCGCGGCAATTCGCGTCAGAACGCCCCGCGCCTGTACCCGCAACAGATCAAGCCCCCGCTCTGCCTCGACCTGATCAATCAGCTTGGCGCGCCGTTTCGGAGAAACGCGCAGCAGACGCATTTCAACCCACCAGATCAGCGCAAGCATCAGCAAAGGCGCCTGAGACATGATCAACGCCGTCCTGTTCCAGACAAGAGCCACCACAATCAACGGCAAAAGCGCCAGCGCATAGCGCACGAACTGGAACTCCGCCACAATTCGCAAAGCGCGCGCGCCGCCAATCCGCCCTTTGGGCCACACAGTCACCCGCCCGAAAAACTTGCGCGGCAATTGCCGGACTTTAAGAATGGCCGGATTACGAACGGTGGCATGGGTCAGGATCAGCATGGGGGCGGCTCGCTTTTGATGTCATTGAAGATAGGGCACCGCCCCGTCGCGAAAAGCCCCGATGGGATGCACAAAGGCAAAACCCCGGTCAGGAACGGCAGGACACCACCCAAGCGGTGACAGGGCGACGGGTAATTATTCTTTGCATTTTGTTACGGGGGCTTGTGTACCGATGCTGCCCTTTGGCAAATAGAAACAAACAGATCAGGAGTGCACAGTGGAAATCATCGTCAACGGAACCGGATACAATGTTGACGTGGAACCGGATATGCCCTTGCTGTGGGTTCTGCGCGACGAGCTTGGTATTACGGGTCCGAAATATGGATGTGGCATCGCACAATGCGGCGCGTGCACCGTGCATCTTGATGGTGTGGCGGTGCGCAGTTGCCAATTGGCCATTGCTGACGTGGACGGCGAAGTAACAACCATCGAAGGGCTGGGCACTCCCCAAGCGCTTCATGCAGTTCAAGAAGCCTGGATTGCCCATCAGGTCGCTCAATGCGGTTATTGCCAGTCGGGACAGATCATGGCGGCGGCTTCGCTTTTGGCCGGAACGCCGAACCCTACCGATATCGAGATTGACGACGCCCTTTCGGGGAACCTGTGCCGCTGTGGCACCTATCCACGTATTCGCGCCGCAGTGAAAACCGCAGCCACACGGCTGAGCGAAGGATAGATAATGACAAAGGTTGGGAAAATTGCCCGTCGGACGTTCCTGATCGGGTCGGTTTCTGTGGCCGGCGGTGTCGCCTTTGGCACCTATGCGTACCGCAAGGACGTTCCCAACCCGCTGCTACAGACGCTGGGCCGGAACGAAGCGACCATCACGCCGTATGTAAAGATTGACGCCGATGGCATCACGCTGATCACCCCGCGTGCCGATCTGGGTCAGGGAGCCTATTCAGCACAGGCACACTGGATCGCCGAAGAACTTGATGTCGATCCCCACAGCGTCCGGCTTGACCCGGGAATGCCCGATCCGGCCTATTACAACGGTGCCGTCGCCGGAGAAAGCGTGCCGTTTCCCGCCT
>JBLHUT010000103.1:0-10969 GCA_047629975.1 Paracoccaceae bacterium
CGCCTCGCCGGCAAAAACCAACGGAGGATATTTTCCAAGCTGCGCTTCGACCGCGTTCAATGCGCTCTGATCAGGATAATCGGGCATCTGGACCCGAGGCTTGTTGCGCCAGTCCGATTTGCTCCAGCTCGTCGTCATCTGTTTTCTCCGCTCATGCTTTGGCCTGCACGTTTTTCGCAAGGCCCTCACCGTATAGATTGCGCTCCCTCCCGTGCCAACGGCAAATCTTGCCGGAGTGCTTGTAAAATGAGCGTGAATGCGACCACGGGGGTTGCGGCGGGCGTCATTTCCTGTTTCGGTTTTTTGTGATTCATTGATCGGAACGCTCCATGGACGACAAAAATTTCCGTCCCGAACATATCGTCGATATCGACGCACAAGGCGACGTTCCGCGCAGGTTCATGTTTGTTCTGCTGAACGGTTTCACGCTTCTGAGCTTTGCCGGCGCAATCGAGTCCTTGCGCATTGCGAACCGTATGGCGGGCAAGACCCTGTATAGCTGGAAGATCCTTGGCGAAGGCGGAGAGCAGGTCACGTGCAGCAACGGCGTGTCGTTCAAGCTGGACAGTGATCTGACAGAAACCAACCGCGACGACACCATTTTGTTGTGCGGCGGCATCGACATCCATCATGCCACAACAAAGCGGCTGTTGAACTGGTTGCGCCGCGAGGCACGCCGCGGCGTCATTCTCGGCGGGCTGTGCACCGCCAGCTATACCCTTGCCAAGGCCGGACTTCTGGACGGAAGACGCACAACCATCCACTGGGAGAACAACGACAGTTTCGCAGAGGAATTCGAGGACATCCAGTTGACAAAATCGGTCTTTGTCATTGATGGAAACCGCCTTAGCACCGCCGGTGGCACCTCCTCTATCGACCTGATGCTGAAGTTGATCGCCAACGAACACGGCGAGCCGCTGGCCAATGCTGTTGCGGATCAGTTGATCTATAGCACGATCCGCACCGATCAGGACACGCAACGCCTGTCCGTGCCGACCCGCATCGGCGTGCGCCATCCCAAGTTGTCAAATGTCATCCAGATCATGGAACAAAACGTCGAAGACCCCATCAGTCCCGCCGTTCTGGCCAAGAATGTCGGCCTGTCCACCCGACAGCTCGAACGGCTTTTCCGCCGCTATCTCAGCCGCTCGCCAAAGCGGTACTACATGGAGTTGCGTCTATCCAAAGCACGCAACCTGCTGATGCAAACGGACATGAGCGTGATCAACGTCGCTCTGGCATCCGGGTTTGCCTCGCCGTCGCATTTCTCGAAATGTTACCGCGCCCATTACAACACAACCCCCTACCGCGAACGCGGTGCGCAGGCCACGCGGCTGTCAATCTGATACGCACGCCAAAGCCTCGCGCTTGGGGCCACATCATATTCCGCAGGGATGCTCAAAGACGACAGACCCATTTGTCGCGCCAGCCCCACTTGCACGCAAATCCACAGGTGAGCTTGTAGAACACAAGCAAAATAAGGCATGAGTTGAAAACTCCCGCTTCCCATTCCACGCAACCGCACCTAACCTGTCGGGGGAACATACAGGTTTCAATGGGGAGAAAATCATGAGAAATTTGCTTTTGACCAGCACGGCGGCAACGCTGCTTGCAGGGGCCGCGTTTGCAGCCGGCCACGGAAACGAAGTCAAGATCGGTGTCATTCTGGGCTTTACCGGCCCGATTGAATCGCTGACGCCAGCCATGGCGGGGGGCGCTGAACTGGCCATGCGCGAAGTCACCGAAAGCGGTATGCTGCTTGACGGTCTGACGGTTACGCCGGTGCGCGCCGACAGTACTTGCATCGACAATGCCGCAGCCACTGCCGCGGCCGAGCGGCTGATCACCTCTGACGGGGTAAAAGGCATCATGGGCCCGGATTGCTCCGGTGTGACCGGCGCGGTTCTGGCGAATGTGGCGCTGCCGAACGGCATGGTCATGATATCGCCGTCGGCAACGTCGGGCGGTCTGTCTGGGGTCGAGGATAACGGCCTGTTCTTCCGGACCGCACCGTCCGACGCGCGCGGCGGCGAGGTTATGGCAGAGATCCTGCTTGAGAACGGGCACTCCGAAGTGGCCCTGACCTATACCAACAACGACTATGGCAAGGGTCTGGCCGACAGCTTTGCCAACGCCTTCACGGCATCCGGTGGCACTGTGACAATCAATACCTCGCACGAGGACGGCAAGGCGGATTACTCCGCCGAGGTCGGCGCGCTTGCGTCTGCGGGTGGTGATCTGCTGGTCGTGGTCGGTTATGTCGATCAGGGCGGCTCGGGCGTGGTGCGGGCGGCACTCGACTCAGGAGCGTTCGATCTGTTCCACTTCCCCGACGGGATGATCGGTGAAAAACTCGAAACCAACTTCGGCACCGAGATCGAAGGCTCCACAGGTCAGGTCGCTGGCAACGATAATGCCGGAAGCGCCATCATTGCGGCGATGGGCGAGGCAAACGGCTTTGACGGCACCTCTCCGTACAGCGCCGAAAGCTATGACGCGGCCGCGCTGATCATGCTGGCGATGCAGGCGGCAGGATCCACCGATCCGGGCGTCTACAAAGACATGGTAATGATGGTTGCCAATGCACCTGGCGAAAAGATCCTTCCGGGCGAATTGGGCAAGGCGCTTGAAATCCTCAAAGCGGGCGGCGACGTGGATTACGTCGGCGGCTCGGCTGTAGAGCTGATCGGGCCCGGCGAAAGCGCCGGAAACTACCGCCAGATCGAGATCAAAGACGGCAAGATCGAAACGACCAAATTCCGCTAATACTATCAAACCCTTGGGCGGGAGAGCACGATGCTCCCCGCCCTTGGCATATTCAGGAGTGACACTATGATCGTGGTCGAAAATCTGCATCGGCATTTTGGCGGATTTCGCGCGGTTGACGGGGCATCGCTTGAAATTGCACAAGGCTCGATCACCGGACTTGTCGGGCCGAATGGCGCAGGAAAAACAACCCTTTTCAATGTGATCGCCGGCGTTCTTAAACCCACTTCAGGGCGGGTTATGATGGCGGGCGAGGACATCACCGGCCTTGCACCGCACGAGCTGTTTCACAAAGGTCTGCTGCGCACCTTTCAGATCGCCCACGAATTCAGTTCAATGACCGTTCGCGAGAACCTGATGATGGTGCCCGGCGAGCAGTCGGGCGAAACGCTATGGAACGCGTGGTTCGGGCGGGGCCGGATCGCTCAGGAAGAAGAAGTTCTGTTGAAGAAAGCCGACGAAGTTCTTGATTTTCTCACCATTTCCCACCTGAAAGACGAGCGTGCGGGAAACCTTTCGGGGGGGCAGAAAAAACTTCTGGAGCTTGGGCGCACCATGATGGTCGAGGCAAAGATCGTGTTTCTGGACGAAGTCGGCGCAGGCGTGAACCGGACCCTTCTGAACACCGTCGGCGACGCGATCGCGCGGCTGAACCGCGAACGCGGATATACCTTTTGCATGATAGAACACGATATGGAATTCATCGGGCGACTGTGCGATCCGGTCATCGTGATGGCCGAAGGGCACGTTCTGGCACAAGGGACGATTGATCAGATCAAGGCCAACGAACAGGTCATCGAGGCCTATCTTGGCACCGGTCTCAAGAACAAGGCGGGGGCAGTGTGATGACAGAACCCTTCCTGATCGGCGAGGCGATGACAGGTGGCTACGGCAAAGGGGCCGATATCCTGCATGGCTGCACCATCGCAGTGGACAAGGGAAAGATCGCGGTCATCGTCGGCCCCAACGGGGCGGGAAAATCAACGGCCATGAAAGCCGTGTTCGGGATGCTTGATGTGCGTCAGGGGTCTGTGCGGTTGGAGGGCGAGGACATTACCGCCCTTACCCCGCAGGCGCGTGTCGCAAAGGGCATGGGCTTTGTCCCTCAGACAAGCAATATTTTCACCTCGATGAGCGTCGAGGAAAACCTAGAAATGGGTGCGTTTCTGCGCCGCGACGACATTCAGGAGACGATGGCCCAGATTTATGATTTGTTCCCCGTCCTGCGCGACAAACGGCGGCAGGCGGCGGGCGAGTTATCGGGGGGGCAGCGACAACAGGTGGCTGTGGGGCGGGCTTTGATGACGCGCCCCAAGGTCTTGCTGCTGGACGAGCCGACCGCCGGGGTCAGCCCGATCGTGATGGATGAATTGTTCGACCGGATCATCGAGATTGCCCGCAGCGGAATTTCGATCCTGATGGTTGAACAAAACGCCCGTCAGGCGCTTGAAATTGCCGATACCGGATATGTTCTGGTGCAGGGTAAAAACGCGTTTACCGGCACAGGACAGGACCTGTTGGCAGATGCCGATGTACGGCGGAGTTTTCTGGGAGGATGACGATGATTGGGATCTTGGCAAGACGTGTCATGAGTGTTCCGGCCATATGCGTGGTGGTCAGCATTGCCGCAGCGGGCAGTGTGCGGGGCGCAGAGTATCAATGCACCTTTGCCATGTCCTGTGTCGAAACCAAATCGTGCCAGCCAAGCGGTCTTGACGTGACCGTCTCGGAGGTCGCACCCGACAGCATAACCTTAAGCACCGGCGGACGCACCATCGACGTTACCCTGATGCTTGATCCCAGCCGCGAGGCGCGTGCCTACGTCTCGGCAATGGAATACAACACGATACAATTGCTGACAATTTTCGAAAATGGCGACGCGCGCTATACCCAGCATACGCCCATTCAGGGCCTGCAAAGCATGACCCATCACGGGTCTTGCGAAAGGGGCTTTTGATGGATCTGCTCAACGCGCTTGTCGCTTTTCTCAACTTTGTGGTAATCCCCGGGGTCGCCTATGGCAGTCAACTGGCTTTGGGGGCTTTGGGCGTCACACTGGTGTACGGTATCTTGCGGTTTTCGAATTTCGCCCACGGGGATACGATGGCCTTTGGTGCGATGGTGACGATCTTTTTCACTTGGGCGCTGCAATCTGTCGGCATCAGTTTCGGGGTGCTTCCCACGGCTCTTTTGGCATTGCCGTTCGGAATTGCCGTGACCTGCCTGATGGTCCTTGTGACGGACCGGTTCGTTTATAAATTCTACCGCAAACAAAAGGCCGCCCCCGTGATCCTTGTGATCGTCTCGATGGGGGTGATGTTTGTGATGAACGGCCTTGTCCGCTTTTTGATCGGGGTTGATGACCAACGGTTTTCCGATGGCGAGAGATTCATCATTTCCGCCCGCGAGTTCAAGCAGATGTCCGGCCTTGACGAAGGGTTGGCTTTCAAAACCACCCAAGGCATCACGATTGTAACAGCGATCATTGTTGTGGCGTTTTTGTTCTGGTTCCTGAACCGCACCCGTACCGGAAAATCCATGCGGGCCTTTTCGGATAACGAGGATCTGGCGCTTTTGTCGGGCATCAATCCCGAGCGGGTTGTCATGGTGACATGGATCCTTGTTGCGACGTTGGCGACCATTGCCGGTGTCCTTTACGGGCTGGATAAGTCTTTCAAACCGTTTACATATTTCGCTTTGTTGCTGCCAATATTCGCAAGTGCCGTTGTCGGGGGGCTGGGCAACCCGCTGGGCGCGATCGGCGGCGGGTTCGTGATCGCCTTTTCGGAGGTGACCATCACCTATGCCTTCAAGAAGGTCTTGGGCTACGTCATGCCAGAGGGGCTTGAGCCGACGGGTCTGGTCCAGCTTTTGAGCACCGACTACAAATTCGCCGTCTCGTTTGCTCTGCTTGTAGTTGTGCTGCTCTTTCGGCCAACGGGCCTTTTTCAGGGGAAATCGGTATGAAGACCGCAGCACTTTTTGCCATGGTTGCCGCCTTGTTTATCGGCACCGGGTTCGTGCAATCGTGGAACACGGCCCTGTCGATTTTTAACATGGGTCTGATTTCTGCGATCCTTGCGCTTGGCGTGAATATGCAATGGGGCTTTGCTGGTCTGTTCAATGTCGGCGTTATGGGGTTTGTGGCGCTTGGCGGGCTGGCAACGGTGTTGGTCACGATGCCTGCAACCCCCGGAGCGTTTGCCGCCGGAGGGATCGGCGTTGCGTTGTCGTTGGTGATCGGGGCTGCAACTGTCGCGTTGGCCATCATGGTCTCGAACCGCCTTGTTGCGGGGCGCAGACGCACGGTCGCTCTGCTTGCTGTCATTGTCGTGGGCTTTATCGCCTTTCGCTGGCTCTTTGATCCGTCACGCGATGCGATCGAGGGCGTTGATCCGGCGGCATTCGGTTATCTTGGCGGGCTTGACCTGCCTGAACGGTTTGGCTGGCTGCCGTTGGGCGGCGTGCTTGCCTCTATTCTCGCATGGCTGACGGGTGGCGTGATTGCCGCGGGGGCGGCATGGCTTGTGGGCAAAACCGCTCTCGGGTTGCGCTCGGATTACCTTGCCATTGCGACCTTGGGCATTGCCGAGATCATCATCGCCGTGATCAAGAACGAGGACTGGTTAAGCCGGGGGGTCAAGAATGTCGTCGGCCTGCCGCGTCCTGTCCCCTACGAAATCGACCTTCAGAACACGCCCGCCTTTGTCGACCGCATGACAAGCTACGGCCTTGATCCCGTGTCAGCCTCGGCAATCACGGTAAAGCTGGCGTATACCGGCTTGTTCAGTCTGGTCTTGTTGACATTTTTGTGGCTGGTGCAAATGGCGCTGAAATCTCCGTGGGGCCGGATGATGCGGGCCATCCGCGACAATGAAACAGCCGCCGAAGCGATGGGAAAAAACGTTACCCGCCGCCATTTGCAGATTTTCATTCTCGGCTCGGCGATCTGCGGATTCGCCGGCGCCATGATGACAACCCTCGACGGACAATTCACGCCGGGATCATATCAGCCCTTACGGTTCACATTCCTCGTCTGGGTGATGGTGATCGTGGGCGGTTCCGGCAACAACTGGGGTGCGGTTCTGGGCGGGTTTCTGATCTGGTGGCTCTGGGTTCAGGTGGAACCGATCGGCGCCCTGTTGATGCAAGGGGTGACGTATCCGCTGGCGGACGGGTCCGGGCTGAAAACCCACCTGATTGACTCGGTCCAGCACATGCGATTGCTGACAATGGGCCTGATACTACTGGCCGTGCTGCGGTTCAGCCCGCGGGGCCTCATTCCCGAACGTTAACGCGCAAAGACCTGCCACAACAAAAACCGACCACACCAGCCCGCAGCGTGCCGACCGCGCGGACGTCAGTCCGCGCCACGCCCAACTGTCAAACGCCTCAAGGCGCTTGGCAGGCGGGAGCCGTCCTTGATCAGTCGGGAGAGTTCAAGACGCGTGCATATCCGTGAACTTTTCTTCCAGATACTTCAGCAGTGGCTCCACCGACGGCGCCGCGCCCGTGGCTTTCGCCATCAACGCCACCGGCTGGTAAAGCCCGCCGTGACGCTGCACATGCGCTCCCAGCCACGCAGTTGCCGGACCGGTCACCCCCATGGCCAGATCCTGATCCAGCGTTGGCACAGCTTTGCGCAACGCCTCGTTCAGGCAAGCAGCATAAACATTGCCCAAACTGTAGGTCGGGAAATATCCGAAAAGCCCGCACGACCAATGCACATCCTGCAACACACCGTTACTTGGCCGATCGACTTTCACACTGAAATCCGCCTCGAATCGCGCATTCCATGCCTCTTGCAGGTCATCAACCTCAAGCGTGCCAGCGATCATATCCCTTTCAAGATCATAGCGCAGCAAGACATGCAGATTGTAATGCACCTCGTCGGCTTCGGTGCGAATAAACCCGGTACGCACATTGTTCACGGCGCGGTAGAATGCGTCGGGTCCGTCAACGCCAAAGTCACCAAAGACATCCCGCATCTGCCCGTAAAGCCAGCCGGTAAACGCACGGCTGCGCCCTAGCTGGTTTTCGTAAATCCGGCTCTGGCTTTCGTGCACGCCCATGGACACGCCCCCCCCCAAAGGGGTCAACTGATACGCAGGGTCGATCTTTTGTTCATACGCCGCGTGTCCGACTTCGTGAATGGTCGAGTAAAAGCAATTGAACGGGTCTGCCGGATCGGTACGGGTGGTGATGCGCACATCACTGCCTGACCCCGACGAGAACGGATGTACCGCCCGGTCGATCCTGCCACGCGACAGATCGTACCCGAACGTCACCGCAAGCTTTTCCGAAAGCGCCAGCTGCGCGGCCTCATCGAACGGGCCGGTCACGCGGCCTGCTTGCGCAGCCGCCCCCAGCACCTTTTCCCTGAGCGCCACAAGCCGCGGACGCAGCGCGTCGAACATCGCCGTCAGATCCGTCGAGGTCGCTCCGGGTTCATAATCATCAAGCAATGCATCATAAAGCGGCCCGTCACTGCACAGGGCCGCCGCCTCTTCGCGCTTGAGCGCCAGCACCTTTGCCAGCGCGGGGGAAAACGCGTCAAAATCCTCGTCCTCGCGCGCCTGTGCCCAGACGCCCTGTGTCAGGCTGGTAACGCGCGCCAACTCGGAGGCAAGCCGCGCGGGCACCTTCGAGGCACGGTCAAACGAACGCCGGATCGCGCGCACCTGTGCTTTTGCAACGTCGTCAGAAGCCTCTGCACGGTCCAGCCAGTCTGCGATCCGCGGATCGGTGCGGCGCGCATGCAGCACCCCCTCCAACGCGGCCATCTCATCGCCGCGCTGCGTCGCAGACCCGCGCGGCATCATGGTTTCCTGATCCCAGCCAAGCCGCCCTAGCACCTGCGAAAGCGCCTCTGTCTCGCGCTGGAACGCCATCAGTTCGGAATATGCAGACGTCATGCCATGCCCTCTCTCAATGAATTGGCCACCGGATAATGCGCCATGAACCGCGCCCGCAGCGCCAGCACCCACAAAATCACCGCAAGCCCCTGATGCGCAATCGCAACATGCCACGGCGCCCCCAACATGACCGTCACAACACCCAGCACCAACTGCGCCGTCAGCACAAGCGCCACCAGCCCGAATGCCTTGCGGGTCAAGCGGTGGCTGGACTTGCGCGCCACAATCCACACGTACAACCCGAACACAAACAGGACGTACCCTGCCATCCGGTGCATGAATTGCACAAGCCCCGGGTCCTCGAAGAAGTTCCGCCAAACAGGTACCAGATCAAGTGCATGGGGCGGAAAAAACCCGCCCGCCATCAACGGCCAGTCACCATAGGTCCGGCCCGCATCAATGCCCGCCACCAGCGCCCCGAGCAAAATCTGCAAAAAAGCAAGACCGACAAAAACGCTTCCCAGTTGCACCAGACGCGCCTCGCGGCTGCGACGCGCCTGCATCAGATCACGCTCGCGGCGCCCCATTGCAAAGATGAACCAGGCAATCACCCCCAAAATGACAAACGCCAGCCCCAGATGCGTGGCCAGCCGGTAAGAGGCCACATCAAGCCGGTCGCCCGACAGCCCCGACGCCACCATCCACCAACCGATCGCCCCTTGCGCCCCGCCAAGCACCCCCAGCAGCAGCAACCGGCCCGTCCAGCCGGTCGGGATCTTGCGCGTCAACAGTAACCCGAAAAAGCCCACGGCCCAGACCAGCCCGATGACACGTCCCAATTGCCGGTGCCCCCATTCCCACCAGTAGATGAATTGGAATTCTGACAGGCTCATGCCCTTGTTTTGCAACTGGTATTCGGGGATCGCGCGATAGCGGTCAAAGGCCACTGCCCAATCCTCGGCGTTCAACGGCGGGATCGCACCGGCAAACGGCGCCCATTCTGTGATCGACAGACCACTGTCGGTCAAACGCGTCAATCCGCCCACGGCGATCATCACAAAGACCAGCCCGAACAACAGCATCAACCACACACGGATCGCGCCGCGTGCACCGATGTTGGCGCGGTCGATCATGCCAGTTGCCGACGCGCTCTCGCGCGGGGTGGTTGCTTGGGGCGGCGCGGTGCCGACCTCTTCGAAAATGCTGCGCTTTGCGGCCATCCGGCATGCTCCATTTGTTCAAGGCTGAACGTAGGTCGTCACCGCCCCTTCATCAAGCTACTCGGAGGGCTTGCGCAGCAATTGCCGCAGCACGCCGTGCAACGTCTGCACGTCTGCGCGGGTCAGCGGCAAGCGCCCCCACATGTTGCGCAGCGCGACCTTCATCCCCGGTCCCTTTGCGGGAGGAAAGAAGAATTTCGCCTCCTCCAGCCTGTCTTCGAAATGGTCCCCCAGTTTTTCGATCTCGATTTTCGAGGCGAAATCAACCCCTGCAAGTTCGAGCATCTGATCGGGAACCTCGGTCGTCTGGCGGCGCCACTCATACGCCGACAACAAAACACATTGGGCCAGATTGAGCGAAAAGAACTCCGGGTTGACAGGCACGGTGATGATCGCATTGGCCCGCGCCACATCGTCATTCTCAAGTCCTGCACGCTCTGGTCCGAACAAGAACGCCACCCGTTTGCCAGTGGCCGCCATCGCGCGCGCCTGAATCATCGCCGCCTCGGGCGAGAACACAGGCTTGGACAATTCGCGCGCCCGTGCCGTGGTCGCAAAAACATAGTCGCAATCACCGACCGCACCGGCCACGCTGTCGAAAATGCCCGCGTTGTCCAGCACCCGCCCCGCCCCACTGGCCAGCGCCACAGCGCGGCTGTTGGGCCAGCCGTCACGCGGCGACACCAAACGCATTCGCGACAGCCCGAAATTCCACATCGCGCGCGCCGCCCCACCGATATTCTCGCCCATCTGCGGGCGCACGAGGACGAAAGTAGGTTCTAGAATAGGCTCTTGCATGGGATTTCCGGCAATTGTTTCGTGCGCTCGTTTACGCGCAGGCGGCTTTGGGTGCAACCACCGCTCCCGCACCGGACCGTGCCGATCGGTCGGGTTGAAAAAGGGAGCGCGATATCCGGGCGACACCGATGGTCAAGCCATCCAAAGCACGTTATAGCAGCGGTACGAAAAATAGAAACGGACCAGACACATGGCAGACATCGAACAGCCGCAGATCTATCTGATCACTCCCCCCGATTTCGAGCTGTCCAGCTTTCCTGACAAACTGGCAGCGGTGCTTGGTGCGCACGACGTGGCTTGTGTCAGGCTTGCGCTTGCCACCAGCGACGC
>JBLHUT010000104.1:0-10891 GCA_047629975.1 Paracoccaceae bacterium
TGCGCGCCATCATTTTTGGCTCCGCAGTCCACATCAAGAACGCGGAGACATCCTGCGCAATCGCTTCAAGCTCAGTAGAAGAGCCATCTTCGAACTCTACGTCATCGCCATAAAGCGGCGGGCCCATAGAGATCCAGCCCCCCGGAAACGCGGTATTCTCATAAAGAACACTGCCCGCTTCCTCTTTTTCCTCGCCGGTGTAGCCCGAAAGAAGAGAGGCGATGTATTCCGGACCACCGATGCCATTTACGAACTGGTTAATTCCCAGACCGTAAGGACCGTGAAAACCTGCTCTCGCCTTCGCCATCAGGCTCAGATCGGGGGCAGTTTTCATGCCGGAGGCAGGGAAATGATCCGTCGGCACAGCCGGGCGGAAGTCTCCGTCACCTTCAAGCAGCGTCGGGTCCCAGACTTCGTAAAGTTCGGAATAGGCGCGCACCTGATCCTCGGGCAGCTGTGGGCCACCCGGCTCAGCCAGAGAACGCAGAGGCACGAATTTGAGCCCGTGACACGCCGAACAAATCTCGGTGTAGACCTGAAGTCCACGCTGAAGCTGCATCTGGTCATAGGTGCCGAACGGCCCCTCGAACGAGAAGTCGAAATCCTCAACGTGGCTGGTAGTGGCTGCGGCCAGAGCGGCCCCTCCCGTCAGGGAGAGAGCCAGTGCCGTTGTGAGTGCAAGTTTCTTGAACATGTGACGTCGTCCTTTCTTGTCACTCGGCCGGCGTGGTCGCGGTGGACCCAGCCGAAGAGGCGTGTTTCGCTGCAAGCTTTGCATTGAAGTCGTCCTCGATTGTCGACGGCTGCGCAGTCGGTTTTTCGATCACACCCAAAAGTGGCAGAATGATCAGGAAATATGCAAACCAATAGGCCGACGCGATAAGCGACAGGCTTGCATAGGGTTCTTCGGCAGGCATGGCACCAAGCCACATCAGCGCGAAAAAGTCGACGACCAGAAACGCGAACCACCACTTGAACATCGGGCGATAACGGCCCGACCGTACCGACGAGGTATCAAGCCAGGGCGCCAGAGCCAGAACGATAATCGCACCGAACATTGCAAGCACGCCAAAGAACTTTGCATCAACCACACCGAAGGTCAAAAAGTTGACGAGCTGCACGGCCCAAACATCTGCCGTAAAGGCCCGCAAAATGGCGTAGAAAGGCAGGAAATACCATTCAGGCACAATATGCGCAGGCGTCGCAAGCGCGTTCGCCTCGATGTAGTTGTCAGGGTGACCCAAATAATTAGGCATAAAGCCAACGATAGCAAAGAAAACCACCATAATCAGGCCCAGCGCAAACAGATCCTTGATCACGAAATAGGGCCAGAACGGCAGCGTATCACGCTCTGCATCTTCCTTGCTGGTGCGGCGCACTTCAACACCCGTCGGGTTGTTGTTGCCTGTCGTGTGGAACGCCCAGATATGGACGATCACAAGGCCTGCAATGATGAACGGCATCAGATAGTGGAGCGAGAAAAAGCGCGTCAGCGTCGCGTTATCAACCGCTGGCCCACCAAGCAGCCATGTCTGCAGCGCTTCACCGACAAACGGGATCGCGCCAAACAGGCCGGTAATCACGGTCGCACCCCAAAAGGACATCTGCCCCCATGGCAACACATACCCCATGAACGCGGTGCCCATCATCAACAGATAGATGAGCATACCGATGATCCACGTGACTTCGCGGGGTGCCTTGTAGGACCCGTAGTAGAGGCCGCGGAAAATATGCGCGTAAACTGCGATAAAGAACAGCGACGCACCGTTGGCATGCAGATACCGAAGCATGTACCCGCCATTCACATTACGCATGATGTGCTCGACGCTTGCAAAGGCAAGATCGACGTCAGGCGTGTAGTGCATGACCAATACGATACCGGTGATGATCTGCAACGCCAGACAGAACGTCAGGACAATGCCCCAGATCCACATCCAGTTAAGGTTCTTGGGGGTCGGCAGCATCAGAGTGTCATACATCAAGGCGACAATCGGAAGTCGCTTGTGCAGCCACTTCTCGCCGCCCGACTTGGGCTCATAATGGTCGTGAGGAATTCCAGACATGAATGGTTGCTCCCTTAACCTAATTTAATCGTTGATTCGTCAGTGAAAACCGCGACAGGCACGGGCAGGTTCGTAGGCGCCGGACCCTTGCGGATACGACCCGCCGTGTCGTAGTGCGACCCGTGGCACGGGCAGAACCAGCCGCCAAAATCACCAGCATCGCCCAAAGGCACACAGCCAAGGTGTGTACACACACCCATCATGACCAGCCATTCCCCCGCAAGCCCTTCGGCGCCTTCGGGAACGGGCAGAAACCGGTTCTCGTCGGTGGCCGGAACGGCGTCACCGTCCAGATTGCCATTGCGGGCAATCGGATCGGGCAGTTCTTCCATTGTCACAGCTTGCGATGCTGTAATTTCTTCTTCTGTACGGCGGCGCACAAAAACCGGCTTACCACGCCACTTCACGGTGATCTGCGTGCCACTTTCAACGCCCCCCACATCCACAAGGATCGAGCTGAGCGCCTGAACATCTGCGGAGGGGTTCATCTGGTTGACAAGCGGCCAGACGGCAGCACCGGTTGCAACGACGCCGGCTCCGGCGGTTGCATAGTAAAGGAAATCGCGACGCGTTCCTTCGTGATCTTCTGCTTGGGACACGGAAAATCTCCCTTTCCAATATGCCAAAAGGCTAACGATTCTTCGGACCACAATCGGCCCCACTGCTTATCGTTGTCTCTTTAGAGCGCACGAGATAGGGCGTCCACGAGACAATGCGGCACATCTGCGGCGGGATGACGCAGCTAAATGCGATTTGGGGTGATCAGGCAACAGATTTTCGCATTCCACGCCAGATCATTTGGCGTTGCTGTCAAAAGCTTCTGTTTGTGATATCCTTTCGAGGATAAATTTCAGCCCCCCTGGATTTCTCCATGCCACGTTATTTATTTTCGTCACTGGCCCTCTCGTTCATCCTGTCGGCTCTTGCGCCGCAATCCGCACGGGCAGACATCGAACTCAGCATTTACATCGGAGCACAAACCGCGCCGAAGTCGCGGGTCGAAGGCACCGACAGCCTCGGCAGCTTCAACTTTATGGCTGAATGGAACGGAAAATCTGGTGCCATGCCGCCCTATTACGGCTTGCGGGCCACTTGGTACCAGACCGGAAATATTGGCTACGGGTTCGAATTGAACCACGCTAAAGTCTATGCGACCAACGACACCCTGACCGCGAGCGGCTTTGACACCCTTGAATTCACGGATGGACTAAACATCATCACAGCCAACGTGTTTTACCGCTGGCCGGGCCGGGGCGCGCAAGGGCGGCTGACACCTTATGTCGGAGCAGGAGCCGGGGTATCGGTACCACATGTCGAGGTAAAGCGCGGCGTGCCAAAGACGTTCGATTATCAACTTACAGGCCCTGCCGCGATGTGGGTGGCCGGAGTATCCTATGACCTCAACGAGACATGGGCGCTTTTTGCGGAATACAAAGGCACCTATTCGATGAACAAGGCACATCTGACCGGTGGCGGCACGTTAAGCACCGACATCGTGACCAATGCAGTCAACCTTGGCCTGACCTATACATTCTGATCGCGCAGCCGGCGCGACATATCAGCGGCACGAACATTTCCGTGCCAGTGTTTTTTATGAGCCAGTGTTTTTTGTGGGTCGGCTCAGGACGGAACGGTCGCCTGCATGCTTTCGCGTGCACTGAACCCTTCGTACCACGCGGCAAGCCCGTCACGGCCCTGACGCCAGTCGCGCACGCCAAGGCGGAAATCAAGATATCCAAGCGCACAGCCCATAGCGATGCTTGCAGCATCTACCGGACCGGCCAGATGGCTCATCCAACGTGCGTTGACGGCATCAAGCGTGCTTGTGACCTTGCCCCACTGGCCCTCGACCCAAGGCGCATATTGCATGTTCTCGGGGCGCGACCGGCCTTCATAGACCATCAAAAGCGCCGCCTCCATGACACCGTCGCCCGTCGCCTCAAGCGTGAGAGTTTCCCAGATGTGGCTTTGCGGGTAAAGATCCGCCTTGGCCCGCGCATTCAAAAACTGGCAGATCACACGGCTGTCATAAATCGCCGGACCATCCGGTCGTACAAGCGTTGGCAACTTGCCCAGCGGATTATGAGCCACCGGCATTCTGGAGGAATTCATCGGCGAGCCTTCGGCAGAAAGCAACTCTACATCGGCAACCTGACCGGTTTCATATAGAACCACCCGCACCTTGCGCGCAAACGGGGAGGCATTCGCTGAAAATAGCTGCATCATCTTGATCTCGGCTCCTGTTGGCTGTCCCTTGACACAATGCGCAAGGCGCTCGCGCAGCGCAAGCCCGAGCGCGTTCTATCTGTCCGCTGCACCGAGCATCATTGCAGATAGAATCTTGGTTTCAGTGCCGATTCCATGGGCCAGAACATGCGTTGAGGCCCGTTCACGCACAGAAACACCTTTGTTCTGGTTCAGTTTCCACGTGCCATTGATACTGTTGATCACCATTTTGTAGGGCACGATTGCCCGCATCATCCGGTCCATTACCCCGTCCGACATCTTGTCGGTTGTCCACGGCGGCTTGGGCAGCAAAAGCTCTTCGAAATGGGCGGATAACCGGTCGAGCATCGGGTGCAATGCGGCTTGGGGCAATGGCTCCAGAATACCGCGCAGATGTACCGCCACATAATTCCATGTCGGGACCTGATCATCGACGCCGTACCAATCGGGAGAGATATAACTGTCAGGTCCTGAAACCGCGATCACCGCCGGTGTCGGCGCATTGATCAATTGCGCAATCGGGTTCGAGCGGACCAGATGCAATTCTGCCTCCCGCCCGTCGTCCGACAGTAAAAAGGGCACATGCGACACAAGCGGCCCTTCGGCCCCATTGACACTCAGCACACCAAAACCTCGGCTGCGGGCGAAATCAATGTTGAGGTCTACGCCCGTTTTGCGAAAGGCAGGATTGGGATGCATCGTGGGGTCACCTTGCTAAAGTAACGGATCAGGGAAAAAACGGGGGCTGTCTCCCGCAGCCCAAGGCGGGTATTTGTGCATAATCGCCAAAAAGCGTTCCGAGGCAAGGAACCCGTCAAGCCAAAGCTGCAACGCCGGCCAATCCTGTGCTGCGAACCAAGGTCGATCAATTCCGGCGAATTGCCGGACGAATGGCAAAATGGCCATATCGGCAAGCGTCGGCGCAGGGCCTGTCAGCCAGCCTTGCCCGCTCAACCGTTGCTCAAGTTTGTCGAGAAAAAGCGCCGCCGCCTGTCGCGCGGTGTTCGGGTCGTCGTTCGGGAACCGGTTGGCGTATTTTGTCCGGTCCAACGCACGCTTGAACGGGCCGTCGGCCTCGGCAATCAGGGCTGCTCCGGCCTGCGGCATGTCGAGCCATCCTTCGGGATCGTTTTGCGACAAGGACCAGCGCATCACATCGAGGCTTTCGTCGATCACCGCATCCTGCGTCGCAAGCACCGGAACCGTCGCTTTCGCAGAGACCGCAATCATCTCTGCGGGCTTGGCACGCAACAAGATCTCGCGCAGCTCGACCTGCACCCCCGAGACATGAAGCGCCAGACGTGCCCGCATCGCAAAAGGACACCGCCGGAAGGAATAGAAAACCGGTGTCATGCCGTCAGCCGGTTCCCTGAACAACCGGAAATGACGGCCGGAATGATTTGCCCGACCGGCTGGTCGGTTGCAAAATCCACCTCAGCAAACTGGGCCGTCCGGCCCATGCGGGAACTTTCCATCAGCACATGATGTGTCACACCGATCTGCGCCTCAAGATGCCGGACGACCTGTGCATCACCCGCCGCACGCAGCCGTGCGGCACGGGATTTGATCGCCCCGCCGTCAACTTGTGGCATCCGAGCCGCCGGTGTGCCCTTGCGCGGGGAATAGGGAAAAACATGCAGCCACGTCAGGCCGCAGTCTTCGACAAGCTTGAGCGAGTTTTCAAAATGCGCTTCTGTCTCTGTCGGAAAGCCTGCGATGATATCCGCCCCGAACGTCATGTCAGGCCGCAGCGCACGCGCCGCTTGGGCAAATGCGATTGCATCATCGCGCAGATGCCGACGCTTCATCCGTTTCAGGATCAGATCATCGCCGTGCTGCAACGACAGATGCAAATGCGGCATCAGGCGGGGTTCACTGGCAATTGCCTGCATCAGGGCGTCGTCGACCTCGATCGAATCAATCGAACTGATCCTCAAACGCGGCAAATCGGGCACAAGTTTCAGAATCCGCAGAACCAGATCGCCCAGACGCGGCGTCGCCGGAAGGTCAGCCCCCCAGCTTGTCAGGTCCACCCCCGTCAGCACGACCTCGTTGTAGCCGGTGTTCACCAACCGCTTGATCTGGTCCACCACCACTCCGGCAGGCACCGAACGTGAATTGCCACGCCCGAACGGAATGATGCAAAATGTACAACGGTGATCGCACCCGTTTTGCACCTGCACATAGGCACGGCTTCGGGTTCCGAAGCCGTCGATCAAATGTCCCGCAGTTTCACGCACCGACATGATATCATCGACCTGCACACGCTCGGTTACTCCGACAAAATCAGCCGCCATTCCGCGCCACGTACCGGCCTGCATCTTTTCGGTGTTTCCGATCACGCGGTCGACCTCGGGCATCGCGGCAAACGTCTCGGGCTCGGTCTGGGCGGCACAACCGGTCACGATCAGCGTCGCATCAGGATGGGCGCGACGCAGTTTGCGAATCTCCTGACGGGCCTTGCGTACGGCCTCGGCGGTGACGGCACAGGTGTTGACCACCACCGTATTTCGCACGCCGGCATCTGCCGAAAGTTCCTTCATCGCTTCGGTCTCATAGGCATTGAGACGACAGCCCAGTGTCGCAAAAACAGGCGCATTCCCTGTCATCAGAACCCCTCCTGAAAGGTGTGAGTGAAAGTTCCGTCAAACACATGGCAAGTCGGGCCGGTCATCCAGACACCGTCATCGCGCCATTCAACCATCAGGGTTCCCCCGTCCAGATCAATCCGTACCGACCGCCCCGTGAGGCCCCGCCTCGCCGCAGCAACAGCCACAGCACACGAGGACGAGCCGGACGCCAGCGTGATGCCTGCGCCGCGCTCCCAGACCCGCATACGCAAATGATCGGGACCAACCAGTTGCGCCACCTGCACGTTGGTCCGCTCGGGGAAAAACGGGTGATGCTCGTGGGCGGCCCCAAAGCTCGCCAGATCCACAACCGACAGATCGGGCACAAAAAACGAGCAGTGGGGATTGCCCATGCCCGTCGCCGTCGGCCCTCCCTCGATCGGAAGCTCCAGCGTATCCATCGCATGGGTTAAAGGTACCTCGTGCCATTCCAGCAACGGCGCGCCCATGTTCACACGCGTCAGCCCGCCACCCGCGTCTTCGCACAAAAGCGCGCCGCGCTCTGTCACCAGCGTTAGAGCGGTCTGCCCGCTTTGCTCCATCAAATAGCGCGCGATGCAGCGCGTCGCATTCCCACACGCACCCGCAATCGAGCCGTCGGCATTGTAGAAAACCAACCGGGCTGCTGCGCCTTCAACCGGTTCGATCACCGCCAGCTGATCAAACCCGACGCCGCGATGCCGGTCACCGATGGCCCGCGCAATGTCCGGCGTCAGGGCGACGCCCCCCTGCCGCTGGTCAATAACCACAAAGTCATTGCCCAGACCGTGCATCTTCATAAAGCCGAGTTCGGCGCTGTTGGCTGTGCTTTTCATAGACGCGCTATATCGCGCGACAGTAGCGGAATCCAGCCTTCGAAATTTTTCATGGTTTTTTGGGTTGACCCCACCTCAGCCATTCCCTAATCAGCAGGCCTTACAGGACGTTGTGATGACTGACCGATACAGTGTCGGAAAATCAAGGCAACTTTGTAAGAATACGACAGATTACGCATTACGCCGTAATATTGTTTGGTGAGAGCCGGTAGCTCAGTTGGTAGAGCAACTGACTTTTAATCAGTAGGTCCAGGGTTCGAACCCCTGCCGGCTCACCACTCACTTCAAACCCGATTTCAAACTAAATTTCTGGGTGCAGCCAATTTGTCGGCAGTTTACCAGAATTTTATTCCGCTGCTGTTTTCGTCGAAAGACGACTCGATGTCCGCCAAGAATCGATGTTAGCCAAGTATATACTTTGCTTCGAACATTGGAAAAGCCGCACGCGTCCAAAGGCAAGGCGGCTTTGGTTGGCTGTTCGAGCAAGCAATTCATAAACGCGGGCCAGACCAAGCAGAATTGGCACACCGACACGACCGTCACTCGCAAATTCTATTGGTCACATATGTCTAATGACTGGCTCACCCAAAGACCGCGCCATCTGTCGGAAGTATCGCTGATTCCTGTGACTGAGGTCCTCCGGAAAATTCGGACAGCGCGCTAAGATGTATACAACCTTGACGACAGAATACACAAATGACGAAGTTTCGCCCGTTTCCGACAGGCTCAAAGTCGACGTGGCGCTGGAACTGATGGAAAAGATTGCCCGGACCTTCACGAATTACCCATTTTTTGGCAGCTACCAGATTGGCGCATACTTGCCCGCAAACAGGTTCCACAGTGTGCAACGCCTGATGCAGATCATGGGTTTGCCGGCTATCTACAAAAGCGCTGGCAGCAGTAAAAAGCACGCGCAGCACCCAGTTCAGCCCTATTTGCTCCGAAACCTGACAATCACAGACCCGAATCGGGTTTGATTGAGTGCCGCGACATCGCCTGCATCCCTGTGTGGCGCGGGCACTTGTATCTGTTGACAATCGACCGCCTGCCAGTGATTTGCCCGCCAACCATGGCGCAGATGGATTAGACAACGCGGAGCTATGCCCGAAAGCTGGTAACGACGTGATCAGGAGGCTTGATAAATTCGTCTGATCCCGTCTTTGAAAGTAACCCCGGAGGAGATCTCGGGCAGGCGGTTGGCGCCGTCAAGCATGCGCCGCCTCCGTTCTGTTTGACCGCACCGGCCAGATCGTATCCGATGGGGTAATGAACATATTCGTGCCTGTTGCACCACCAAAGCAGGTGTTAGAATTCTTGGATGGAAAATGGATTTTTCCAAGGCACCTGCCTGAAGGACCTAAGCACCGGATACCGTTCATCGCAATTGTCGAGATGTAACCTGCTTGATTTACGCGAAAACCGTCCGGGACACCGGACACGATTTCGGCAAAAATACGCCCCCGAAAGCGTCGCGCCTTGAACGTCGAACACCCGGATGTGATGCGGCAAGCCTTAGTCGAGACACGGAAAGCTGGCCCCGCAGATCGTACCGGGGTCAGCAACATAAAGCTGCGTCTCGTCCGGTGACAAGGCCAACCCGTTGGGTTTGTCAAAATCTGTGGCGACAGCTTTTAACGTGCCGTCGGGTGCTAAATAAAAAACAAAGTATCCGCCAAGTTTGCTTTGCGCGCGGGACCCTTCGACGTCGGAGTTGATCCCAAAGGCTGATTACTTCGTTTCATGCGACCATATCTAACGCGTTGAACAGTGCATACTACCTCTCTTATGTTTCTGCTGGCGGGATGTATCCCCCTCTCGGTGATGCAAGCATCACCTGTCGGGCAATGGATGGGCTCAAGCAGCCGACGATTATTGAATCAGTCGACCCATTTGAGCGTTTCCCATTCGACCGGGGCCATGGCTTTCCAGAGCCCAAGCCGGTGGATGACTTCTGCTTTGTAGAGGCCGTTTATCGTTGCGGCCAAGCATTGCCTGACAGGTGATTGCAAAGCAATCTGCCGAGAGGGGCGCTATCGTAAGGGTCACCGACGCTGCTGACGGACGGCTTGATCCATGCCAGGGCCAATCGTTCGGTATAGCGACTGGACAAATATTGTCCGTCCCGCCCCTGTCATGGCCTGCAAAGCAAACCATGACAGGGGCGGTCGGAATGATGAATGAGGCCAGTTTTGTGAACGGGGCGACGATCATGCAATGGCTGTTCCAGCGCATCGAGTGGGCAACCTGTCTTTGGTGAGCTGGAAACGCGCCAGCCAACGATCTTGCCGGCGAAGGTATCGATGAAGAAGACGACATAAAGTTCGGCATGAGGCCGCCATCGGCCCAAAAGCCATGCCAGACGCTCTGCCACCCTCTCGGCGGTGCAAGCTTCGCCTGCCAGCCAGCGGTTGAGGCATGGGTAAAGTCGCTGACCTGCCACCCGACAAACGATGCCCTTTGCATCGCTGAAAGGGCCGAGCATATTTGGCGCGGGGGCTCGAAAATTGCGGATCACCTTGTCTTTTGGGCATAGCAGGTTCTTGTTTGACACGGCTTTTTTCTCCGCCTTTCCGCGAATAAAACTTTTAATATCAGAGAGTTTCATCAAACGAGCCACAGTTCAGCGTGCAATAGTGAATTGCTCACGCTGCAAATGATGCCAGACTTTCAGCATTCGGTAGACTTCATTGTTTTGCTCCCAAACACGCTTAACTTCGGGGCTCAGATCCGCGTTCCGTTTGGCACCATCAAACGCCAAGTCAGAGTTTCGGGCGATCGCTGCATGCGCATAAAATGTGAACCGGGCGATTGGCAAAACCCTGCAAACCTGCTCGATACCCAGATCACCACGGTTCTCGTCGATGAACTCGACCATCGTTTGAACGGGCAGGCGAGCTCCGTCCCGTTGCCCGGCAGTCGTTTGACCGTGAGGACACCTGCGCGGTTCGGCTTTGTCGAGTTTACAGGTCTCGATAAGTGACGCGGGCATGGCCGGTTTTGGGCACCTTCGTCGTGGCGCGCGAAGAGTGTGGACCTGTCGCGATTTGATGCCGCTCCTTTGATAGCATTTACTGCAACAAAGGAGATGAACTACGGGACTGAAGCGGGCGGACGAATTCCGCAAGGATGCGGTGGGTATTGCACTGTCCAGTGGATT
>JBLHUT010000105.1:0-10885 GCA_047629975.1 Paracoccaceae bacterium
CCAACAGCACGATAAAAACCGTTAGCGCATTCGCTGCCAAAGCCTTCCACATTAGCCCCGGACCTTGCCAATCACCAAAGAGGCGTTGGTCCCACCAAACCCGAAGGAGTTGGACAACGTGATATCTATCTTGCGCTCGACCTTCACATTCGGCGCAAGATCAATCGCACTCTCGACAGCAGGGTTATCAAGGTTGATCGTTGGTGGTGCCACCTGATCCCGCAGGGCCAGCACACAGAAAATCGCCTCGACCGCTCCCGCAGCCCCCAAAAGATGGCCGATCGACGACTTGGTCGATGACATGGTCACACCGCTGGCCGCATCGCCCATCATGCGCTCAACGGCCCCGAGTTCGATGGTATCCGCCATCGTAGAGGTGCCATGCGCATTTATGTAATCAATATCGGACGGCTCGATCCCTGCCCGCTTCAAGGCTGCACGCATCGAGCGTTCGCCCCCCTCGCCGCTCTCGGCAGGAGCGGTGATGTGATAGGCATCCCCCGACATTCCGTATCCCAGAACTTCTGCATAAATCTTTGCACCGCGTGCCTTGGCGTGCTCGTATTCCTCCAGTACAACAACACCTGCTCCCTCGCCCATGACAAACCCGTCACGATCGGCATCATACGGGCGGCTCGCCTTGGTGGGATCATCTGCGCGCTTGGTCGACAGCGCCTTGCACGCGTTGAACCCTGCAATCCCGATTTTGCTGATCGGGCTTTCCGCCCCACCCGCAATCATCACATCGGCATCATCAAGCATAATCAGACGGGCCGCATCGCCAATGGCATGGGCACCTGTCGAGCAGGCCGTCACAACCGCATGGTTCGGTCCTTTAAAACCGAAGCGGATACCCACTTGCCCACTGATCAGGTTGATCAGCGCCCCCGGTATAAAGAACGGCGACACACGCCGCGGCCCCCGCTCGTGCAACAATATCGAGGTGTCGGCAATCGAGTTCAGACCACCGATGCCAGACCCGATCATCACACCTGTGCGAATACGGCTTTCTTCGTCCTGGGGCATCCAATCGGCATCATGCACCGCCATATCCGCAGCAGCCATACCGTAAAGAATAAAATCATCCACCTTGCGGCGTTCCTTGGGGGCCATCCAGTCATCCGGATTGAACGTCCCATCAGTTCCATCCCCGAAAGGAATTTCGCAGGCATAGTTTGTGGCATAGCCGGTCGTATCGAACCGTGTGATCGGTCCCGCCGCCGATTTACCGGCCAACAGTCTCTGCCACGAGTCCTCTACGCCGCAAGCCAAAGGGGAAACCATTCCCAAACCGGTGATTACCACTCGCCGCATATGCCCGCCTCCTGCACTCTAGTTTATAAGCCCTGATACACGCCCCGGGCCTCCATCGGCAAGACCCCGCAACAGAGGATCTTGCTGTCCACCTCGAAACTCCGCTCCGGAACCCTGCCCCGAAACGCATAACGGCACCCCGAAGGGTGCCGCCACGCCTCATTCGATGAGAAGCCGGAAATCAGCTTGCTTCGGTAATGAATTTCACTGCATCCCCAAAGGTCTGGATCGTCTCGGCTGCGTCATCAGGGATTTCGATCCCGAATTCTTCTTCGAATGCCATGACCAGCTCGACAGTATCAAGGCTGTCCGCGCCCAGATCATCAATGAAGGACGCGCCCTCGATTACCTTGTTCTCTTCCACGCTCAGGTGCTCGACAACAATCTTCTTAACGCGATCAGAGATGTCGCTCATGGTTTGGCTTCCTCATTTATAGTGGAGCGCAGTTGCCCCATCCTTTTGTAGATTGCCCAAAGGGGCGTCGATATCCCGGTAGTCGGGGATTCAATCAAAACCCCTCGGGTCAGGCCTGAAATCTGCGCCGCTATAGCACAGTCTCCAACAGAGGCAAACGATTTCGCCCGCGCTTTATGTTCCGCAAACGGGTGCGTTCCCCCACCCACCTGACCGCACATGCGCGCGCTACAACATCGCCATTCCACCATTTACGTGCAGAACACTCCCTGTGACATAGGCCGCCTCGGGGCTGGCCAGATAAAGCGTGGCCGCCGCGATCTCTTCTGGCGTGCCCATCCGTCCGGCAGGAATCTGCACAAGGATTTTGGCTTTCTGGTCATCGGTCAATTTATCCGTCATCGCCGTGGCAATAAAACCGGGCGCAACCGCGTTTACCGTGATCCCGCGGCTCGCAACCTCATAAGCCAGCGATTTCGACATGCCCACGACACCTGCTTTTGACGCTGCATAATTGCCTTGTCCGGGATTGCCCGTCGCCCCGACAATCGAGCTGATATTCACGATCCGGCCCCAACGCGCCTTCATCATTCCCCGCAAAACACCCCGACACAGCCGCATCGTCGATGTCAGATTGACCTCGATCACGCTGGCCCATTCGTCATCCGACATCCGCATGAACAGGTTGTCGCGCGTAATTCCGGCATTGTTCACCAGAATATCAACCGACCCCATCGCTGCGATCGCCGCTTTGGGAAGCGTCTCGACATCTTGCGCATCGCTCAGGTTGCACGGCAGCACAAACGCCCCCTCCCCAAGCTCGGCCGCAAGCGCCTCAAGCGGTTCAACCCGTGTTCCCGACAAGCCGACCCGCGCGCCCGACGCATGCAGAGCCTTGGCAATAGATCCGCCGATGCCACCAGAGGCCCCGGTTACCAACGCACTTTTTCCTGAAAGATCAAACATGACGCTCATTTCCTTCCGCCAGTGCAGCGACCGCTGCTTTTATATCATCGGGCCCAGAAATCGCCCGAGTGGAGATGCTGCGGTCAATACGCCGGATCATTCCGCTCAACGCTTTTCCAGCCCCCAACTCCCAGATGTCGTCCACGCCCTGTCCCGCCATCCACAGAACGGACTCGCGCCACCTGACAGAGCCTGTTACCTGCTCGACCAACAAACCGCGGATATCCGCCGCATCCCGCACCGCCTCGGCGCGCACATTGGCCACCAACGGCACCTTTGGTGCCGTGATCTGCACATCTGCCAACGCCTGCGCCATCGCATCAGCCGCCGGCTGCATCAAGGTGCAATGAAACGGTGCCGACACCGGCAGCAAAACGGCCCGCTTGGCACCTTTGCCCTTGGCAATCTCGACCGCGCGCTCCACGGCCGCGCGCGTGCCCGAAACGACAACCTGTCCGAGGTCATTGTCATTTGCCGCCTGACACACACCGCCCTCGGCCTGCGCCTCGCGCGCCACTTCGGTAACAGCGGCGAAATCCAGCCCCAACAAAGCCGCCATCGCACCCTCGCCAACCGCGACAGCCGCCTGCATCGCTTCTCCGCGCAGACGCAACAGCCGCGCCGTATCTGCCAACCCGATCGCGCCGGCCGCACACAGCGCCGAGTACTCGCCCAGCGAATGCCCCGCCACAAAATCAGCCGCCTGCAAAGTAACACCCTCCGCCTCAAGCGCCCGCACGACCGCCAAAGATGTCGCCATCAACGCAGGTTGCGCATTGGCGGTCAGGGTCAGCGTCTCGATGTCTCCGTCCCAGATCAGCGCGGATAACGATTCGCCCAACGCCGAATCAACTTCATCGAACACCGCACGTGCCGCAGGATAGGTTTCGGCCAATGCCAATCCCATCCCCACTGCCTGCGCGCCCTGTCCGGGAAATACGAATGCTCTGCTCATCAGGCCCCCCTTTTGATGTTTTGTAAGGTTTAGCCGCTCCTCCCGCGATTGCCAAGTAAACCGCACAGCCCCTGTGCATCCACGGCGCCTGACACCACCCGCACACCGCGCTAGAATATAAATCAAAACAGAAAAGGACCCTGTTTAATGACCCTAACATCCTCCTCCCAAACCTACGGCGCGGTCACAAAGACCTTTCACTGGTTGACCGTGCTGCTTTTGCTTACGGTCATTCCCCTCGGGATTATCGCAAATGACATGGCCTTTGACACCGGCGATGCGCTGGCCCGCAAGGCATGGCTTTTCTCGTTGCACAAAACCGTCGGCGTCACGGTCTTTTTTGTGGCCCTTGCGCGCATTGCGTGGGCACTGGGACAGCCCAAACCCGGCTTGCTTCATGCAGACCGAAAACTCGAAAGCTGGCTCGCCGAGACGGTCCACTGGGTTCTTTACGGCACGCTTGTTCTGGTGCCTTTGTCAGGATGGATCCACCACGCCGCAACAACCGGCTTTGCGCCGATCTGGTGGCCGTTCGGGCAATCCCTGCCGTTCGTCCCCAAAGACGACACCGTCGCGTCGGTCTTTGCCGGGCTGCATGTCATCTTTGGGCGGCTCCTCGTCGTGTCGATCGGCTTGCACGTCGCCGGCGCCCTCAAGCACCACTTCATCGACCGTGACGTGACCTTGCGCCGGATGCTGCCGGGTCAGCCCGAAGTCCCCCCGCTCGCCCCGCACAAAATTGCACTGGCCCCTATCGCGTCGGCCTTTGGTGCCTACATTCTGGCCATTGGTGTCGGTCTGTCCCTTGGCATGTTCAACGACGACACACCCGCCGCACAGGTCGCACGGCTTGACGCCGTCGATACCGGCTGGACCGTCACCCAAGGCGCCCTTGACATCACCGTGACGCAATTCGGCTCTGCCGTGACCGGTACTTTTGCCGACTGGACAGCCGCCATCGACTTTGACGAAAACAGCACCACCCCGACGCCGGGCACCGTCAAGGTAACAATCGCCATCGGCAGTCTCACCCTCGGCTCGGTGACGGGGCAAGCCATGGGCGCCGACTTTTTTGACGCCGCAACCTTTCCCACTGCCATCTTCGAAGGACCTGTTTCGCGCACGCAGGACGGCTACATCGTCGAGGGTGTTCTGGACCTCAAAGGGATGCAACTGCCGCTAACGCTGCCCTTCGCGCTCGATATCAACGGCGACACCGCCACAATGTCCGGCACAACCACCATCGAGCGTCTGCGCCACAACATCGGCCAAAGCTACCCCGACGGGGTATCGCTGGGCCTGTCTGTCGATGTCTCGGCCCGCCTGACAGCCACGCGCACGGGCAACTGATCCCTCTGTCAACCGGTGGATTCAGCAGGAAAGAGCATAAAAAAGGGGCGGCGTGATTATCTCACGCCGCCCCTTTTATTTTAACCCGATCAGATATTTCAACCTAATCAGAAAGCGCGGCTCAGGACCCCTGCGCCCCGGAGATCGCCTCGATCGAAATCATCAGCTCGACCTCGTCACCAACAAACGGCGCGAACATGCCAAGGTTGAAGTCACTGCGCACGATCATGGACGTCGCCGTGAAGCCCATACCCTTTTTGCCCTGGTTCGGCGGGAACGGATAATTGTCGGTCGTGGCATTCATCTGCGTATCAAGCACCACGGCCTTGGTCACACCATTGAGCGTCAGATCCCCCGTGATCAGCGCCGTCTTCTCACCCGTCACTTCGATCGACGTCGAGGTGAACGTCACAAGCGGAAACTCACCCACTTTGAAAAAGTCGCCCGATTGCAAAAAGTGACCGCTGCGCGGGGCGTACCCGATCAAAACCGACTCGACCGGAAAGCTGACGTTGACAACCGAAGCCTCGGGTGCGGCCGCATCAAACATGATGTCGCCCTCGAACCCCGAGAACATGCCCGTAGTCGTCGAAAACCCTGCGTGGTCATAGGAAAAGACGATCTGGCTGTGACCGGGATCAAGCAGGTACGTCTCGGGCTCGGCCACGGCAAAGGTCGCAACGCTTGCAAAGGCGGCGGCAAGGGCAAAATGTTTCATCGGATAAAGTTCCATCATGTTTGTTACACTACCGCAGAACTAGAATCTCACCGCCCCCGAAACAATTACGCACCAGCGAACAGCCCCTGTTCGCATTTCTGCACATGACGCCTTTTTGAGCAAACATACCGCCAATGGCATTACCGGTTGCAACGCCCCGCTGTCGCGGTATAACGCGACTTCTCTTTGCACCTTTTTATTTGGCAGCGGAGCCTCTCGTGACCGGACCGCAAAGAGATTAGTCCTGCCTATGAAGCCCGCTTGAACAAAGGAAACGCACATGCCGCTCTACGAGCATGTCTTTATCTCGCGTCAGGATTTGTCCTCTACGCAAGCCGAGGGGCTGATCGAGCACTTTGGCACGATCTTGTCCGATAACGGTGGTTCTGTCGTTGAACAGGAATACTGGGGCGTCAAAACGATGGCCTACAAGATCAACAAGAATCGCAAAGGCCACTACGCCTTTTTGAAAACCGACGCACCTGCTCCTGCGATCAAGGAAATGGAACGCCTGATGGCCCTGCACGAAGATGTCATGCGCATTCTGACCATCAAGGTCGATGCACATTCCGAAGGCCCTTCGGTTCAGATGCAAAAGCGTGACGAGCGTAGCGACCGTGGTGGCGATCGTGGCGAACGCCGCGAACGTCGTTGATCAATCGCGCTAGATAAGGACTGTAACACATGGCTTCCAAACCATTTTTCCGCCGCCGCAAAGTCTGCCCGTTCTCCGGCGACAATGCGCCCGCAATCGACTATAAAGACACGCGCCTGCTGCAACGGTATATTTCCGAGCGTGGCAAGATCGTGCCTTCCCGTATCACCGCCGTATCAGCCAAGAAGCAGCGCGAACTGGCCCGTGCCATCAAACGCGCCCGCTTCCTCGCCCTGCTGCCATACGCCGTAAAATAAGGAGACACTGTCATGGACGTTATCCTCATGCAGCGCGTGGCCAAGTTGGGCCAGATGGGTGAAGTTGTTTCCGTAAAGGACGGCTACGCCCGCAACTTCCTTTTGCCACTCGGCAAGGCAATGCGTGCATCCGCACTCAACATTGCCCAGTTCGAAACGCAAAAGGCACAACTCGAGGCCAACAACCTCGAGACAAAGAAAGAAGCCGAAGCTTTTGCTTCCAGCCTCGAAGGTCAGCGGTTCGTCGTGATTCGCTCCGCCTCTGACGCTGGCGCGCTTTACGGTTCGGTAACACCGCGCGACGCGGCAGAAGCAGCAACCGCAGGCGGCTTCACCGTTGACAAAAAGCAGGTCGCTCTGACCCGTCCGATCAAGTATCTTGGTCTGCACACTCTTCACGTCATCCTGCACCCCGAAGTAGAGGTGTCGATCGAACTCAACGTTGCGCGTTCGAACGAAGAAGCCGAACTTCAGGCCTCCGGAAAGTCGATCCAGGATCTTGCAGCAGAGGCCGAGGCCGAAGCTGAATTCGAGATTGCGGAACTGTTCGACGAAATGGGTGCTGCAGCCAATGACGACGATAGTGGCCCGATGGAGGACGCTCCGGCGACCAACGACGAGCAGCCCTGATACAAGACGATATCCGCAAAGCCCCCTACGGGACGGTTTGTGCGAAATGAAACAGGTGGCGGTTACTCGCCACCTGTTTTGCGTTTCAGACCCCAAAGACAAACACCCGAACAGTGTCGGTAAGCGGCGATAGCCGGGCCTTGATGCAAGGCCGCGACAAACACAAAAGGCCACCCCGAAGGATGGCCTTTCAATAATTTTCAAAGAAATTTCAGCGACAGATTACTCTTCGTCAAGCGCCTCGATCGCCGCTTTCAAAGTATCCTTGTCCACTTCTTTCTCTTCAATCGTGGCAAGCTCGAAGACGTAATCGATGACTTTGTCTTCGAACAGCGGTGCACGCATCTGCTGCTGCATCTGCTGGTTCTGCTGCACAAACTCAAAGAACTGACGCTCCTGCCCCGGATACTGACGCGCCTGAGCCAGAATGGCTTGCGTCATTTCCGCATCGGTCACGTTGATCTCGTTCTTGCGACCGAGTTCGGCCAACAAAAGCCCAAGACGCACGCGGCGCTCTGCAAGGGTTTTATGCTCGTCGGTGGTTTCGATCTCGGGATGATCGTGCCCTTCGACTTCCGGATTGTCCTCATGCCACAACTGGTGCGCGATCTGGCCGGCTTCGGCATCCACCAACGACGGCGGCAACTCGAAACTCACCAGCGTGTCCAGCTTGTCCAGCACGGCGCGCTTCATGATCGCCCGCGATGCGCCGACATATTCCGCCTCAAGCCGCTCACCGATCTGGGCTTTAAGCGCCTCAAGGTCGTCCGCACCGAACTGCTTTGCCAACTCGTCGTTGATCTCGGCTTCTTTGGGCTCTTTTACTTCTTTGATCTTGCACTCGAAAACAGCAGATTTTCCAGCAAGATGCTCGGCCTGATACTCGTCGGGGAAGTTTACCTCGACCGACTTTTCCTCACCGGCCTTCACACCAACAAGCTGCTCCTCGAAGCCCGGAATGAACTGACCAGAGCCCAGCACCAGCGGGAAGTCTTCGGCAGCGCCACCTTCAAACGGCTCGCCATCAACCTTGCCAAGGAAATCCATGACAATCTGGTCGCCATCTTTGGCTTTGCTGTTTTTCTTGCGCGCCTCGAAATTCTTTGCCTGACCTGCAAGCTCCGTAAGCGCCTCGGTCACCGATGCTTCGTCGGCCTTGACGACCAGTTTCTCAAGCGTGATGTCGCCAAGCGGCACTTCGGGGATCTCGGGCAGTTTCTCGTAGGACATTTCGACGACGACATCGTCGCCCTCTTTCCAGTTCTCGCCGGTCATCTCGACCTTTGGCTGCAAGGACGGACGGTCGCCAGTCGCTTCGAAATGACTGCTCATCGCGCCATCGACGGATTCCTGCATCGCTTCGCCAAGAATACGTGGGCCAAACTGCTTTTTCAGCAGTGCCATCGGGACTTTGCCTTTGCGAAAGCCCTTCATTTCGACCTCGGGACGGGCCTCGACAAGCTTTTCATTGACCTTGCCCTCAAGCTCGGCCGCAGTGATTGTGATCTGGTAGCCCCGCTTGAGGCCTTCGTTCAGGGTCTCTGTGACCTGCATGGGTTTCTTCCCTTTTCTATCGTCTCATGGTGCGGGTGGAGGGACTTGAACCCCCACGCCTTGCGGCGCCAGAACCTAAATCTGGTGCGTCTACCAATTTCGCCACACCCGCATGTACTGTACGGGCCACTCAAAGGCGTCCCGAAATCCGCGCCCTTCTAACAAGGTCCCGACGCGGATGCGAGAGCAAAAAGACACCCAATGTGAATCCTTGTCGTAATCGCGCGTTTTCTCTGCCTAGCTTGCGGCACTTCGCCCTGCGCAACCTGCTGTCAACACCTTGCGCAAGACCACCGGCACCTGCTCGGGCAAATCCTCGGCAATCAACCCGTGGCCGAACGACAGCCCCGCCTCCACATGCAGCCACGCCCCCAGTTGTGCGGCGTCGAACGGCCCAAGACCTTTGGCCAGCAATCCGGCAATGAAGCCGGCAAGCACATCGCCCGCCCCCGCAGTTGCCAGCATCGGCGCGTCGCGCGAATAGCACGCAGCTGCAATCGCGCAGGTCCCGTCAGGCGCGGCAATCACCGTGTCCGGCCCCTTGAGCAGCACAACACACCCCGACCGCGCCGCCGCACAGCGCACGGCATCCACCTTGGAAAAGGCAGGCCCGCGCGTGGCAGGCTGGCGCATCCGCTCCGCGATGTCGGGAAAAAGACGCGCGAACTCTGCGTCGTGTGGCGTCAAAACCGCACGCACGCCGGACCGGCGCAACGCCGACCACAACACCTGCGCATCCTCCGCGAACTCCGTCAGCGCATCCGCATCAAGCACCAGCCCCCGTCCCGAGCGCGCCGCCCCAAGCACCAGCGCACGGCACCGCCCCCCAAGCCCCAGTCCCGGCCCGAGGCACAAAACGTTGATGCGGGTGTCTTCGAGTATCATCGTTAGCTCGGATGCGTCCTCACACCGTGCCAGCATGATCGCCGTCAGTTGGGCGGCACATTCCGGCAACGCGGCCTCGGGTGCCCCAACACTTACCACGCCGGCCCCGATTCTGAGCGCGCCGCGCGCGGCCAGCCGCGCAGCACCCGTCCGCCCCATCGGCCCGCTTAGAACCAGCGCGTGACCGTAATTGTACTTGTGCCCCCCCTGTTTGCACAGCGTCGCCAGCCCGGGCACATCGGGTCCGGCAAGCCGCAAGGGTCGCGTGCTGTCGTCATCAACCCCGCCGTCCAGCCCCGGATCAAACGCCCCGATTCCGATATCGCAAACCGCAAGCGCGCCGCAAACATCCGGTCCCTGCGCCAGATAATGTCCCAGTTTGGGGTGCTGGAACGTGACCGTCAATGCCGCCTGCCCCGATACGCCCAAAGCCCCTCCCGCAGGCAGCAAAATGCGCCCACTGTCGGCCTCCAACCCTGATGGCACATCCACCGCAACCATTCGCGCCGCGTATTGCGCCGGACGGTGCGCCATGAACTCAAACGCCTCGGCCAGCGGGCCGGTCAACGGACGGGTCAGCCCGATCCCGAACACCGCATCCACATAAAGATCAGCTGGCGCAAAACGCTCCAGGGTCGCCATCGTAAGCGTGTGCACACGACCCAACGCACACCACCGCGCGTAATTGACTCCTGCATCCGCCGGCAGTCGGGCACTGTCGCCAAAGTGCAGCACCTCGACCCGCCACCCCAGCGCCAGCAACAAACGGGCCACAACAAACCCGTCACCACCATTGTTGCCCGGCCCGCACAAAACAACCGCCCTTCCCGACTGCGTCACAAAAACAGGCCAACGCGCCATCACGGCATCAACCACCCCCTGCCCTGCCCGCTCCATCAGGTCTCGCCCCGTTACCGGCCCTATTACCGGCGCAGTCACACCCCCCGTTACAGCTCCTGATGACATCGCACGGTGCTCCATCGCCCGCATCTGCCCAGTGGTTACCAAGTCCGTCATATTAACCTCGTCCACTTTTCTTTTCGCTCAAAAATTAATCTATCGGCTTGCAAAACAAGCACAACAGGGTAAATCAACAGGTCTGCACCGCTCGTTAGACCGGCAGTTTGTTGTCGCCCCGAGTTGATCATGGTCCACCCACACGGGGAACAGTTAAAGGGAGTCGTGT
>JBLHUT010000106.1:0-10857 GCA_047629975.1 Paracoccaceae bacterium
AAGGGCGCCATGCCCAACGGTGCAAACCGGCGGGAGAACCCCCTTGCCCCTGCAAGGTCCGCCCCCTAAAACCAGCTGAACACTGCAAATAGCGGAGCCCTCCAATGCTGGACCTTACTCACGACACACCAAAGCCCAAGGTCATTGCCGGGGCAAAACATGACTGGGAGCTTGTAATCGGCCTGGAAATCCACGCACAGGTTGACAGCAAAGCGAAACTTTTCTCCGGCGCATCGACAAAATTTGGCGCAGAGCCTAACTCGAACGTAGCTTTCGTGGATGCCGGAATGCCGGGCATGCTTCCGGTCATCAACGAAGAATGCGTCGCCCAGGCTGTCCGGACAGGTCTGGGGCTAAAAGCCGAGATCAATTTATGGTCTGCTTTCGACCGCAAAAACTATTTCTATCCCGACCTGCCACAGGGCTATCAGATCAGCCAGCTCTACCATCCCATCGTCGGCGAGGGAGAGGTGCTTGTCGAGCTTGCCAACGGCACCGCGCGGGTTGTGCGGATCGAGCGTATCCACCTTGAACAGGATGCCGGAAAATCCATCCACGACATGGACCCTACCATGTCTTTTGTTGACCTCAACCGCACCGGCGTCGCGCTGATGGAGATCGTCTCGCGCCCAGACATCCGCGGCCCCGAAGAAGCCGCCGCCTATGTTGCCAAGATACGACAGATCATGCGCTATCTGGGCACCTGCGAGGGAAACATGCAAAACGGCAACCTTCGTGCCGATGTGAATGTGTCCGTCTGCCGTCCGGGTCAGTACGAGAAGTATCACGAAACACAAGATTTCTCGCATCTCGGCACCCGCTGCGAGATCAAGAACATGAATTCCATGCGCTTTATCCAGCAGGCCATCGAGGTGGAGGCCCGCCGCCAGATCGCAATCATCGAGGATGGTGGCAGCATCGTGCAGGAAACCCGTCTGTATGATCCGGACAAGGGCGAAACACGCTCGATGCGCTCAAAGGAAGAGGCCCATGATTACCGGTATTTTCCATGCCCCGATCTGTTGCCCCTCGAGATAGAGCAAGCGTGGGTTGATACCCTTGCCGCCGATCTTCCCGAACTGCCCGATGCCAAAAAGGCGCGGTTCATCGCTGATTTCGGTCTGACCGGCTATGACGCTTCCGTGCTCACGGCTGAAACGGAAGCCGCGACATATTTTGAAACGGTGGCGCGCGGCCGCGATGGGAAACTTGCCGCAAACTGGGTGATCAACGAATTGTTCGGCAGGCTCAAGCAAGACGATGCCGACATTACCGCAAGCCCGCTGTCTGCCGACCAGCTTGGCGGGATTATTGATTTGATTTCCAGTGGTGATATCTCCGGAAAAATCGCCAAGGACCTGTTTGAAATTGTCTATACCGAGGGCGGTGAGCCTGCTGAAATCGTCGCTGCACGCGGCATGAAGCAGGTCACAGACACCGGCGCCATCGAAGCGGTGGTGGACCAGATTATCGCAGACAATCCCGCTCAGGTCGAAAAGGCCAAGGCAAACCCGAAACTTGCGGGCTGGTTTGTCGGTCAGGTGATGAAGGCCACCGGTGGCAAGGCAAACCCCAAGGCCGTCAACGAGATCGTGGCGAACAGGCTGGGCGACTAGGGCACACCAAACGGATCCCAACGGCCTCGTTGCGCGTCAGGCCCAATTGGCTTGCGCGCGCCGGGACCAAACAGCCGAGGAGGGGAATTTCATGCAAGCGTTTGAATACAAAGTCGTCCCTGCCCCCGAAAAGGGCAAAAGCAGCAAAGGGATCAAGGGCGGCCCCGCGCGCTTTGCTCACGCCCTCGAGACGTTAATGAACACGCTTGCGCAAGAAGGCTGGCAATATGTGCGGGCTGACACGCTCCCCAGTCAGGAGCGGGTTGGCTTGACGGGGAAAACCACGGTCTATCAGAATATGCTTGTTTTTCGCCGGAGCGTCGAGACTGCCGTGCCAAAATCTCGCAACGCGGGCGTGGCGGATAAATCCGCTTCGAATGCTCCTTCGATACTTGACCACACAGCGCCCCCTGCGCCGTCGCGAACTGGGGCGGTGCAAAACGAACCTCTACACCCGACACAGCCCGTCATGGCAGCACACTCGCCCGCAAATGTGCTCAAAGTCATAGAAGCACTGCCTGCGGCAACGACAGACCCACAAGACACGGGCGCACCCGCCCCGCAGACCCCGCCCAAGGATGTGTAGCCACAACACACCAACCGCAGTGCGGCGCCAAAGCGCCGCACACACAGCCGTGTCGCTCTAGCTTGCCACTTCGATGGCGAGTGCGTGAATTTTGTCGATCAATTCCTTTCCAACGGCGGTGTGAATGGCCCGATGACGGGCAATGCGCGACAATCCGTCAAGCGATGGCGCGGTGATACGTATCCGAAAATGGCTTTGTCCTTCTTCGGGGGCACCTGCGTGGCCACGATGTTGAGCGCTCTCGTCGACGACCTCGAGTCTGCTTGGCGACAATTGTTTCCGCAATTGTGCCTCAATCTGCTTTTCTACCAACATTTCTTTCACTTGCCCTTTCTCTCTGAGTGTCGAACCAGTAAACTCTTGGCTCCGAGTCGGAAAGTGATTGCGGGCAAAGAGGCACATTATGACTAAAGACGATCCGTTCGGTTTTGATATCCGTGCATCCAGTGACAAGAAGAAACGATCCCGCGGACGCCGCGGGATGTCGGGCGCTTTCGAGACGTCCAAAAGGGCGTGCGAGCACCCCGGTTGCACCGAACAGGGCCAGTACCGCGCGCCAAAGTCGCCCGATACGCTTGACGACTACTACTGGTTTTGTCGCGACCACGTGCGAGAATACAACCTGAAGTGGAATTTCTTCAACGGCTCCACCGAAGAAGAGATGGAGGCGCAGATTGACAAGGATCGCGTTTGGGAACGGCCAACAAAGCCGTTTACCAAACAATCCGAAGAGCAACGCGCCTGGGCACGGCTCGGGGTTGATGATCCCCATCAGGTTCTGGGCGAGAATGCGACACGCAACCCCGGAAGATCCATCACCGGCACCCGCCGCCTGCCACCGACCGAACGGCGGGCTCTGGATATTCTGGAGGCAAAGGATCATTGGACAAAGCCGGCGATCCGGAAGCAATACAAAGCCCTGATCAAAATTCTGCATCCCGATATGAACGGTGGTGACCGCAGCGACGAAGACCGCTTGCAAGAGGTCGTATGGGCGTGGGACCAGATCAAAGAAAGCCGCAGCTTTCGCGAATAGGGCCACAAGCCTATTGCTCGGTGTCGCGATCTGCTCAAGACTGTGACGCCAAAAGGGAGAGCTGAAATGAACACCTATGACCTGAGCGGACGCTGCGCGGTAGTGACGGGCGGTGCACAAGGCATCGGGGCGGCGATTGTTGCCCGCCTGCTGTCGTCGGGGGCGATGGTGGCAAGCTGGGACCTGCAAGGCACTGCTCCTGAGGGGGCCACATCGATTGAATGCGATGTGGCCGACTGGGCCAGCGTACAAAGCGCGCTGGAGCAAACGCAAGCCCGCGTCGGACCGGTTGATATTCTGGTGAATTCTGCGGGCATTTCGGGGCCGAATATGCCGGTTGCTGACTACGATGTCGGTGCTTGGGCACAGATCGTTCAGGTTAACCTGACCGGCACCTTTCATGTCAACAAGGCCGTGGTGGCCGGCATGCAGCAGCGCAATTATGGCCGCATCGTGAATATCGCCTCGATTGCCGGCAAAGAGGGAAACCCGAATGCTTGTGCGTATTCCGCATCCAAAGCAGGCGTGATCGGCTTCACCAAGTCGTTGGGCAAGGAGCTGGCAGGGCATGACATCGCCGTGTGTTGCATCACCCCTGCGGCCGCACGCACGCCAATCTTCGATCAAATGACCGACGCGCATATCGACTACATGCTGTCCAAAATTCCCCGCGCCCGGTTTCTGGAGGTCGAAGAGGCGGCAAATATGGTGACTTGGCTGGTTTCGTCGGAAAACAGTTTTTCAACTGCGGCCGTTTTCGATTTATCTGGCGGGCGCGCCACATATTGAGGCGTCTGTCGCAGCTTGCGGATCATCGCACAAAGTGATCTCGCGTCGTATGGCAAGCGGCCTTTGCAATGGTCTGCGACAGATCCACACCCGCCCCAAAGGCCGGATGAACCAGAAAGGAAAAGATCATGACGACTGAACAGAAAATCCGCAAAATCCAGTCCCAAGGCGTGCACCACATCACCCTTGTCGGCGCGGACCGCCAGACCTCGATAGATTTCTGGGAAGGTTTGCTTGGAATGCCGTTCGTTTTCGATCAACCCAACCTTGATGATCCCAACGAAGGCCATATCTATTTCGATCCGGGCGATGGCAGGTTGATCACGATCTTCACCAACGAAAACCGCAAGCCCGACCCGACCCGCACCTCTACCGATCAAGGCGCGGTCCATCACATCGCCTTTTCGATCAGTCAGGCAACCTTTAAGCAAACAGTCAAGCGACTGGACGAGCGGGGGATCAAGCACAGCGGCCCCAAAGACCGCGGCTTCATGGACTCGATCTATTTCAAGGATCCAATGGGGCTGTTGATCGAACTTGCCTCTTACCGGTTCGAGCCGCCTTGGGGGTGCAGCTATGCCGATGTGATGATCGAGGCACACCGCATGCGGATTGCCGCAGGTGATTACAACATTCAGGAGGAGCACCTTGCGGATGCGATAGAGCTTCTCGTGACCCGGCGTCAAAGTTCGTTGTCACAAGACCGCCGACCAAAAGACCCCTACTGATCCCCGACAAGCCCCCTGCCGGCCCCCGCAGCCGGCAGGATCAGCCTGCAACCTTGCGACGACGAGGCAATGACAACCCCAGAAGGCCCGTCAGAAGCAAGACAGCAGACGTCGGGAGCGGAACAACTGCTGCCGTGGATTCGACGACTAGAACAGGCTGGATTTTCAGGGTCGGAACCCAATTCGGATCTGCACACTCCGGCCCGATCAAAGTGTTGCTACAGCGAAAAATGAGCTGCAACCGGTTCTCGACAGAGCTGATTTCGGACGTTGTCAAAAGGGTGCTGCCGTTAAGCGACGCGTTCATCAACCCGCCCGTAGTGTGATCAAGCCCCATGTTGTGGCCCAATTCATGCGCCAAAAGCTCCGGGCCCAAGGACCCTGAGGCGTAGCCGGATTCAAGAAACAGCCTGTTTCCATGGGTCACAGGAGGAGCCGAAAAGGGCGCCGCTCCGGGATATGAGCCGCACCCCACGATACCCCCGCTAAAGAACGTGCCGCACATCGAAATGGTATCAACGAAGAAAACATAGAAAACGTCATAATACGGGTCTTCGATAACTTCGGTTTCCGTAATGACTTCGACAATTTCCTTTTTCTTGCCTTTCCCCCTCTCTTCATACGTCACCGTCGTCACCGTTGTCGTGACCGGATCGAGCATAAACGGAAGGGGGTCATCCAGCAGATGGTTTGATTCCTCGGTGGTATTGAGGTCGCTGTAGCCCGGCGCTTGATAGATGATCGTGCTTTTTACCACAAAATCGATGTTGCGCTGGAAACCCGCAGCCTGCGAATAAACTGCCTCAAGCGCGGTTTCATTGATTGTTACGAATGCTGCCGCTGCTGTCTGGGTCGTTGCAAAAAAAGACACTGCGCAGACAATGCTGCGGAACAATGTTCCTGACATAATAAACCTCACGCTCAATGCCCCTTGTCCGTGTTCGAAAATTCGACGTTGGAAGACAAAGGCGGTTCCCCGAATGCTAATGGCACCCAAAAGAATGCTTAATACCTAAAAAAACTCGTCCTTAAGTTGTTAAGCAGAGCTGTTGCGCTCGTCAAGTTTCATCCACTCTTCTTCAGCATCCGAAAGCTTTTCGTGACGCTCTATCAAAGCATCCGTCGCCTTTTGGAACTTCAGGGGCGAAGATGTAAAAAGATCAGGCACAGAAAGAAATTCTTCGAGTTTGGTGATCTCTGCTTCGATCCGCGCGATGTCCGCCGGAAGCGCCTCGAGCCGGTGCTTTTCGGTAAAGCTCAGCCCGTCTTTTTGCGGGGCCGGGGTTGTTTTTGCATCATTGCCACGCCCTGCTTTTCCACGACCCGTCGCCGCCGGAGCCGCGCCCTGACTGGCTGTTGTTGCCTTGCGTTGGGCTTGATAATCGCTCCAGCCACCGGCATAGGCCACGGCCTGCCCATTGCCTTCCATCGCGATGGTTGTCGTGGCAACGCGGTCCAGAAAATCCCTGTCGTGACTTACCAAAAGCACGGTGCCGTCATACTCGCCAAGGATCTCTTGCAGCAAATCAAGCGTCTCGATGTCCAGATCGTTTGTCGGCTCGTCCAGCACCAGAACGTTCGAGGGATGTGCCATGATCCTTGCCAACAGCAAGCGGGCTTTTTCCCCGCCCGACAAAGCCCGCACAGGCGCGCGCGCCTGAGTCTCTTCGAACAGGAAGTCCTTGAGGTAGCTGACCACGTTGCGCGGAATGCCCCGCACCATGACCTGATCGGATTTGCCCGAAATGCGCATTGCCTCGTCGCCGGTCAGGCTTTCCCACAAGGTAGCATCCGGATCAAGCTGTGCACGGGACTGATCGAACAGCGCCAGCTCGATGTTGGTGCCCAACCGGATCGTTCCGGCGTCAGGCTCGATGTGCCCGATCAGCATGTTCAGCAATGTCGTCTTGCCGACCCCGTTGGGCCCGACAAAGGCGATCCGGTCACCGCGATTGATCTTGATTGAAAACTTGTCGAGGATTTCCTTGCCGTCAAACGACTTGGAAATTTCCTTGGCTTCAACCACAAGTTTGCCTGATTTTCCGCCACTTTCAAGCACAAGGTCGGCCGTACCCTGCCGCGTGATCTGCGAGGCGCGTTGCGCGCGCAGATCCTGCAAGGCACGCACACGGCCCTGATTACGCTTGCGGCGTGCCGAGATACCCTCGACGGCCCAGCGTGCTTCGGCCTTGATCTTGCGATTCAGTTTGTGACGCTGGTCGTCCTCTTCGTCCCACGTCTTGTCGCGCCAGGCCTCGAACGCGGCAAAGCCGGATTCCTGCCGGCGCACCGCGCCACGATCAATCCACAAAGTGGCGCGCGTCAATGCCGACAAGAACGCCCTGTCGTGCGAAATCAGAACAAACCCTGCCCGCGTGGACGCCAATTGCGCCTCAAGCCAGCCGATCGCGTGAATATCAAGGTGGTTGGTCGGCTCGTCGAGCAACATCAGATCAGGGGCCTCGGCCAAAAGCTTTGCCAACGCCGCGCGCCGCCGCTCGCCACCAGAGGCCGTGGCGACATCTCCGTCAGGATTGAACTTCAACCCTTCGGCAACCATTTCGATGCGGTACTCCTGCCCCGCCTCAAGCTCGGATGCTGCAAAGTCACCGAGCGTGGCAAAGCCCTTCATTTCAGGGTCCTGCTCCATGTACCCAACCGACAGGCCGGGTGCCACGACACGCGCGCCACGATCCGGCTCGACCAGCCCTGCCATGACTTTAAGCAGGGTTGATTTGCCCGACCCGTTGCGCCCGACAAGCGCAACACGGTCGGCAGGTTGCACGACAAGATCAAGCCCGTCAAAGACGGGGTTCCCGCCAAAGGTCAACGAGATATCGGAAAGCTGTAAAAGAGGAGGTCTGGCCATTCGGGCGAGCTATCCCGCGCGTGCGGCCGCGTCAAGCGGCTGTGCGTCGAAATCAAGGGTGCTGCGTCGATCCTCGTGCGATCCCGCGATATTCGAAGGGGACTTCACGGTTCGCTCCGGCATACACGTCATTTTGCACTCGCACGCAGCAATCGCGCGCGCGCCGCCGGAATATCCCGAACGTCCAGTGTGACAAGCACGTGCAATGTATTTAAATCATGGTCAATGACCGCGTGGTCACTGACCCGCCCCCCCATGCCCAGATAGCTGCGCAACAACGGCGGCATCCGGCGCATCGCCTGTTTTGCATCCACAAGCGGCCCCACCCCGTGCGCCGCAACCTGCTCTGCCTTCCGGTCAACGTCCCCACGCAGCACGCCAAAGCGGAACACCGCGGTGGCCTTTTCCAGCGCACGCAGGTTTTGCGGCGCAAGATGCCTGTCGCGCAACAACGCAAAGACATCAGAATAGCTTTCAGGCACCGTGCCCTCGAAAGACGCACACCCGAACAACATTCCGCCCCCCGTCTCATCCACAAACCGTGTGATCGCCCCCCAGGCAACCCGCAACAAATCAGGGGCGCCCTGCCCCGCCAAGACGCAAAACCGCCCCATTTCAACCATGGGCTTTTGAAATGTCGCAAGCCGCGACAGATCGTAGAATTGCGCCGAATAGCTCTTGGCGACATCGCGGCCCTGCGCCACGGGCAACAGGCGGCAGCACCCGACCAAAGTGTTCGATGTAATGTCCTCGATCATCAAATGACGGCAGGCGGGATCAAACGCATCGGCATCCGGCGCACCACTTGCGGCCCGAAAAATTTGTGCGCGCAGGTCAAGAACCCGGACCATGTCGGACGGATCGCACGCAAAGCGAGTCGCGTAGCGGCCTTTTTGAAGCCCGACCATCACCATTCTCCCGTCCCCGACCCAAGTGAGTCGACAAAGTTACGTCGTGTTGCATCTTGGAGATACCCGTAAGACACTTAAATAGAGATCAGACCCGTGCGTGCACAGATATGCCAGATGGCACGGGGCAAAAAGGCACAAAAACGGGAGAGACAGATTGACCAAAATCATCAAATCCGACGAGGAGTGGCGGGCACAACTGGGAAATGAAGCCTTCAAGGTCACACGAAAACACGGCACGGAACGCGCCTTCAGTCACGAAAACTTCCCCAAGGAGGCTGGCATTTATCGCTGCGTGTGCTGTGACGCGGCCCTGTTCGATCAAAACACAAAGTTCGACAGCGGCACCGGATGGCCAAGCTTCTTTGCGCCGCTCGACAATGACATGGTTGCAGAAACCGAAGACAACAGCTGGTTCATGCGGCGCGTCGAGGTGCATTGCAACCAGTGCGACGCCCATCTGGGCCATGTTTTCCCCGATGGACCCAAGCCCACCGGGCAAAGGTACTGCATTAACGGCGTCTCGCTAACCTTTGATCTGGAAGCTTAATTTATTATTCCTGCGGCATCCAACCGGCCAAGATTGCCCATAAGTTGCCGCAGGAATCCGATCCCTTCGATATTAGACGCACTCACCCTGCGCGACAGGGCTACGACGTTGCCGTCTTCAAGCCCGAAGCGTTCGATGTTGCTTACAACACCATTGTCATCGAATCGGATTGCCACCACTTGTCGTTCTTCGACGACAGGCGACTGATACGCATAGGTGCTGATCCGCTGCGAGACGTAGTAAAAGCCGCTATCGCGCAAAACGCCGCCCGCCGAAGGCGCCCCGATCACATCCTCGACCGTTCCGCGACTGTCAAAGCCGACCACAATCTCGGCCAGCTCGTCGTCTGTCGGGGCGTACCCGTGGTTTCGATACTGCGACGTGCAGGCTGCAAGCGTTACGCAAGCACCGAAAATGCCGATCCCGCGAAGGCTCTTTCGGACCACGCGCCATACCACTGGAAGTGTCTTTGCCATGTTGCCCTCTTGCTTCGCGGTGCCCCGCCTCTTATTCGGCTTATATCAAGCTACGCCCCCTGTTCAAGAAAGGATGGTGAACGCAGATGTCATCAACACATCAACCGCCTCGCCCTGCAACACCCGACGTCGTCCGACTTGCCGATTTGCAAACCCATAAACCGACCCCGTTCCGGATCGTTCCGGACAAGACCCAGCTGGTCAACATCGCCAAGAAACTAGATCTTCTGGACTTGCGCAAGGTGGTGTTCGAGGGGCATCTGGCCCCCGCTGGTGCCACTGACTGGCGGTTGACCGCCAATTTGGGGGCCAGCGCGGTGCAGCCGTGCTCGATCACGCTGGCGCCCGTCAAGACGCGGCTGGAGGCGGCGGTTGTCAGGCTCTACACGGCCGCATTTTCGAATCCCACCGACTCAGAGGCCGAAATGCCCGACGATGATACGCTGGAGCCGCTTCCCGAATCTGTGAACCTTGCAAAGCTTTTGATCGAGGCGCTGGCCATTGCGCTGCCCGACTATCCGCGTGCGAACGACGCGGCACTTGATCAGGCCGTGTTTTCACAAGAAGGAGTCGCCCCTTTGCAGGATGCCGATTTAAAACCCTTTGCCGGATTGGCAGCTCTCAAAGCAGCCATGAAGGGTGAGTGAGCCTGTTTTTTACCAATTTTTTATTGCACCCGGTAATAAATGCAGTATTTTCCGCGGGCCTTTGGCTTGCGATGCTTGTAAGGCACGCTAAGGAAGCGTAAGACGCGCCGATCGAATATTAAACTGACACAAGTCGGAGGCGACAGCCTCCCCAAGCCGAGGATATGACATGGCTGTCCCAAAGAGTAAGATTACAGGTTCCCGCCGAGGCATGCGCCGTTCGCACGACGCACTGGTTGCAGAGAACCCGAACGAATGTTCGAATTGCGGCGAACTAAAGCGCCCGCATCACGTTTGCCCCGCATGCGGTCACTACGCTGACCGCGAAGTGATCGCGCAGGTCAACGAAATCGATATCGACGAAGACGCCGCGTAAGTTATTGAAGAGGGCGTCCGTCATATGACCGATCTGGGCGCCCCTTCCGTCGCACTACCTACGCTATCAAAAAGCGATCTGCCTCTTGCCTTGCAAGGGCGGATCGTTATTTCTGTTGACGCAATGGGGGGTGACCACGGCCCGGACATTGTGGTTCAGGGCTTGGCAAAGGCCGCTGCAAAAAATCCCGAAATTGCGTTTATCCTGCATGGTCCGGCAACAGAACTTCTTGTTCTGGTGGAAAAGGCCCGCCTGACAGGTCGGGTGGTCATCCGC
>JBLHUT010000107.1:0-10805 GCA_047629975.1 Paracoccaceae bacterium
AATCGCACCGGCTTCGGCACAGGTCCCTCCCGGATAGGCGACATTCTCGACATTGCAGCCGACATAAACCGCCCCCGAAGGGGTGCGTATCGCCGCGCCGACCTTGAAGTTCGAATAGGGAACATGGGCATTTTCGCGCACCGCGCGGGCCGCCGAAACCAGTTCCAGTGCAGAAGTTTTGCCGAGCATATCAAATTTTCTCCTGCGCCAAAACCGCGGTATGCGGCTAGTCCCGCGCCTACTGTGGCGACGCACCGCGCCGGTTGCAAGCAGGGCACCGCGTGACTGCCGTTTTTTCCATGCCCCGTTCGCAAGCCCCGTTTGCGAGCCCAGTGTTTTGGCCCCGCGTTTTGGCCCTGTGTTTTAAACCAGTGTTTTGGTCCCGTGTTTAGATCAAGTGTCCGGAACCCTGTGCGACTAGGGCTTGTGCGTATTGACCCAATGCTCGATCAATCGCATCTGCAACATGCGCGACCGTCCTGCCCAAGCCCGGCCACCACGCGGTCTTTCACGGTCCTGCGGACGGATGGCGGCACGGCGCTCCGGCTCGGCCGTCAGGATCGTGAACGCAAGGTCCCGCCCGTCAGGCACCGTCACATACCCCGCAAGGGCCGACACAAAATTCAAGGTTCCTGTCTTGGCCCGCACAATCGCGGCATGCGTTTTGTCAGGCCGCCCTTTCGCATCCCGCATCCACATCTGCTTCATCATCGGAGCAAGTTGTGGCTTGGACCCCAGCTGCACCAAGGCGCGCACCATCTCTTGCGCCGAAATCCGCGACCCGTCTCCGAGGCCGGAATGATCCACGAACCGTGCATCCAAGGCCCCGACCTGACCGTCCAGCCAGCGTTGCATTTCAGACCCCGATGCCTTTAACCCCGACGGGCGCCCCGACGCCAGCGCCGTGGCCGTCATCCCGACACATTCCGCCGTCAGGTTCGTAGAATGCTTCAACATTCCCCGCAGCATCTGCTGCAACGGCACGCTTTCAAGCTGCGCCAATATCGTGCCTTGAGGGGGCGCACTGCTGGCCTGTGCCAGCGGCAGGACAATCCCGTGAGAGCGCGCAAAAGTCGCGAACACATCGGCGCAATACCCCTGTGGATCTCGCACCGGAAGCCAGCGCGAGCCGCCCTTTCCAAGAGCCTTGCGCGCCACGCTCCACTGGTCCTTGCCGTCGATCCGGTCATAGGTATAAATCGGCGCGCCGCGATCCTCGATCACCATGTGCGCGGCCGTTACCTCGGGCCGGTACCGGTCGGAGCGTGCATCCAGCGTCACACCGTACCCCGCACCGGCGCGCGTCCATTCAAAATACACACGGTTGAAATTCAGGTTCAATCCCGACACAGCCGGTGAATAGCTCACATGCGCGGGTTGCTCGGGATCAATCGCATTCACCTGCGGCAACCCCGCACCGTAGGTCAGAAACCGCCCCTTGATCCCGCGCAAGCCCGAGGCCTTCAACTGCTTGGCAAGGTCCGCCAGACCGTTGGTATCAAGGGTCGGATCGCCCCCTCCCACAAGAATCAGATCACCTTGCAATATCCCGTTCTCGATCGCACCGTCCGCAAGAAGGCGCGTGGCAAAACGATATTCAGGTCCAAGGCGGTCGAGCGCATAAGCTGTCGTGATCACCTTTGTCGTGCTGGCCGGTGGCAACCCCAATGCAGGGTTTCTCGCGCCCAGAACCTCTCCGGTTGCGGCGTCGGCCACCACAAACCCCAGCTTTCCACCAAGCCCCGCTTTGGCGATCAAAGCCTCTGTTGTCGCTTCGGGGTCGGATGGATCGGGGCGGCGTACCGGCCTTGGGGATACCGTGGGTGGGCTGGCCAAAGCACAGTCCGCCACCCCCGCCAAAAGCCCTCCCAGAACCCACCGGCGGGTCAATGCGGTCATGCGCAATCGTTGTTTTCCATCATTCATGGCCCGATCAAACCAAATGCGCGCGCCGCAAACAAGCCACCATCGGTGGATAATCCAATTTGCCACATTCCGCGCATCTTTCTTCAGGCACCACATTCCACGGCCCGCGTCGTGGGACACGGGCCAAAGTCCTTACGGAACCCTTTCTAGCGGATTGCAGCCTTCAAAGCGGCCTCAAGGTCGGTCTTTTCCCAGCTGAACCCGCCATCTGCTGTCGGTGCGCGCCCGAAATGGCCATAGGCTGCCGTCCGCTCGTAAATCGGCCGGTTCAGATCCAGATGCTCGCGGATGCCGCGCGGCGTCAGGTCCATCACACGGGCCACCGCCGCCTCGATTGCGGCCTCGTCAACCAAGCCGGTGCCGTGGGTGTCTGCATAAATCGACAACGGCTTTGCCACGCCGATGGCATAACTCAACTGGATCGTACAACGCTTGGCAAGCCCCGCCGCAACAACATTTTTGGCAAGATAGCGCGCAGCATACGCCGCCGAGCGGTCGACCTTGGTCGGATCCTTGCCGGAAAACGCCCCACCACCGTGGGCTGCAGCACCGCCGTAAGTGTCGACAATAATTTTGCGCCCGGTCAAGCCCGCGTCACCATCAGGCCCGCCGATCACAAATGTGCCCGTCGGGTTCACCCACCACTCGGTTTTCGGGGTCAACCACCCTTGCGGGATCACCTCGCGGATGTAGGGTTCGACGATCGCGCGGATATCATCGCTGGTCTGGCTTTCGTCGCGATGCTGCGTACTCAGCACGACCGACGTCACCTCGACCGGCACCCCGTCTTCGTAGCGCAGCGAAAGCTGGCTCTTGGCATCGGGCCTCAACGTGGGCTGTTCACCCGATTTGCGTACCTCGGCCAAGCGCTTCAAAATGGCGTGCGAATACTGGATCGGTGCCGGCATAAGTTCAGGTGTCTCATCGACGGCATAGCCGAACATGATGCCCTGATCCCCGGCCCCGTCCTTGTCAACGCCCTGTGCAATGTGGGCCGACTGCTCGTGCAGACGGTTGATCACTTCGACAGTGTTCCAGTGAAACTTGTCCTGCTCGTAGCCGATATCACGAATGCAACCGCGGGCAATATCCGCGATCTTGTCCATATATTCCGAGAGCTTGGCCTGATCGGACAATCCGACCTCGCCGCCGATAACAACGCAATTCGTCGTGGCGAATGTCTCGCAGGCGACGCGGGCATTTGCTTCCTCGGTCAGGAACGCATCAAGAATTGCGTCGGATATTCTGTCGCACACCTTATCAGGATGCCCCTCCGAGACGGATTCAGAGGTAAAGACATAGTTCTTGCGTGTCATCAGGAGTGCTCCGTTAAAATCCAGCCCGCCACGTCAGGAAGCCGTTGCAGCAGGGCAGTTTTCCCTAGTCTGACCCGGACAGCCCGTCAACCGGTTTCGGTTTGCGCCGCCCCCTCCAACGGGCCGGAAAACGGCGCCGCGCCACTGCCCACGCCCCGCTGCACAGAATTATCAACCCGGCCGGTGCATCGCCCGTAGCCACATAAACCGTCGGTTCAAGCGCCTGTGGAACCGCCCCGTCAAGCGCACCGCGCGTGTTCAACGCAAGCGCGCCCTTGATCCGCCCCTTGGCATCGATAATCGCCGAAACACCCGTATTTGCAGACCGCAAGACCGGCAATCCCTGTTCGATGGCACGCATCCGCGCCTGCGCCAGATGCTGTTGTGGCCCGGCCAGTTTGCCAAACCACGCATCGTTCGTAATCTGCAATATCCAGTCAGCCCGCACAGGCGCCGCGCGAAGGTCTTGCGGAAAGATCATTTCATAACAAATCAACGGTAGAATCCGCCCCAACACCGGACCAAGATCAAGCACACTGGCCCCCGGACCGGCACGGTACCCGCCCGCAGCCTCCGCCAGACCAAACAGACCCACCCGGTTCAAAACCCACGCAAACGGAAGGTATTCCCCGAAAGGCACAAGGTGATGTTTGTCATAAAGCTTGGTAACCTGCCCCGCACTTCCGATGACCACCATGGAATTGCGCGCCCTCAGATCGTCATCCTGTCGCGAAATTCCGACAATCACAGGAGCACCGCGCGCAGCCTGCGAAATCGCTTCGAAAACGTCCGTCGCCTGATGCAGCCAATAGGGCACCGCCGTCTCGGGCCAGACGATCAGGTCAACCGCTCCGGGGGCCGATGTCATCTCCATCTGCGCGCGCAGAAACTGCGGAATGTACTGCGAATCCCATTTTTGATGCTGCGGCGCGTTGGGTTGCAAAAGACGCACCACAACCGGATCGGCGCGCGGCATTTCAGGTTGCCCCAGACGCCACATGCCAAGCCCCGCAGGCACCGCCAGAACGCAGGCCGCCAGCCCGACCCCCACAAACGCCCCCCGCCGCGTCGACCACCCCGCCGGCAACACCGCCGCCACAAGCGTGATCAAGGTCAGCCCGTGTGGCCCCACCCAAGCCGCAATCTGCGCCAGTGGCGTGTCGGTCCAGATATAGCCGATCAAAGCCCACGGAAACCCGGTCAGGACATAGCTGCGCGCCAGTTCGGCTGCGGCAAGCGAAACCGCGAGGTTTAGCGCCCGCTGCGCCGGTGTCCGGCCAAACCGCACCGACACGCCAAAGGCCACACCCCAAAAAAGCGCCAGCCCCCCCGCCATGAAAAAAAGTGCGAACGGCGCCATCCAGCCATGGCGCCACGGGTCAACGAAAAAAGGCTCGACGATCCAGAACAGCGTGCCGGTAAAATAGCCGGACCCGAACACCCAACCGATCCATGCTGCGTGCCGCCAGTCGGTAATGCGCGATCCCTGCCACATCGCCAGCGTCAATGCACCAAACGCCAGCCACGCCAACGAGAGCGGGGCCTGCCCCGCTGCCATCGCCAAACCGAGGCCCGCGAACATCAACGTCAAAGGCCGGCCCGCCCCACGCCAAAGCGCCGCCCCGTTATTCAGCCGCCGTCGCATGGGCAAGCCGGACACGGATGCGCTTGATCCGCCGTGGGTCGGCATCGACAATCTCGAATTCAACCCCTGACGGATGCCGCACGACCTCGCCGCGCGCCGGAACGCGCCCTGTCAGCTTGAAAACAAGCCCCCCAAGGGTATCGACCTCTTCCTGCTCTTCTTCTTCGGCAAGCACGACATCGATTTCGTTTTCGAACTCTTCCAGCGACGTCGTCGCAAGCGCCATGTAGCAGCCGGGCTTTTCGAGGGTCCAGTTGGCCCCTTCGTCCTGATCGTGCTCGTCCTCGATCTCTCCGATGACCTGCTCGATCAGATCCTCGATCGTGACCAGCCCGTCCACACCGCCATATTCGTCGATGACCAGCGCCATATGCATCCGCTCTGTCTGCATTTTCTGCAACAAAACACCGATCGGCATCGAGGGTGGCGCAAACAGCAACGGCCGCAACAGCGGCTTCAACTCGAACGTGCTGTTTGCCCCGTTAAATCCATAGCCCAGCGCGAAATCCTTGAGGTGTACCAACCCCAAAGGGCTGTCCAGAGTACCGTCATAAACCGGCAGCCGCGTGGCGCCACTTTCACGAAAGACCTGCACAAGCGCATCCTGACCGATATCGATCGGAACCGCGGTGATCTCGACTTTTGGAATGGCCACATCCTCGACCCGCATGGATCGCAGATTACCCAGCCCCATCGGCCCCCCCAAAAGCACCGAATTGCGCACGGTCGCTCCGCCTTGTGACCGGTGGCCGTGCTCTTCGTCTTTGTCTTCGCTCTCGTCGTCGTAGGACCCGACAGCCCCCCGCATCCGTGCCCAAAGCCCTTTTCGTCTCATGGGTTTTTCAGGATGCGCGCCTTGCGCCGCTCCCGAAGACCCGTCTGATGTGTCGCCCATCGGACCTTTCCAAAATAAACACCGGCCAAAATCAGCCCTTAGTCCTGTTGCGCATATGGGTCACTCACCCCCATTTGCGCAAGTATCTCTGTCTCCAATCCTTCCATAACGTCCGCGTCAAGGTCGGAAATGTGATCAAAACCCAACAAATGCATCATACCGTGCACCACAAGATGCCTCAGATGCGCCTCGAAAGGCAGCCCCGCCGCCAGAGCTTCGGCCTCGCAAGTCTCGAAAGCCAAGGCAATATCACCCAAAGCCGGCCCCTCGTCCGGGAAATCGGCCTGTGGACGATCCGGAGGCAGCCCTGCACCATTTGCCAGATCCTGCGCGGGCCACGACAGCACATTCGTGGCCTGATGCTTGGCGCGGTACGCGCGGTTCAACTCCGCGATCCGCACGTCATTGGCCGCCAGAATCACAACCTCGCATTCCTCGGGCAGGCCAAGACGGGCGGCAACGCATTCACAGGCCTGCTGTGTCAGCGCCTCGAAACCGGCTGGCCAGCGAGGATCCTCGAACACGACATCAACCACAACCGGCACATTCACATCCACACCCAAGCAGCCGGTTTGCACATCACGCCGCGCCCTCGGCGGCCTCGTAGGCCTCGATGATTCTTGCGACCAGCGGATGGCGCACAACATCCTTCGAGGTGAAGTAATTGAAGGCGACCCGGTCGATATTGCCCAACAGATGCTCGGCCTCGCGCAGGCCCGACTTTACACCGCGTGGCAGGTCGATCTGTGTCCGGTCCCCGGTGACAACCATGCGGCTACCCTCCCCCAGACGGGTCAGGAACATCTTCATCTGCATCGTCGTGGCATTTTGCGCCTCGTCCAGCACCACGAACGCATTCGAGAGCGTGCGCCCGCGCATAAACGCCAAGGGCGCAATTTCGATCCGCTTTTCCTCGATCAGTTTTGCCGTTTGCTTGGCTGGCAAAAAGTCGTTCAGCGCATCGTAAAGCGGCTGCATATACGGATCGACCTTGTCTTTCATGTCACCCGGCAAGAACCCAAGCCGCTCTCCGGCCTCGACCGCGGGGCGCGACAGCACAATCCGGTCCACATGCCCGCCCATAAACATGTTCACCGCAACAGCAACCGCGAGATAGGTTTTCCCCGTGCCCGCAGGCCCGATACCGAAACACAGCTCGTTCTTGAACAGCGCCCGAACATAGGCCTTTTGGGCTTCGGTGCGCGGTTCAACCGTTTTCTTGCGGGTCTTTACCTCAAGCACGCCGCCTTTGAACAACTCCAGCTGGTCGCCCGGACGGCGGGGGCTGTTGGGCGTACCGACGTTCCCGCCCAGACGGATCGCCGCTTCGATGTCGCCGTGCTCGACAGATCGCCCTGCCTCGAGGCGGTCATAAAGCGCCACCAGAACATCCCGCGCCAGCGCGATGCCAGACGGCTCGCCCAGCAGATCAAGGTGATTTCCACGGCGCACGATCTGGACGCTTAGAGACTGCTCTATCTGGGCAAGATTGCGGTCGAACTCGCCACAAAGCTCGATCAGAAGGCGGTTGTCGGGAAACTCGAGCGGCGACATTGCCCCCTCGGGGGTGGTGGACTTATCGGTCAGAACAGAAATTCCCAAATATGGCTCCATCAAGAGGCGTTAAATACAAGATGATGCTGCCCACCACAGCCCGACATGGCAAGAGGCGAATGGAAATTTCACAATGTATTCACACGGATTTATGCCGAAATTTCATTTGGGCAGGATTTTGAAGGCGGGATCTGGCCACCGCGATAAAATAACGCCGTCTTCAGCCAAACAAACGACTAGATCAAAACCCCCGAGAGCGAGTTGGACGAGCTTGCCTCGATGCGCACCCGTGCCAACGTGCCGCGCGGCAGATCCGCAAGGGCGTGGACCGCGTGCAGATACTCCGATTTGCCGATCATTTGCCCCGGCAACCGCCCCGGCTTTTCGAACAAGACCGTGACTTCGCGCCCGACCATGGCCTCTTGGGCGGCGATTTGCTGGGTCCGTAACAGCGCTTGAAGCCGTTGCAAACGGTCGTCCGCGACCTCGGCGGGGACAGTTGCACGCTCGGCGGCGGGGGTGCCGGGGCGCGCTGAATATTTGAACGAATAAGCCTGCCCGTAACCGACGTGGCGCACCAGATCGAGGGTGGCCTGAAAATCTTCTTCGGTCTCCTCCGGGAAGCCGACGATGAAATCCCCCGACAGCAAAAGATCGGGCCGCGCGGCGCGGATCCGGTCGATCAGCGTGATATACTGCGCAGCGGTATGTTTGCGGTTCATCCGCTTGAGAATGCGGTCACTGCCTGATTGAACCGGCAGATGCAAATACGGCATCAATTTGTCACAATCCCCGTGCGCGGCAATCAGGTCGTCTTCCATGTCGTTGGGATGGCTGGTGGTAAAACGTATCCGTGCAAGACCGTCAATTTTTGCCATTTCACGGATCAGACGCGCAAGACCCCAATCCGTGCCCTCGTGCGCCCCGTGATAGGCATTCACGTTCTGACCCAGCAAGGTGATCTCGCGCACGCCACGCGCCACCAGATCTTCGGCCTCTTTGAGAATACGGGCGGCGGGGCGGCTGACCTCAGCCCCGCGGGTGTAGGGGACAACACAGAAGGCGCAAAACTTGTCGCATCCTTCTTGAACTGTCAAAAAGGCCGTCGGCGCACGGTCGGGCAAGGGCCGTTTGGGAAGGTGATCAAATTTATCCTCTTCGGGGAAGTCCGTATCAAGCGGCTTTTCCCCAAGCCGGGCGCGGGCCTCGAGGGCGGGCAGCCGGTGGTAGGATTGCGGCCCGACAACCAGATCGACCAAAGGCTGACGGCGCATGATTTCCTGACCCTCGGCCTGCGCGACGCAACCGGCAACACCGATTTTCAGATCAGGGTTCGCCGCCTTGAGACCTTTGAAGCGGCCAAGTTCGGAATAGACTTTTTCAGCCGCCTTTTCACGGATGTGACAGGTGTTCAGCAAGATCATGTCAGCCGCTTCGGGGGTGTCGACCTGCGTGTACCCGGAAGGGCCAAGGGCCTCGGCCATACGCTCGCTGTCATAGACATTCATCTGACAACCATAGGTCTTGATATAAAGCTTGCGCGGCGTGGTCATAGGCTGGGGCTCCCGGTCGGACTGGTCTGTCTCTATCGAACCTGACGCCACATCGCAACACAGCACGCAAGGGGCCACCCCAACGCACGGCGGGCTCCCGCCCCTTGCCTGTGCCCGTTCGGGCGCCACCAAGCGTTGGGCCGGGCGCCGCTACGCGGCGCGGTCGGGTTTTCAGGCCAGTGTCGCGAGAGCAGACCGCACAATGCCACGCGCGCGCGCCCAGTTGACAGGACCGAGGGCCGCATAGAAATCAAGACCGGGCGCCGAGTTGACCTCAAGCACGACGGCGGCAGATGGATCGCGCTGAAGATCGGGCGCAATCAGGTCGACCCCCGCAAACCGCAAGCCAAGAGCAGCCGACGCCGCACAGGCAAGCTGTGCCGCCGCCACAGGGAGTTCATCGAAGACATCGACAAGTTCACCCCCTGTAGACAGGTTCGCATTTGCCAAAAGCCCAACGACCTGCCCGTTTTCAGGGACGTCCTCGAAACGCAGGTTTTGCGACTCCAGCGCTCTGACAATACGGGGATCATCCATGGCCAACTTGGCACCCCGATGCGTCACTTCAAGGCGGGTTAAAGCCGTTTGCAACAGCGCCCTTACGCTGTGCCTCCCGTCGCCCACCGCAGAAAACGGACGCCTCTCGTAAGCCGCAACGACCTGCGCATCCAGAACGACAAGCCGGTAGTCCCGGCCCGAAACGGCCCGTTCGATGCGCACGTGGTCGGTATGCGCAAGCAACGCCGCAAGATCGTTTTGCAAAATCTGCATGTCGGTCGCACAAGACACCCCCTGCCCCTCGGAACCGCGGTTCGGCTTGACGAAGACCGGCATGCCTTGCGCCGCGGCGAATTCCAAGCCGACATCCACCCCCGGCAGGCCCGCCGCAACTCTGGCATTTTTCAACGACAGCGCCGCACGGCACCTGTCAGACACCACCAGACATCCCGCCGGCACCGCCAGACCCGCAGCACCAAGAATCTGCGCGCAATACGTCTTGTCAGCGGCAAGCGCGGCCGATGCATCAGAGTTAAGCCCCAAAGCATTACCGAAAAACGGCCAGACCCGCCCGTTCGAGGCAATGTACCGGCCAATATGCCCGAAGGCCGGATCCACCTCGACACGGCCCCCCAAAGACGTCGCGGCTTCCTCCAGCAAACGCAGAAAGGGTCGTGCGCCTTGAGGCAAATCACTCATGCCAATGATCCCGGTGCCAGTGCCCGTGCCAGTGCCATCAGGCCGCCGACGACGTGGTCAGCGCAAGAAAGACATCCTCGAGATCCGCCTGTTCGCTGGTGACATCGGCGATCTGCACCCCTGCGGCGCGGACCGCCTCGAGCACGGTGTTCGCCGACACAACGCCCCGACGATAGGAAAGAGCCATCAAGCCCCCCGGACGCTGCTCCAGCGTGACGCCTTCGGGAAGAGTGATGGCGGATGTCACAGGCTCTTGGGGGGTAATGACAAGCGTTTTGGCATCAAGCCGGCCAATCAGGTTCGATGTATTGTCGCGCACAACCACCGCACCGTGATTGACGATGGCGATCTCGTCACACATCTGTTCGGCTTCCTCCAGATAATGGGTGGTCAGGATGATCGTCATGCCCCGCTCGGCATTCAGTTTACGCACATTGCTCCACAGCATCTGCCGCAGTTCGATATCAACTCCGGCTGTCGGCTCGTCCAGCACCAGCACCTGTGGCGCGTGAACCAGCGCCTTGCCAAGCAACAGCCGCCGCCGCATACCTCCGGACAAAGACCGCGCATAGGCATCGGCCTTGTCGGTCAGGCCGATCATCTCGAGAATTTCGTCCGTCTGGCGGCGCGCCTTGGGCACCCCGTAAAGGCCGGCCTGCACCTCCAGCGCACGACGCGGGCTGAAAAACGGGTCCATGTTCAATTCTTGCGGCATGACC
>JBLHUT010000108.1:0-10794 GCA_047629975.1 Paracoccaceae bacterium
CGGCACAGGCGCGTGCCTGCATCCGGGCGGGGATTTCCTCGGACAGGAGTTCAATCAGAAGATCGGGCATTTATTGTGTTCCTTCCCGCGGGGGGCATCCTTGGGGGGCGGGCTTGCCATCGAAAACCTGCTCGCCACACGCGTTGATCTGGTGCCAGACATAGCCGCGCCCTTGCGCGTCGATGGCCACCACACGGTCGATGCCGTAAACAACGTTCGCCTCGCCGAGAAACGGCAGCATGTCGCCACGCGCAAGGGCATCGCCAATACCGTCGGCGTCAAAGCATTCGAACCAGCCCGGTCCGGTCAGCGGCTCGGCCTCGGGGTAGTCGACATAGGTCTCGGACAGCATCGCCTGGCTCATTTGTGTGGAAAAGCATGCCCGGTAACGGATCGGAGAGGATCCTGCGTCAATTGCCGTGATCCCCGTGGCAAGGATAGGCTCGGGGGTGCCTGTACTCAGCGATGTCAACGCCACACCGCGTTGTTGGGCATCCGAGATTTCGGTGTAATACCCGTAAACCTGAAAATAATAAATTCCCGCGCCGACGGCCAAAGCAATGAGCATGATCGCAATCCCTACAATTTTACCGCTCATGATTGGTCACTCCATCCACCGGCTTCGGTGCGGATATAGGCGTCCACACACAGCTTCGCCAAATTACGCACCCGCCCGATATAGGCCTGCCGCTCGGTCACCGAAATGACGCCGCGCGCATCCAGCAGGTTGAACAGATGGCTGGCCTTGATGCACTGGTCATAAGCGGGGTGCACCATGATAATCCGGCGTCCTGTCTTGGGGTCGGTGTCGGGCGCTTCGAGAATGCGCGCACATTCTGCTTCGGCATCCACGAAATGCTGCAACAATGTCGCGGTGTCGGCCTGATCAAAGTTCCAGCGGCTGTATTCCTGCTCGGTTTGCAGGAACACGTCGCCATAGCTCAGTGCGATGGGCGCATCGGGGTCATTATAGGGCATGTCCATCACATGATCCACGCCCAGCACGTACATCGCAAGGCGTTCCAACCCATAAGTCAACTCTCCGGAGACAGGGTGGCAATCATGTCCGCCAACCTGTTGGAAATAGGTGAACTGGCTCACTTCCATGCCGTCACACCAAACCTCCCAGCCAAGCCCCCACGCGCCCAGCGTCGGGCTTTCCCAATCATCTTCGACAAAGCGGATGTCGTGCAGGTTCATGTCGATCCCGATCGCCGCCAGCGAGCCAAGGTAAAGGTCCTGCAAATCAGGCGGGGACGGTTTGATCAGAACCTGGAACTGGTAATAATGCTGCAAACGGTTCGGGTTTTCACCGTATCGTCCGTCGGTCGGGCGGCGCGACGGCTGCACATAGGCCGCAGCCCACGGGCGCGTGCCAAGCGAGCGCAACGTCGTGCCCGGATGAAAGGTTCCCGCCCCCACTTCCATGTCATAGGGTTGCAACACGGCGCAGCCCTTGGCGGCCCAGTAGCTTTGCAACCGCAACAGGATTTCCTGAAAGCTGCGCGGTGCAGCCATCGTTACTGCTGTGGGATCGAAGCGTTGAGCCTGTGCGTGCGGTTGTACCATTTCCGGGCCTCCGTTGATGCCGACGCGCGTGTCTTAGGCAAGGGGCGCGGCAGGGTCAATGCGTGCACGGGGTTTGTGCGGCTTGTAGCAGGGGTGCGCTGCGGTAATCGGGTTGATGTAACGGTCTTGTGCTATTTTCGAAACGCTTGCCGGCAGATATTCAAAAAACGGGTGCGTCTGGCATCTGACCTGTTATTCTCGCGCGGATTTATAGAGCGTCGCGACCGGTTGCGGTTCGAACAGGGCGCGGAGTTGGAGAATTTGCTTTGAAACGTTTGTATTTCTTTTTCTGGGTTGTGGTTGCATCTCTTTCGGGGGGCATTAGCATCGTGGGGGCTGCACGTGCCCAGGAGCAGGTCTGGGTCCAGATCGAGGCCAGACCGACGCTTGAGCAGGCCGAGGTGCGCGCACGTACCTATGCAGAGGCCTTTGCGAATGTGAACGGGTTCCGGATGGGATCGGGCTGGTATGCGATTGCGCTGGGCCCTTATTCGCGCGCTGCCGCCGAAAGCGAGTTGCAGGTCCTGCGTGCCAACCGTTTGGTGGCGCAAGACAGCTTTATCGCCTTTGGTGATCTTTACCGGCAAAAATTCTGGCCACAAGATGCGGCCAACCGCACGATCGAGCCTGTCTCGGTTGCGCCACTTGGCCAGCAAGACGGGGCGCAAGTGCCGATCAGTCAAACCCTTCCCGAGCCCGAGACGATTGTCGCCCCGCGCGAAGAGACCGAGCGCGAGGCCCGTCAGAGCGAGCGCACGCTGACCGAGCGTGAACGCAAGCTCTTGCAGGAAGCGATGCAATGGGAGGGATTCTATGCCGCCGCAATCGACGGTGACTTTGGTGCTGGAACACGCCGTGCCATGGCCAGTTACCAAGCTTCAAAAGGGTACGATGCGACCGGCGTGTTGACAACGCGGCAGCGCGACGAACTGGTGTCGTCCTACCGCGCCGTTTTCGCTGCGTTGGGGCTTGAAGTGGTGTACGACCCGATTGCGGGGATCGAGATGTTGCTGCCCATGGGCATGATCGCGCGCGACCGCGAAGATCCGCCGTTCGTGCGCTACACCAGCACAACCGACAAAGGCATCGAGGTGCTTTTGATCTCGCAGCAAGGCGATCAGGGCACGCTGTCGGGTCTTTACGATATTATGCAAACGCTGGAAATTGTTCCGCCAAATGGTGCACGCTCGCGCAGTGCGCGGTCTTTTGTACTGAGCGGACAGGACAACACGCGCCAGTCTGTGACTTTTGCGCAGCTTTCCGATGGTCATGTCAAAGGCTACACACTGGTCTGGACGCCGCGGGATGCGGCCTTGATGGAGCGGATCGAGGCGCGGATGCGCGCCAGTTTCCGCACGGTGCCAGAGGTGGTTCTGCCCGATCTGGCGGGGGACGGTCTGGACCAGCAGATCGACCTGATGGCCGGTCTTCGTGTGCGGCGTCCCGAAATCTCCCGTTCGGGGGTTTTTGTCGACGGGGCAGGGGCGGTTCTGACGACGACGCAGATTGCGGGCCGTTGCGAGCGGCTGACCCTTGCGCAGTCTTACGAGGCTGAAATCGTGGCCCGTCAGGACGCGCTTGGTCTGGTTCTGTTGCGCCCCAAAGAGCGGCTTGCGCCGGTGGGTGTTGCGGCATTTGGCGCAGCCTTGCCACGGTTGAAATCCGATATTGCGGTCGCGGGTTTCTCCTACGAAGACGTTCTGGAGTCGCCGTCGGTGACGTTCGGCACCCTTGCCGATGTTCGCGGACTGAACGGCGAAGAGAGCGTCCGGCGGCTTGATGTGGCGGCTTTGCCCGGCGATGCAGGCGGGCCGGTTTTCGACGCAACCGGGGCCGTGATCGGCCTGTTGCAACCGCGGCTGGACCAAGGCGGGCGCAGTCTGCCCCAAGGCGTCAGTTTTGCGGTTGGCGTGCCCGGGATTACGACCTTTTTGTCCGGTGCGGGTGTTGTGGCCCGCTCGGCGCCGCAGGACGCCGTGATCGCGCCAGAGGACCTTGAGACGCTGGCAGGCGGCATGACCGTTCTGGTCAGTTGCTGGAACTGAGCCTGAGGGCATGACAAAGCTCCCTTCGGGACTCCGCGTGACGGACGCGGCGGCGCGCGGGATGGCGCGCGATCTGATCAGTGCGGCGCGCTTTGGGGCTTTGGCGGTTCTGTCGCCTGAAACGGGGCGCCCTGTGGTCAGCCGTGTGGCGATTGCCACCACGCCGCAGGGTGCGCTGCTGACGCTGGTCAGTGATTTGTCCGGTCACACGGCGGCGTTGCGCCGCGACCCGCGGTGCTCTGTGCTGGTGGGCGAGCCTGCACAGCGTGGTGACCCGTTGACCCATCCGCGCCTGACACTCGAGGCGGACGCCTGTTTTATCCGCAAGGGGGATGCAGGGTATCAGGCCCTGCGCGATCATTACCTGAAACACCGGCCCAAGGCGGGCCTTTACATCGATTTTATGGATTTTTCATTCGTGCGCTTCGATGTGACCCGTGCGCATTTGAACGGCGGCTTTGGAAAGGCGTTTGTGTTGTCGCCTGATGACTTGATGCAGGACTAAGGCACGTGCCGGGGCAGGTCACGCCCCCAGCTGTGGCTGCCGCAACACTTGTACGCCGTTGATCTGCCATCCGTCGGGGGCTGCGATCATCTCGTATTCAAGCACGTGCATCCGGCCGGCCTGATCGGTGATGATCACCTTCTGGAAAATAGCGTCCCCTTGGGCGCGGGTGTCGCCATAAGTGACATCGGAGGGGCGCCACACCATCGGATAGCCTTGTTGCACCATCATGCCGAATGTATCGGGCCCGCCGAACATGCGTTTGATCATCGGGGACGCAAAGGTATAGGCCCGCGCAAAGTCGTCTTGTCCGAAGGCGTCAAGCTGGTTTTGGATGACCCCTGTCACCGCCTGTTTCGGCAGGTCCTGCGCGTGAACGGCGGCTGGAAAAGCAAGCGCCCACGTCAGGGCGAGGGCGGTTAAAAACGGTTTCATCTGGCACGGCTCCTGTTGCAATGGCACAAAAGTAGCATTGCAACAGGGCGCGTCAAATCACATTGGCGAAACCGGTGTGCCCCGGCGTGCTATTGCGCAAGATCACCGGCAAGGGCGGCATCAATCAGGCGGGCGGTTTCCTGCACCCCGTAAAGTGCGATAAATCCGCCAAAACGGGGCCCCTGACTGGCCCCCAACAGCACCTCGTAGAGCGCCTTGAACCAGTCGCGCATCGGGTCAAAGCCGTGCGCGGTGCCAACGGCAAAGACCTCGGTCTGAAGCGCATCGGCATCAAGCCCGCCCGTCCAGCCGTGCAGGCGGGTCGACAGCTCGCCCAGTGCGGCGCGCTCGGTATCTGTCGGGTGGCGGTAGACTTTAGACGGCTTCACGAAGTCGTTGTAATAGCGCACAGCGAAACCGGCGGCTGCATCAAGGTCGGGATGTGTTTCGGCACGCGCGTCCGGCGCATAGCGGCGGATAAAGCCCCAAAGCTGGTCCTTGTCTTCTGCTCCGGCCACCGAGGCCAGATTGAGCAGCATCGCAAACGGCACAACCATGTGGCTTTCGGGAACATCCGTCCCGTGGATGTGGAACACCGGATTGGACAGGCGCGCGGTGTCATCCTGTTTGGCATAGGCCTTGAGCTGCTGGTGATATTCATCGACCGCTTTTGGGATCACGTCGAAATGCATCCGTTTGGCGGTCTTCGGCTTTTGATACATGAAATACCCAAGGCTCTCGGTCGCCGCATAGGTCAGCCATTCGTCGATGGTCAGGCCGTTACCCTTGGATTTCGAGATTTTCTCGCCGTTTTCGTCCAGAAACAGTTCGTAGGTGAAATGCTCTGGCGGGCGGCCGCCAAGAACCTTGCAGATTGCGTCGTAAATCGGCGTGTTGGGGTTGTGATCCTTGCCGTACATCTCGAAATCCACGTCAAGCGCTGCCCAGCGGGCGCCAAAGTCGGGCTTCCACTGCAACTTCACGTTGCCACCGGTGACGGGCACGGTGCAATCGGTGCCGTCTTCGTCGGCAAAGGTAACCGTGCCGTTCTTTGCGTTGACCTCTTTCATTGGCACATAAAGCACGCGCCCCGAAATCGGAGAAATGGGCAAAAAGCATGAATAGGTCTCGCGGCGCTCGGGCCGCAGGGACTTGAGCATGATTTTCATGATGTCATCATACCGCGCAACGGCGCGTAACAGGATTTCGTCCATTTTGCCGGAAGTGTAATACTCCGTCGCACTTGCGAAATCGTATTCGAACCCGAACGTGTCAAGAAAACGCAGCAGCATCTTGTTGTTGTGATCCCCGAAACTGGGGTCTGTGCCGAAGGGGTCGGGCACGCTGGTCAGGGGTCTTTGCAGATGTTTGGCGAGTGCGACAGGGTCGGGCACGTTTTCAGGCACCTTGCGCATGCCGTCCATATCGTCGGAAAAGCACAACAGTTTCGTCGGGATGTCGGAAATGATCTCGAAGGCGCGCCGGACCATTGTCGTGCGCTGGACCTCGCCGAAGGTGCCGATGTGGGGCAAACCCGAGGGGCCGTAACCGGTCTCGAAGAGGACAAACCCTTTTTCAGGAGGTGATTTCTCGACGCGTTTCAACACGCGTCTTGCTTCTTCGAAGGGCCAGGCCTTTGAGGTGAGAGCAGCGTCGCGCAGGTTTGACATGTCGGAATTCTCTTGATGGGGCGCAGGGCCCCGTGCCCTGATCGCGCCGTTACCTATTGCGGTGCGGGGCTGGCGTCAATAAATATGCAGGCGAACCGATCCAAAGGAGGCGCGACTGTGCCCAAATCAACCGCCCCGCTCACACCGCAAGACGCTCTGATTGCTGTGATGATAGGTGTATCCGCATCGGATTCGTCGATCAGGACCAGCGAGCTGGTCACCATCCAGAGGATCGTAAATCATCTTCCTGTGTTTGCAGGCTATGATCAGGACCGGATGCAAAGGGTGTCAAAGGCCGTTTTCGACCTGTTCGAAGAGGAAGAAGGGTTGGATGCGTTTTTCGGGCTCTTGAAGAGCGTTCTGCCAGAGCGATTGTTTGAAACGGCCTATGCGCTGGCGTGTGATGTGGCGGCTGCAGACGGGCGGCTTGATCAACGCGAGTTGAGACTGCTCGAGGAAATCCGGCACGAGTTCAACATTGACCTGTTGCACGGGGCGGCCATTGAACGCGGCGCGCGGGCCCGGCACATGGTCATTTAGCCGGAGGTGCTGTTCGGGGCGCGGGTTTGCGAGGGGGGCTCCCGCCGGATTGCCCCGTCCAAGGACGCCGCGATCTGTTGGGCATGGCGCCGCCCCCTGCGGGTGCGGCGCGGGCCTTTTTCGGGCGTTGGCTTTTCAATTTAAAGGTGCTGGTGAAGGGGGCGGGTGGAGGGTGCGGGCGAGGGTGCTCTTGTTCTGGCTCTCGGGCCTGTCTATAAGGCGCTTATGAACCGGCACATTGCTATCTCCAAGCGAATTACCGGCCCGGCGCTTTGACATCAAAGCGACCGGGATTTTTCGTTGTTATCGCGCCGTGAAAGGCCGATTCCGCGCCCCTCATTCAAAGATATGATCGATCTGGTTGCGGATCGAGACAAGGAAACACCCGTCATGTGTGCCGACACGATCGCCCCCCAGACACCCGACTACAAGGCGACGCTTCGCCTTCCCAAGACAGATTTTCCGATGCGTGCGGGATTGCCCAAACGCGAGCCCGACTGGTTGGCCCGTTGGGAAACGCTCGGCGTTTATGAAAGACTGCGTGAAAAGGCCCGTGTGCAGACACGTGTGCCGTTCACGCTGCACGATGGCCCTCCCTATGCGAACGGGCACTTGCACATCGGTCATGCGCTCAACAAGATCCTCAAGGATATGGTGGTGCGCAGCCAGCAGATGATGGGACGCGACGCGCGCTATATTCCCGGTTGGGATTGCCACGGCCTGCCGATCGAGTGGAAGATCGAAGAACAGTACCGCAACAAGGGCAAGGACAAGGACGAGGTCGATGTGATCGACTTTCGTCAGGAATGCCGGAAATTTGCCGAAGGTTGGGTGGATATCCAGCGTGACGAGTTCAAGCGGCTTGGCATCAGTGGCACATGGGACAAACCCTATTTGACGATGGATTTCCACGCCGAGGCGACGATTGCCTCGGAGTTCCAGAAGTTCTTGATGAATGGCACGCTGTATCAGGGGTCCAAGCCTGTGATGTGGTCACCTGTAGAGAAGACCGCGCTGGCCGAGGCCGAGATCGAGTATCACGAGCACAAGAGCCACACGATCTGGGTGCCGTTTCGCGTGACCGGTGCCGGCGACAGTGACCTTGGTGCCGCGCGAGTGGTTATCTGGACGACCACGCCCTGGACGATTCCGTCGAACAAGGCGGTCGCGTATAACCCCAAGATCGCTTACGGACTTTACCGCGTTGACGCGACCGAAGCCGAAAGCTGGACTGCGGCGGGCGATCTGTACCTTTTTGCAGATACACTGGCGGCCGTGACCCTTGCCAAGGCGCGCGCGACCGATTTCACCCGAGTGCGCGATGTGACCGAGGCCGAGTTGGGCGGGCTGACACTGGCGCATCCGTTTGCGGGCATGGACGGCGCGGAAGGCTTTTGGGATTACGACGTGCCGATGATTGACGGCGATCATGTGACCGACGAGGCGGGAACGGGCTTTGTCCATACCGCGCCGTCCCACGGTGCCGACGATTACGAGGCCTTTGTAAAGCGTAACTGGCTGGACCGGATGACCTATAACGTCGGCGAAAGCTCGGAGTTCCTGCCCCATGTGCCGTTCTTTGCGGGCCTGCAAGTGCTCGATCACAAAGGCAAGGAGGGCAAGGCCAATACTGCCGTCATCACCAAGCTGGTCGAGGCGGGTGGCATCATCGCGCGCGGTCAGGTCAAGCATTCCTATCCACACAGCTGGCGCTCGAAGGCGCCGGTAATCTTTCGCAACACGCCGCAGTGGTTTGCCGCGATCGACCGTCCCGTTGGCGACGGGCAGGACACGTACGGCACCACGATCCGCGAGCGCGCACTGCGCAGCATCGACGAGTTGGTGACCTGGACGCCTGAAAAAGGCCGCAACCGGCTATTTGCGATGATCGAGGCGCGACCCGACTGGGTTTTGTCCCGACAGCGCGCGTGGGGTGTGCCGCTTACCTGTTTCGTCAAGCGGGGCGCGCAGCCAACCGATGCCGATTTCCTGCTGCGCGACGAGACCGTAAATGCACGCGTTGTTGCCGCATTCGAAGCGGAGGGGGCGGATTCGTGGTACGCCGAGGGCGCAAAAGAGCGGTTCCTTGGCGGGGATCACGCGGCCGGTGACTATGAGCAGGTTTTTGATATCCTTGACGTTTGGTTCGATAGCGGATCGACCCACGCCTTTGTGCTGCGCGACCGCGAGGACGGCTCCGAGGATGGTCTGGCCGATCTGTACCTCGAAGGTACCGACCAGCATCGCGGGTGGTTCCATTCGTCGATGCTGCAAAGCTGCGGCACGCAGGGGCGCGCGCCTTATCGCGGGGTGCTGACCCACGGTTTCACGCTCGACGAGAAGGGCAACAAGATGTCCAAATCGGTGGGCAATACCGTTGCTCCCGAAAAAGTGGTGCAGCAATACGGCGCCGATATTCTGCGGCTCTGGGTGGCGCAGTCGGATTACACGGCGGATTTGCGTATCGGGCCGGAGATCCTGAAAGGGGTGGCCGACAGCTATCGCCGCTTGCGCAACACGATGCGTTTCCTGCTGGGGGCGTTGCACGATTTTGACGGGAGCGCGGTTGATGTGGCCGACATGCCCGAGTTGGAGCAATGGGTGCTGCACCGTGTTGCCGAGCTGGATATCAAAGTCCGCGACGGCTATGCGGCGTATGATTTTCAGGGCGTCTTTCAGACCTTGTTCAACTTTGCCACGGTCGAGCTTTCGGCGTTCTACTTCGATATCCGCAAGGATGCGCTGTATTGCGATGCACCTGACAGTGCCACGCGGCGTGCGGCACAGACGGTGCTTGATATTCTGTTCCACCGTCTGACCACGTGGTTGGCGCCGGTGCTGGTTTTCACGATGGAAGAAGTCTGGCTGGAGCGGTATCCGGGGGCGGACAGTTCGGTTCACCTGCAAGATATCCCCGACACGCCCGAAGCGTGGTTCAACGAAGGTCTGGCCGCAAAGTGGGCGAGCATCCGTGTGGCACGCCGTGTCGTGACGGCCGCGCTTGAGGTGCAACGGCGTGACAAGGTGATCGGAGCCTCGCTTGAGGCGGCACCGGTCGTTTTTGTGGCGGACGAGGACATGCGCGCCGTTCTGGCGTCGGTCGATTTTGCCGATACCTGTATCACCTCGGCGGTGGTGCTGTCGGACGAGGTCGCCCCCGAACAGGCCTTTACCCTGCCCGAGACACCGGGGATCGCGGTTGTCTTTGCAATGGCCGAGGGCGAAAAATGCCAGCGCTGCTGGAAGATATTGCCCGATGTCGGCACGCATTCTCACGGTGATGTTTGCGCGCGCTGCGAAGAGGCATTGTCATGACCACGAATAAGTTCGAGCCACCGGTCGAAGATTTCGAAGGGCGCACGCGCGCGAACTTTACGGCGCAGGCCGTGATGGAAACCTTTGGTGCGTCCCTGACAGAAATCCGGCCGGGCGAGGCGATCATCGAGATGGATTTCGATCCGCGCCTAACACAGCAGCACGGTTTTTTACATGCCGGTGTGGTGACGACCGTGCTGGATTCCGCTTGTGGTTATGCCGCCTTCAGTCTGATGCCTGACGGGGCAGAGGTTCTGACGGTCGAATTCAAATCGAACTTTACCGCACCCGCCATCGGGGACAGGTTCCGGTTCGAGGGGCGCGTGATCAATGCTGGCCGCACCTTGATGGTGACAGAGGGGCGCGCCTATGCGTTGCGCGACGGGATCGAGGATAAATTGGTGTCGTCGATGGCCGCGACAATGATGGTCGTCAAAGGGCGTGCCGACGTTCAGCCACCGGATGTTGAAGACGATTGCGAGGACGAGGACGACTAGAAAACGCGCCTTTTTGCCTGAACACAAAGTAGATGCGTCCGTATGTTACGGGCGCATCACGCGTCTTTGGCAGGGATGATTTGCTGGGCGATACCTGCAAAGACAAGGTATATCGACGTCACGATAAGGCCCCAATGCGCCCAGCTTAAGGGATCAAACGACACCCACGCCGCCCATCCTGCGAAAAAGGTCCATGCCAAGGCCATGGGAAGCGAGAC
>JBLHUT010000109.1:0-10775 GCA_047629975.1 Paracoccaceae bacterium
CCTTGGGCCGATCCACGCCGCTAAGCAGCTCGTCCAGTAATCCTTTGGAAATCGTCATTGTTGTCATGCTCATTCATTCTGGAAGCATGGGCCAGATTACTCATACACAGAAGATCGGACACTCTCAACGACCAACCCGTCGAGGCCTGAAATTCAACCCCAATTCCCATAATTCCCCTGTTATGTGCGATTTGCCACAGCTTTGGGGGCTTAGCCGATGCTGTTCCCTGAAATACGCTTATATCACCGCGCTGGCATGGCGCACCCGTCATGCACGAAAGTCACGCGATGAGACCTGAATAGACCGGCACAGACATTCGGCGGGTCAGTCTTCCTCTCAAGTGTCGCGAAGCGACAGTCTTACCCGTTACCCTGACGATCAGTGGGCCGCCGCGTTTTCAACCCGCCCCTTGCTTGCGCAGCAAGTAGGCTTCCTTGCCAGGGCGTTCCTTGTCCTTCTCGACATCTTGATAATGCCCAGACATCAAATCACCGTGCTGATACGCTTGGCCTCACTTGTTCAACACCGAAAGGTCGCCCCCTAAACCTGCGGTCGTGTCAAACCACAGTTCGTTTCAAGTAGCGGTTCGTTGCGATGCGCAAAAACAGGCGTCTGGAGCAAGGCGGTGGCCTGGAAAACTGTAGACGTCATCGCCTCGCCCCAAAAGGTGGACGTCGTACAAACCGGCGCATTTCATCTTACACTCGGCAGCTTTCTCCGTGCTCTCAGAGCTTCTTCAACCTTGATGTCACCAGCCAGCGCCCCAATTATCTGCGGGCAAACGATGACGCCCCTTAACTCGGGGAGGACCGCGAACTGACCCCCGACAACAACAGCGCCCTGAAACTTTGCGGTCTCGTATGTTGACGCCCGTGCTCCGGGGCTTTGTTGCACACATCGGGGTCCAATCGCAGTCTCTGCTTCGCAGGTGGGACTTATCCTGCGGCCTTGGTGATCGGTATGCTGGAAGCAGTTTGAACCGCCCCGGGTTTATCGGAGGGCAAAGATCTCGGAGAATTTCCCGTTATGGAACACCGCGATGAATATCAGAGCGAAGTTGTTGCGCTGACGGGGATTGCAGGCAAATCGGGTTGTTCGCCGGGTCCAGCGCGACGGCAGCGAACGACCGGGGTCGACGCGTGAAAAAGGTGGAGCGCGAGAACCGCGAACTGTGTCAAGATTGTTGCGGCACGGGCAAGCCGCCGCAAACTCTACGGTGCTCGGAAGGTTTGGTGCGTTTTGCCGCGGGAAGGTGAAGATGTAGCGCGCTGCACAGCAGAGCGATTGATGCGGAAATTGGGCATCAAAGGTGTTGTCCCGGGCAAAATGGTCGTCATTATCAACCCGGACACCTCTTTGCCCTGCCCAACGGATCGGGCACCGTTTGCGTGGCGCGACCATTGTCTTCGGACCGATGCTCATCGACGTTCTCGCAAGGAGGATCGTAGGCTGGCGCACCTCCACATCTATGAAGACACAGTTTGTGCTCGCCGCACTGGAGCAGGAGGTCTGGCAAGGAAAAGAATGAAATAACAACGCTTTAGCTCAGTATTCCAGCCGCGGATCGCAACATCCATCGATCAAGCATGCCGAGCGCCTGACAGAGGCAGAGATCGACCTCCCGATCCGAGTTGTTGGCGGCACCTATCACAATGCGCTGGCAGAGCGGGTCATCGGCTTGGTCAGAACAGAAATCATCAACCAGATCGATGCGCGAAGTCGAGCGGGTAACGCTGAAACGGATCGATTGGTGTAGACAGCCGCCTTTTCGGCCCCCTCCCCCCGCAGAAGCAGAGGAGACGTTCCATGCAAACTTGAATATACTCGATATTGTCGCCTGGTCGTTGAACAAATCACCCTCTGGCAAACTCGGGGCGGTTCAGCGGCCGTGTCAGTCCACCGGTCATCGCGATGCGCATCGCATCACCGCGCAATTCGTCTGTGCAGTTCAATCTCAGAATTCATTTTCTTTGTCGCAGTATGCCCCCAAAGGGCGGCGCGACATAGGCTGAATTTGTCGATGGCTCTGTTGGATGCTTGCATTCAAATGGAAAAAGCCACCCCGATCCATTGCAGATCGGGATGGCTAATGTGTCAGGCTGCCCAACCTTTGTCGGGTTGAAAAAATCTAGAGCTTGAGGTTCGGAATAATCTGCTTTTTGCGACTTACAACGCCGGGAAGGACGACAAGATCGCCGGTCACTGCGACACCAAAGCTTTTTTCGGCAAGGGTTTTGACAACATCATTCGGAACAAGCAGCGTGGCTTGCTCCTTGAGAATATCGACAACAAACAGCAACACGTGATCAACCCCGTCTTCGGCTGCAACCGAGACCATAGTCTCCATCAGGCTGTTCTTTCTGTCCAGCGGGATGTCGGGGGCAGTTGTTTCGAGTACGCTGACACGAAACTTAGTGCTCTCGACCGTATATTCCTTACTGTCCATACGCAGCAATTCGGCGTCAGAAAATGCGGAAACATCCGACTTGGCAGTAAACATTTCGGCAGCATAGGTCGAAATATCAAGCCCGAGTTCGGCGGCGAGTGCTTCGGCGACTTCTTTGTCGTGCGGGGTTGTCGTCGGAGACCGGAATTCGAGCGTGTCGGACAGGATACAGGACAAGGCCGCACCCTTGAGGGATGTCGGCATTTTGGCCGCATCATCGCCCATAAGGTCGATCATGATGGTCGCCGTGCAGGCCAGAGGCCGTATTGTGATGTCGATCGGACCTTTGGTTTCCAGGCCTCCAACCAGTTTGTGGTGATCGATAATGCCCTGAATATCAGCGTCATTGATGCCTGCGGGCAATTCGGCAGGGTTGTTAGTGTCAACGATGACAACCGGAGTTCCCGGAGCGATGTCCGTCATCAGGTCAGGCTTGTCGAGGTTCCAGCGGTTGATCACAAACGCCGCCTCGGTGTTGGGCTCGCCAAGAAGCCGTGCCTCGGCAGGCGTTCCTTTGACCTGCGAGAGATACCAGGCCCAGATCAGGGGCGAACCGGTGCTATCGGTGTCCGGAGATTTATGGCCAAAAACGAGCGTTGTCATAATGTCGGCTTTCTTTACTGGTCCTATTCGGGGCGGCTTATAGATGATTCCCGCTAAAATGGTAGTCGGGATGTTGCCGGGTATTGAGTTGAATGCGGGATGCCGCATTGCGTGTGACGCAACCCGCGCGGCGTCTTGGGTTTGGATAACGATTTCTGTGCAATAGCTCCAGCAGCCTTTGAAATCAACACGACGCGATGTCTGGTCGAGCAGTGTTGCGATGCGATGCCGTCTTCTTGAGGCAATTCGTGCAGATCAAACCCGAAGGGATTGGCCCTACGCTTAAGGGTGCCGCGCACAAGATTACGTTCTTGCACGCTGTCGCAGTGACCGCTTTTGCCGTGCCCGCCCGTGCGGCCAGCCGCCGGTAAAAGGCACGCAAAGTGGTATCGCAGTGTCCCTTGTTGTCAGCGTCGGCTCAGGAATTAGATGACAATCCGGCATCTTGGTCTGATCGAAGCCCTGCAACGTCAACAATTGGCCCGGTCACTGGGTTGGCGCAAAGAAATATTTCGAGCCGCTTTGATCCTCTCGGTCGGCGCACGGCGCCTCTCAACGCGGTGAGATATCAACATATCCAAATCCCTTTCGCCCGCGATAATCGCGCGGATAATCCGCATCCCCGTGACGCCAGTAATATCTGATACGACATGATGCAGATGCAGGGGCATTTTCATAAGCGCCATTTGCATAGGTTCATCGCCACTGTTGGCGACAAAAAAAGGGCGGAGGCTATGCGAATCCGTGATCTTTCTAACCGGGATCACCGTAAAGCGGTGTCATCACCCTCACGTTCGCATCCACCCACGGGCTCCGTTTTTCAACGGGGTTCAGTTCTAACACGGACCACCATCACGCGAACGGCTGCTGCTCTTTATCTCGCAAGGCTAGCACAGGCTGTTGCTACGGCGCACAGGCGGGCCTCAAACCGGACGGTTTTTTAGTGCGTTCCGCAGAATTTATTCGTGGCGTATCCTTGACGCGGGGCTTGGCATTGACTACCTGAGGCTCGTTAGCACTCGCATTCGGTGAGTGCTAACGGAATTGAAATTTAAGAGAACCAAGGAGCGTCTCTAATGGCTTTCAAACCGTTGCATGACCGCGTGCTGGTCCGCCGCGTTGAGTCCAATGAAAAGACCGCTGGTGGCCTGATCATTCCCGAAAGTGCCAAAGAAAAGCCCGCCGAGGGCATGATCGTTTCTGTTGGCGAAGGCGCCCGCAAGGATAGCGGTGAGCTGATCGCAATGGCGGTATCCGCCGGCGATAAGGTTCTGTTCGGCAAGTGGTCCGGCACAGAGGTTTCCGTCGAAGGCGAAGACCTGTTGATCATGAAGGAAAGCGACATTCTGGGTATCATTTCCTGATCCCGCTTGACGCAGTTCCCCTGAGAAAAAGTTATAGGAGTGGCAAACATGTCAGCTAAAGACGTCAAATTCAATACCGACGCGCGCAATCGTATGCTCAAGGGCGTCGATATCCTTGCGAACGCTGTCAAGGTTACGTTGGGTCCAAAGGGCCGTAACGTTGTTATCGAAAAATCTTTCGGCGCCCCGCGCATCACGAAAGACGGTGTTTCTGTTGCCAAAGAGATCGAACTGGAAGACCGGTTCGAGAACATGGGCGCACAGATGGTCAAGGAAGTCGCGTCGCGTACAAACGACGAAGCCGGTGACGGCACGACAACAGCGACCGTTCTGGCTCAGGCGATCATCCGCGAAGGCCTCAAGTCGGTCGCTGCCGGCATGAACCCAATGGATCTCAAGCGCGGCATCGACCTTGCTGTGGCATCTGTTGTGAAGAGCATTCAAGAAGCGGCCCGCGAAGTTGCAGACACCGCTGAAGTTGCACAGGTCGGTACGATCTCTGCAAACGGCGAAGCAGAAATCGGTCGTCAGATCGCAGAAGCGATGCAGAAAGTCGGCAACGAGGGTGTTATCACCGTCGAAGAGAACAAAGGCCTCGAGACAGAGACCATTGTTGTTGAAGGCATGCAGTTCGACCGTGGCTACCTGAGCCCCTATTTTGTCACTAACCCTGACAAGATGATCGCAGACCTTGAGGACTGCCTTGTTCTGTTGCACGAAAAGAAACTTTCGTCGCTGCAGCCAATGGTTCCGCTCCTTGAAGCCGTTATCCAGTCGGGCAAGCCACTTTTGATCATCGCAGAAGATGTCGAAGGCGAGGCTCTTGCAACGCTTGTTGTGAACAAGTTGCGCGGCGGTCTGAAAATCGCTGCTGTCAAGGCACCCGGCTTCGGCGATCGTCGTAAGGCAATGCTGCAGGACATCGCGATCCTTACCGGTGGTCAGGTTATCTCCGAAGATCTGGGCATGAAGCTTGAGTCCGTGACGATGGATATGCTTGGCACCGCCAAGAAGATCACCATCACCAAGGACGAAACCACGATCATCGACGGCAATGGCGAGAAGGCTGAAATTCAGGCCCGCGTCGCACAGATCCGTCAGCAGATCGAAGAGACAACGTCCGATTACGACCGTGAGAAGCTGCAAGAGCGCGTTGCCAAACTGGCTGGTGGTGTTGCTGTTATCCGCGTTGGCGGCATGACCGAAGTTGAAGTCAAAGAGCGTAAAGACCGCGTTGACGATGCTCTGAACGCAACCCGTGCTGCTGTGCAGGAAGGGATTGTTGTCGGGGGTGGTGTTGCTCTTGTTCAGGCTGGCAAAAAGCTGGTTGGCATGGTTGGCGCGAACAGCGACCAGACCGTTGGTATCTCGATCGTCCGCAAGGCTCTCGAAGCACCACTGCGTCAGATCGCCGAAAACTCCGGTGTTGATGGTTCGGTAGTTGCCGGCAAGATCCGTGAAAGCGATGACCCGACGTTTGGTTTCAACGCACAAACCGAAGAATATGGCGACATGTTCAAGTTTGGCGTGATTGACCCTGCCAAGGTTGTTCGGACCGCGCTTCAGGACGCAGCATCCATTGCTTCGCTCCTGATCACGACCGAAGCCATGATCGCTGACAAGCCCTCCAAAGAGGGTTCCGGCGGCGGCGGCGGCATGCCCGACATGGGCGGCATGGGCGGCATGATGTAAGCCAAACCGGCTTTATTCAATTTCGATTTAGGGTCGCCTTCGGGCGACCCTTTTCCTTTGGGATCACGTTGGGGGCTCCGGCTTTGGTCTTGCTCTGGCAAGTGGTTCACGGGCGTGCGAAAGCTTGGCCATGAAATTATTCCTACTGATCGTTCTGACGATGGCGGCCTTTGCTGCAAATTCGGTTCTCAACCGGCTGGCCCTTGCCGGAGGTGCCATTGGCCCGATCGAGTTCGGGGTTGTGCGTGTTTTGGCAGGCGCGGTTGTTTTGTGCGCTCTGGTGCGCCTGCGCCTTGGAGGGGGGGCGCTTTGGGCGGCGTTGCGTCCTGAATGGGGGCGTCTTTTACCGGTGGCTGCGCTGTGCGTTTATATTTTTGCATTCTCGCTGGCTTATGTGTCCCTTGATGCAGGTCTCGGGGCGCTGGTCCTGTTTAGTGTTGTGCAGATAACGATGTTTGGCGGTGCGGTTATTTCGGGTGAGGCCATTCCGGCGGCCCGTTGGGCTGGTGCGGCGATGGCGCTGGTCGGGCTGGGGTGGTTGCTGTGGCCGGGCGGTGCCGAACAGGAAGGCTCCACGATTGTCTGGTCGCTTTTGATGGGACTGGCCGGTGTCGGTTGGGGGGTCTATTCCCTTGTGGGGCGCGGGGCTCCTGCGCCGCTTGAAGCCACAATGGCAAACTTCTTTTATGCGACCTGTCCCGCGCTTTTGCTTTGGCTCGGGTTTGGCACATTTCATGCCAGTGCTTACGGGTTCTGGTTGGCGGTGGTGTCCGGAGCGGTCATGTCGGGGCTTGGCTATGCCTTGTGGTACACGGTGCTGCCGCGCATCAGCGCCTCTGTTGCGGCGCTTGCGCAGTTGAGTGTGCCGGTGATTGCGATGGCGGGGGGCATGTTGTTCCTGTCAGAGGCCCTGACACCGCGGTTTGTGATCGCTTCGGCCTTTATTCTGGGGGGAATCGCACTGGGCGTTTTCGGGCCTCAGCGCACGATCACTTCGAGGGGATCATAGTCAAACCCGTCGGCCCATGCGATTTCGATCAGCCTGTCGGGCTTGATCCGCATCTCGGCCAGTTCTGATTGGGTGACCCAGCGACGGCGGTTTACAACCTGTTCAGGGTCCTGCCACGCGTCGCTCAATGTGCCGCTTTCAACCTTGCAGCGAAAAAATATCTCAACCTGATGAAAGCCGTCTCTCGGGTTGTGAAATTCGTTCACAAGGCAGGGCAAGCCAACGGAAATGGTCAGGCCGGTTTCCTCCATTACCTCGCGTTTGAGATTGTCATGAAGTGATGCGCCGCGCTCTACCCCGCCACCGGGGGCGCACCAAAGCGAACTTTGGTGCCCGGGATAGGCATTTACAACCAGAAGAGAATTCCGGTGCATCAAGACGGCGCGAGCGGCGAGGCGTGGTGGAGACATAGCGTCACTCATACCGTATGGATCGAAGCAGGCAAGTCCCAGCCTTTCGCCCGGCAAAGGAATGTTTATGGTGTACCCATGAGATACATTATCCCTGTGCTGGTCGCGCTTGCTTTACCACAATCTGCCACTGCTGGCGGGTGTGTGGTGTTGTTGCACGGTCTGGCCCGCAGCGAAGCCTCCATGCTGGTCATGGCAACGGTGTTGGAGCAGTCAGGCTATGTGATTGTCAACGAGGGCTATCCCTCGACCCGGCAAGGCATCGACAGCTTGAAAGGCATTGTCCGGCGATCTGCCGACCGTTGTCCTGACGGGGTGATCCGCCACTTTGTGACCCATTCGATGGGAGGTATATTGCTCAGGGCGGCGCTTGAGGATGGGCCGATCGAGGCGATGGGGCGCACGGTCATGCTGGCACCACCAAACGGCGGAAGCGCCTTGGTGGATGCATTGCGCGAGTGGAGCTTGTTCGAGGAGATCAACGGGCCGGCTGGTTTGCAACTTGGCACCGGGACGGAATCGGTGCCGCTGAGGTTGGGGGATGTGCTGTCGGCCAATTTTGGAGAGGTCGGGATTGTGGCTGGTGATTTCTCTTTTAACCCGGTGTTCTCAAGCATAATTCCAGGGGATGATGATGGAAAGGTCAGTGTCGCCGAGACGCGGATTTCCGGCATGAAAGATCATCTGGTACTTTCTGTTTCGCATACATTGATTGCGGCGAATCCCCTTGTGATTGCGCAGGTGAAAAACTTTCTGGCCAAGGGATATTTCGAGTATGGCCTGAGTTACAGTGATATTATCCTTCCCGATCAGAGGTGACGATCGGCAATCGCTGTTGCAGGCAAGCACTCCCGCCCCCTTGCGGGGTTGGGCATGGCAGGGGGCAAGCCCCCTGCGGTCAGGCCCGGGGCGCCGTTGTTGCTTCTCAATCTGATAGACGTGGTTCAATCAGCGCTGGTCCGCTGGCACGGTTGGAGTTTACTTCCGCGGCCACCTTGTGAAATGTAAAGTACGTTTCGGGGGCGGCGTGCATCAGGCGTGCGGCCCCTTTTCCGGTTTCACCCAGCCACAAGCCAAAAGCCTCGGGGGCGAGTGTGACAGGCATTCTGCTGTGCAAGCCGGACATTGTTTTATTGGCAGCGCAGGTCACAATCGCGCATGTCGTCACACCCACAGGGCCCGCGCCCCAGTCTTGCCAGATTGCTGCAAATGCGATCGGGGTGCCCTTGGCGGGGTGGACATACCACGGTTGACGTGCGCCGGTTTGTGTTTTGGTCCATTCGTAGAAACCTGTGGCAGGAATGATGCAGCGACGGGAGCGGCAGGCTGCTCCGAAGGCAGGTTTTTGTGCGATGGTTTCTGCGCGTGCATTGATCAGCAGCGGGCCGTCGGTCGGGGTCTTGTACCAATGCGGGATAAACCCCCAACGAAATGCTCTGAGCCTGCGTGACCCATTGGTGCTGACAACGGCTGTGATCTGCTGTGTCGGACAGATGTTATAGCGATCATTCGGGGGAAGATCATTGTCGGGGGCGGCTTGAAACAGCTGCGCCATTGCCTCTACGGGCAGGGTCATTGCAAAACGTCCGCACATCGGGCCAGCTTAGCCTACCGAGTGCTTTTGCAAAAGGGTCCAGACAGGAAAGGCGCGCCTGATGTGTCGGGCGCGCCTGCTTTTTGCAGTTTATGAAGGGTTACTTCCGGATGATGCGGCCTTCGGTTTTTGGCACATAGGCGCCGCTTTTTGACAGATAATCAGCCAGAACCACTTCGAGCCCGGGGCCGTAGTCATAGGCATTCATCCCGGCGGTTGCGAAAATCTTGTATCCGTCGCCGCCCGAGCGCATGAAGTTGTTGGTTACGACGCCATAGACTTTTTCGGGGTCGATCGGAACGAAGCTGTCGCCCTGTGCCACCATGACCTCGACCACGCGGCCTTCGCCCGAAGCAATCGCGGAATCCCAGGTAAACTTCAGGCCTGCAACCTGTGGAAAGCGCCCGCCGCCCTCTTCGACCTGACTGACGCCATTTTCAAGCGCGGCAACGATATCGGCGCCTTTGAGCTGGAATGTCGACAGGGTGTTCTGGAAAGGCAGCACCGTCAGCACCTCGCCCATCGTCACATCGCCTGCGTCGATCGAGGCGCGCAATCCGCCGCCGTTCTGGATCGCGATCGAGATGCCCTGATCTTTCACACGGTCGAGCATCGCGTCGGCGACCAGCACACCCATTTCACATTCCATCGCGCGGCACACCTTGCGGTCGCCTTCGATGGAGGCCGCTGTCTGTGCGACAATCTGATTGCGGATCTCGTCAAGTGGAATGGCAAGTTCGGCGATTCGCGCCACGGTGGATGTGTCTTCGCTGACGGTGCCGTCCATGATCAAAGGCTCGCCGGTGGCTTGTGTGATCACACCGGCATCATCGAAGGTGACGTTCAACTCACCAAGGAATTTGCCGTAAGCGTAGGCCTGCACGATGGCGGTGTCGTTGACCATCGTCGGATAGGGGCCGACCGCGCGCTCGTTGGTATTCGACAACAGCGTGTTGGTGTGGCCGCCGACAATAACATCGACGCCTGTGGTGCCAGCCGCGACCACCTGGTCAACCGCATAACCCGAGTGGGACAGCACGATAATCTTGTTCACGCCCATGGCGGTCAGCGCGTCCACCTCTCCCTGAACGGCCGCTACCGGATCGGAGAAGGTGATCGCAGGTCCCGAGCTGGACAATTCGTGGGTGTCTTCGGGTGTCAGCCCGATCAGGCCCAGCTTTTCGCCGCCGCGTTCGATCACCGTGGATTTCGCCAGCTTGCCAGCCAGTTGCGGCTCGGCACTGACATCGGCATTGGACATCAGAACCGGGAAATTGACCCGGTCCATGAACCCGCTCAACACTTCGGGGCCATCGTCGAATTCGTGGTTGCCCACGGTCATCGCGTCATAGCCAAGCGCGTTCATGAATTCGGCGGCCATGGCGCCTTTGTAGTAGGTGTAGAACAATGTGCCCTGAAACTGGTCGCCGCCATCCACAAGGATCGAATTGTTCGTCCGGGCGCGCGCTTGGGAAATCGCGGTTGTCAGCCGCGCGGTGCCGCCAAAGCACTTGCCTTCGGTGTTGTCTTCGGCAGAGCAGGGGCTGTCGTATTTCGAAATCGGCTCGAACCGGGCATGGAAATCGTTGGTGTGCAGGATGGTCAGCGCATAATCGGCCGACGCAACCCCCGTCGTCATCGCAAGTGCGGCGACGG
>JBLHUT010000110.1:0-10731 GCA_047629975.1 Paracoccaceae bacterium
CAATGCTGCGGCCTCGTCGGTGGTGATACGTTGGTAGCTGTGCGTTTTCAGAAACTTGCCAACCCAAAGCCCGCCGGTATAACGGCCCGCCTTTTTGGTCGGCAAGGTATGGTTCGTTCCAATCACCTTGTCGCCATTGGCCACATTCGTCCGCGGCCCGAGAAACAGCGCGCCATAGCTGTGCATCTTCTCGAGAAACCAGTCATCCCGATCGGTCATTACCTGAACATGCTCGTAAGCCATGTCGTTGGCCACGCTCAGCATCTCTTCATAGGTCTCGCACAAGATAACATCGCCGTAGTCACGCCAACTGATCGCAGCCGTGTCACGGGTCGGCAAAATCGCAAGCAGGCGGTCGATTTCAACAAGCGTTGCCTCGGCAAGTTTACGGCTGTTGGTGATCAGACAGGCCGGAGAATTATAGCCGTGCTCCGCCTGCCCCAGCAAATCCGTGGCGCAAAGCTCGGCATCGACCGTGTCGTCAGCGATCAGCATCGTTTCGGTCGGACCGGCAAAAAGATCGATGCCCACACGGCCATAAAGTTGCCGCTTTGCCTCGGCGACAAAGGCATTTCCGGGCCCGACAAGCATATCAACCGGCGCAATCGTTTGCGTCCCGATCGCCATGGCGCCCACGGCCTGCATACCGCCAAGCACATAGATTTCATGCGCCCCTCCAAGATGCATCGCCGCAACAATCGCAGGATGCGGGGCACCGTTCACCGGCGGAGCCGACGCCACGATGCGCGGCACACCCGCCACAGCGGCAGTCAACACCGACATATGCGCAGACGCCACCATCGGAAACTTGCCCCCGGGCACATAGCAGCCCACCGATTGCACCGGAATATTACGGTGGCCCAGAATAACACCCGGCATTGTCTCGACCTCGATGTCGGTCATCGACGCGCGCTGCGCCTCGGCAAAGGTCCGTATCTGTTTCTGGGCAAAGTGAATATCCTCCATGTCACGACTGGAGACTTTCTGCATTGCCGCATCGATTTCGGACGACGTCAGGCGAAAATGATCAGGGGCGTAATTATCGAACTTTGCCGACAGGTCGCGGATCGCGTCATCGCCACGTGCCTCGATATCTGCCAAAGTCGTCTCGACGATGCCGCGCACTTTGGCGTCGTCTTCGGCCCGCTCCGTTTCGGGTTTACTGCTCTTGAGGATGGTGAGTGTCATCAAAGTCCTTTCAGCGGCCTCTGCGGCTCATGAAGTGGTACAAACCGCACACAGACCGTGCTGTCAAAGCCGGTCACGCCAAGTATATCGAATTGAGGAAGTTGAACACAATACCCCCAATCGCATGAAATCTATCGGTTAATCAGACAATCGCCTGATCGCCTTACAACAACCGGAACAGTCAATTCGCAAGGCGGGCCATCATGGCTTCGTGCACAGCCTGCATTCCGCGTGCCGACAGATCAGACACTTCGGCGGCATGCACCTGTAGCGCCAAAACGACCTCGGGGTCCTGCGATGTCTGCACAACGACGATCCCTTCCTCTGTCACGTCAATCTGTGAAACGATCCTGTCGCCGCGCGCAAAAAAGATATCAAGCGTGGGGCTTTGAATGAATATCTCAGGGTCGTCACCGGCTTTAACACGCCCCACCATCCCGACCACATGACTGACAAGAGCATCCATCACCTGTTCATCCGAAGACTTGGTCACCGTCCGGATACCGTCAGAAAGATTGGTCACCGTCCGCGAGAGTGTCTCGAATTTGCGAAACATCAGCGCCAGTTCGGCGCTTTCTTCGGGGGTTGCGTTCTTGCCCTGCAAACCGGGCATGTTTCCTTCGTCATGCTCTGCGTGCGCATGCAAGGTATGATGCACGCCCTCCATCAAATGGGATAGGATCGCCCCGTTCGAAAAAGCATACGCCCCCCCGACAACAGCAACAACAGCCAGCCCCGCAAGCGCCACCTTCAACTTGAAACCAACACCCGCTTGAAGTTTGGCCATTTTCACCCTTCCTAGATCCTACCGTGCACGCACATCGCTTGTTCAGGTGTCCATGCCCGATTTTCAAAGATCACGCAAATCATGATGCTGCGATCCTGTTCAATGCGCGTCCGGTATCGCCTCTTGCCCGCCCCAACGTACACAGGCTTTTGCCGCCCTGCTTTGTGTGGGCCAAGGCTCTGTCGCTGGAATTAAGAGCGGCCCGACCGAATAAGAAGGGCTACGCCACGCTGCGCTGCACCAATCAATCCGATTGCAAAGCGTCAATGTGCTTCCACCGATTGCAGCGAAACGGGGGATTTGAGATGCCGAAACGGACGAGGCACAGCATTCAGGCGTACCCTACGATGGCAAAGGGTGCCAATCCCACCCGGAATGTCGCCCAACATCGGCGTCCACCCAACCTCGGAGCTCTTTGAGGGCGGTTCTTTCAGACCAAATAGCGCCTGTGCATCGAGACCTGCATCAAGCACATCATTGGCGCGTTTTGCGCGATCGATGTGGAGCGCAAGGACGTGGCCGAGTTGCAAAAGAGGCACCGCGCCATTCCATATCAGGCGAACCGGACGCTTGGCGTGTTGTCCAAGATGTTCAGCCTTGCTGAGAATTGGGGCCTTCGCCCCGATTTCTAAAACACCTAAGCGGACTTAGCGCCAATTCGCTGCGGCTGCGCCAATGTCTGCTTTCAGGTTTGATCGACAACGCATAGGCGAAATTATGTTGACTTTTTTCGTGTTGACCAAAATAAATTTTACAAACTGGCTTCTTCGAACCTTTGGAGAAGCTATAACGAGAAAACGTATTCTTGCAGCGATTGCGGCACTTGGTGTTGTGGTTAGTATCGCAACACCTGCTGCGGCGTGGACGCTCTACGCAAATCATAGCTGGGGTGCGCAAATCAAATGTGGTGGTGGTTCGGTACGCGGCACCAAGCAGAAATCAAATGGTAGGTAGACAGACACAGCTTACAATCAGGATTTCAGTTCATTTAATGAAGCCGCTGATGCTGCATGTGCAGGTCGTGATGTTTAAATTATGAAATACTGTATCTATATTTTCTTTACTACTTTTGCATTTGGCGCAAACGCTCAAGGTCCTTCTTACCAAGAAACGTCATAATATATCATAGAATACTTAAATTTTGAAATTGAATTATTTGACAATCAAGATGGTTCATATTAGACTGCGGAGATCTAGGAAGCGTCTAGGTGTGTACTGCAAGAAGATGTTTATACCCTTTCTAGCAGTTCAGCCTCTCCTCAATTCGCTTTTGCAACACGAACGAACTTTGCAGCTATTCTACCCGGATCGCTCAGAGGTGATTATTCGCCCAAAAAATAATACTGGGCATAATGCTATATTATTTTCTTAAAAATTGACAGAACCACGAAGCTAGCAAAATTTAATTGGAGAGGCTCTTTTTGAGAGGATATGACCGAACCTTTAGGAGCGATCGGGAGTCTGGGTATGTCTATTTATAGTAGTGATTCCACATATTATGGGTCAAAATTAGTGACCGCTTTGCGTCATTTCTCTTCACTATGCGGAGTACAAAAAGAGCTGTTTTTAGTTAAGTTATATTTAATGCGGCTGCCCGTTATTGCCCGCGATATGAATGTGGCGCATAACACTGCTTAGATTCAAATTTCAAGTACAATGGTTGATCTGAAGGGCGCGGGTTCATCAGTCGCGCCACGTCGTTCGGTTCGGTCTGACTGACATCGCTCAGGTCGGCGCCCTTGGGGAAGAACTGGCGCAAGAGACCGTATTCGTGAACAATTCTGTGGCGTCTGGTCCAAGTACGACCTTCACAGTCCCGCCCATTTAGCCACTGGAAATCCTTTTGAGGTAAAGTCAGGGCACAGCTACTTCCAACGTCTTGGCATTGCGCACGCAAGTCGCGGCAGCAAGGCCAAGCGACAGGTCACCGGTATGCCGTTCCTTAAGCGGTTTTTGAGAAGGCGCACGCTCACGCGGCCAATGCCATTTTATTCTGGCCGGGCAAGGCCGAGTGATGCCCGTTCCGCACGAAATGCTGCCTGACCTGTTTTGGTTCGCAAGGCCGGGAGTTCTGCCAGATAGCCGGGCAACTCGGCCTCGACTGCTGTCGCGACCAGGTGCTGCACCGCGTTTTCAGGAATTTCGTTAGCGCGCCCGTGACCGCGTCTCGACGCGTAAAATCGACAGTGCTTGTGTCGTGAATGCTTGTGTCGTGAATGGTGGTGTATCTGCTTGGGCTGACGTGCTGACACGCCACAAAAAATCAACCAGATGCACCGCCAACTTTCAAATCGCCCGAACACCGGTTTCAGCCATGGCTCAAGACGCCCCCCCAAAAAACACAGCCCGACACCACAGCCCGGTCGACAGATCAACGCGGTGACACATCGTCAATCATGGCTAACTGCCTTGGGCCCGAAAAGGAGCGACAGGACGGCCACACAGACCTATATGTTAAGCAATTGGTAATGGAAGGGCGCTGCAAAGCAGCAACCATAATACACGACAAATCCGGGCGGGATGCCCCGAAAGGTGAGATATGAAAGCCATCTTTGACGAGCGCCAATGGAGCCATAACCCCAAGCATTTCATGGCAAACGGCAAGCTGTTGCCCAATCCCGAACAACCTGAGCGGATCAAGGTCCTTCGGGCTGGCGCACAGGCCGCAGGTTGCGTGTTCGAGACGCCGGGGGATGCCGGTCTTGGTCCGGTCGCGGCGGTTCACTCGCCCGAATATCTGACCTTTTTGCAAACAATTTACCAGCGTTGGCAACAGATTGAGGGCGCCGGTAACGAAGTAATCCCCAATATCCATCCCACCAACCGCACCGACAGTTACCCGGATTCTGCGGTAGGTCAGGCCGGGTTCCATCAAGCCGATAGCGCCTGTCCGATCGCGTCCGGAACGTGGGAGGCCGCCTATTGGTCCGCCCAATCGGCTGTGGCCGGTGCCGATGCGCTTTTGAACGGCACACCCGCGAGTTATGTGCTGTCGCGCCCTCCCGGTCATCACGCCTTTGGCGATCTTGCGGGCGGGTTCTGCTTTCTCAACAACTCTGCCATCGCGGCAGAGCGCTTGCGCGCAAGTGGCTTGCGACCGGCGATTCTGGATGTCGATGTTCATCACGGCAATGGGACCCAAGGGATTTTCTATAACCGCGATGATGTTTTGACAGTTTCGGTACATGCCGATCCTGCGGCGTTCTATCCGTTCTTTTGGGGGCATGCCCACGAACGCGGGGCGGGCGCCGGGCGGGGCTATAATCTTAACCTGCCACTTGCACGCGGCACCAATGACACCGATTTTCTGGCAACGTTAGAGGTCGCACTGACCCGGGTGCACGCGTTTGGTGCTGACGCTTTGGTCATCGCGCTTGGGCTTGACGCCTACATTGGCGACCCTTTCAAGGGTTTTGCCATAACCACACCCGGATTTGCACGCATCGGTGCGGCGATTGCGGGCCTTGGCCTGCCGACAGTTTTTGTGCAGGAGGGAGGCTATCTGTGCGAAGAGTTGGGGCAGAACCTCACCAGTGTGCTGAGTGGATTCGGGAACGGGTGAGCCAACGGACCGGCAATGCGCCAACCGGATTGGGCGCCCGCGTGCGGCCTCACGCCTTGATGCTGCGGTGCATGGCGCACACTGCGCATAAGCTGTTTGTCTTTGGATTGATCCGTCTTGCGCCCTGACGCTTCCGGTTGGGTCTGTGACTTTGATTGCTCTGGCAATTATCATGACGGGGCGCGCGTCGCCAGCCGGTCTGATCTCACTGCGCCGTCCAAAGAAGACAAAGGAGGAGGTGCCAGCCTTGCCACGTGTCGCAGGCGAATACTGGTTGCAAACCTGCGCTGCATGGCAGGCAGGCCCTGAATGTCTTTGCCGCAAAGAAAGCCCATCAATTCGTTGAAAAGTTCTCAAACGCAGTTAGGGTGCTGTTTAGCGAAAATACAAATGACGCCGGTTCCGGCACATCGCAAAACAGATTTTTCAAACGGCTTGCGCGCAAAAAGCCCGCTTGAACAAAAAAATACTGTCCATAAGGGAGGATACACATGACCAAAGTATCGATGACCATAAACGGAAGAACCGTTTCCGGAGACGTCGCGGGCAACACGTTGCTATCGACATATTTGCGCGAAGATTTGCAGATGACGGGCACGCATGTCGGGTGCGACACGTCCCAGTGTGGTGCCTGCGTGGTGCATGTTGACGGGCGGGCTGTAAAATCCTGCGCGATGTTCGCGCTTGAAGCCGACGGGGCGCAGGTCTCGACGATCGAGGGGCAAGCCAACAGCGACGGTTCGTTGAATGTGATTCAGCAGGCGTTTCAGGATCATCACGGTCTTCAGTGCGGGTTTTGCACACCCGGCATGGTGATGACGACCGCCGCGTTGTTGAAAGAGAACCCGAAGCCGACTGTGGCTGAAGTGCGCATACACCTTGAGGGTAACATTTGCCGCTGCACGGGCTACCACAACATCGTCAAGGCCATCATGGCGGCGTCCGGACAAGACGTCTCTGCCATCGCTGCCGAATAACAAGACCTTAAGGGAGGATATTTTATGCCGAAGGATAGTGGAATTGGGGCGTCGACTTTGCGCCGCGAAGACGTCCGTTTCCTGACCGGAGACGGCCAGTATACCGATGATATCAAACTGTTTGGCCAGACTGCGGCGGTGTTTGCGCGCTCGAACGTGGCCAACGGTATTATCAAAAGCATCGACACAAGCACTGCGGCAGGCATGCCCGGCGTTCTGGCGATCTTTACCGGCGAGGATTTTACCGAAGTGGGCGGAAACCCTGCTGGCTGGTTGATCAATTCGCGCGATGGCGAGCCGATGAAAGAGCCAAAGCGCCCCGTTCTGGCCCACGGCAAAGTCCGCCATGTGGGCGATGCCTATGCTGCGGTGATTGCCGAGACTGTTGAGCAAGCCAGAAATGCCGCCGAAGCGATTCAGGCGGACATCGAAGAGTTGCCTGCCGTTGTGAATATGGCTGATGCCCTGTCGGGATCGAACTTTGTGCACGACGAGATCGGCACGAACCAGTGCTTTGACTGGGGCTGGATCGAGGATAACCGCGCGGCGACAGATGCCGCAATCAAGGGCGCGCATCACGTCACGACATTGGATCTGATCAACAACCGGCTCGTGCCAAACGCGATGGAGCCGCGCTGTTCGCTGGCGCAATACAACAAGTCCAGCGGCGAGTATATCCTGCACACGACCTCGCAAAACCCGCATCTGACACGGCTGTTGATCTCGGCGTTTGTGTTGGGCATCCCCGAAAACAAACTGACCGTTATCGCCCCCGATGTGGGCGGCGGGTTCGGCTCCAAGATTTATCACTACGGCGAGGAAGCTTTGGTGCTGGCTGCTGCGAAAAAGCTGGGCCGTCCGGTCAAATGGACCGCGGATCGCTCGGAGTCGTTCCTGACCGATGCCCACGGCCGCGACCATGTCACCAAAATCGAACTGGCGCTGGATGCAGACGGCAACTTCCTTGCGTTCCGCACCGAAACCATGGCCAACGTCGGTGCGTATCTGTCGAACTTTTCGACCGCGACACCGACCTTCCTTCACGGGACGTTGATGGCTGGAAATTACACCGTTCCGAACGTCTATGTGAACGTAAAGGCGGTATTCACCAACACTGCCCCCGTTGATGCCTATCGCGGGGCAGGCCGGCCCGAAGCCACCTACTCCATCGAGCGCGTGATCGACAAAGCCGCGCGGGAATTGGGTCGCGACCCTGTCGAGTTGCGCCGCCAGAACTTTATCAAACCGGATCAATACCCGTTTGCCAGCGCGGCCGGGCTTGAATACGACAGCGGCAATTACGATGCCCTGATGGACCGGATGGAGGACATTGCCGACGTGGCAGGCTTTGCCGCCCGTCGCGAAGCCTCCAAAGCAAAGGGCCTTTTGCGCGGTTTTGGCGTGAATGCCTATATCGAGGCGTGCGGTATCGCACCGTCGAACCTTGTCGGCATTCTGGGATCGCGGGTTGGTCTGTATGACGCAGCCACGGTGCGTGTGAATGCAACCGGCAATCTGTCTGTGATGGTGGGCGCCCACAGCCACGGACAGGGCCATGAAACCGCCTTTCCTCAGGTGGTCGCCGAGATGCTGGGAATTGATGCGCAAAGCGTTGATATCGTTCATGGCGATACGTCCAAAATCCCCTTCGGGATGGGCACCTACGGGTCGCGTTCGCTTGCGGTTTGCGGATCGGCCATTGTCCGTGCGACAGAAAAGATCATCGCGAAAGCCACCCGAATTGCAGCGCATATGCTGGAAGCTGCGGAAAGCGATGTCGATTTCAACGACGGGACCTTCAGTGTTGCAGGAACCAACAAATCGGTCAGCTTTGGCGATGTTGCCCTGAAGGCGTACATCCCACACGATTTCCCGATTGATAAGATCGAGCCCGGGCTTGAGGAGACGGCCTTTTATGATCCGGCCAACTTTACCTATCCGTCGGGGGCCTATTGCTGCGAGGTCGAACTTGACCCCGAAACCGGCAAAGTCACGGTCGAGCGTTTCACAGCCGTTGACGACTTTGGCAACATTATCAACCCGATGATCGTGACAGGTCAGGTGCATGGCGGTTTGGGTCAAGGCATCGGTCAGGCGCTGCTTGAGAATACGACCTATGATGAAAACGGTCAGCTTCTTACGGCGTCCTACATGGATTACACCATGCCACGCGCCGAAGACCTGCCTTTCTATACGGTTGACCATTCTCTGGGGAACGCATGCACCCACAATCCGCTTGGCGTAAAAGGCTGCGGTGAAGCAGGTGCGATCGGCTCGCCTCCTACCATTATCAACGCGGTCATTGATGCGATGCAATCAGGCGGCAAAAACATCACCCATATTGACATGCCAGTGACCCCGCACCGTGTGTGGTCGGCCATGAACAACGCGTGACAGGAGTAAACAGATGTATGCATTCGATATAGAGCGTCCTTCTACAGTCGCTGACGCAGCCGGCGCGTTGAGCGGCGAGGCGCAAGCCTTGGGCGGCGGGCAAACCTTGATCCCGACGTTAAAGGCCCGGCTGGCAAGCCCCTCAAAACTGGTTCTGCTTTCAGGTGTGGCCGAGATGCAGGGCATCTCACGCGCGGGGGGTGTGCTCACGATCGGGGGGAGCACAACCCATGCGGATGTGGCCGCTGATGGCAGCTACAAGGCGCTGTCCGATCTGGCGTCGCGTATCGGTGACCCGGCTGTGCGCAACCGCGGGACAATCGGCGGATCAATCGCCAATAATGACCCTGCGGCCTGTTATCCTGCGGCGGCGTTGGGATCAGGGGCTGTGATCGTCACCAACACCCGCGAGATTGCGGCGGATGATTTTTTCCAGGGCATGTTCGAGACCGCGCTGGATGAAGGCGAGATTGTCACCGCGGTCCGCTTCCCTATTCCGGACAAGGCGAATTACCAGAAATTCGTCCAACCCGCATCACGGTTTGCTTTGGTTGGCGTTTTCGTCGCCAAGTCAGGCACGGGCGTGCGGGTCGCTGTTACGGGGGCGTCAAACGAAGGTGTCTATCGTTGGGTCGCGGCCGAAGAGGCCCTTTCAGCCAACTTCGCGCCTGCCGCGCTTGATGGTCTGACGGTCTCATCGGATGATCTGATTTCCGATTTGCACGGCTCAGCAGATTACCGGGCCCACCTTGTCAAAGTCATGACAGGGCGCGCTGTCGCGGCTGCATCCTAACGCCGCACCACATCGCGAAAAGGTCCCGGACAATTGCGGAGCCATTCTGACTTCTAGGACACCGGCGGTGAAATTTCTCACCGCCGGTTATTCATTAGGAGTGTCCACATTTCACGTTAGTGAATTTCAGCTTTCAGACGAAAGGTCAGTATTTGGCAGGAAACATGGCAAGGTTTAATGTCCCGTTTGTGCCCTTTCAAAAGGGAGTGCTCTGTGCAGCATTCATGGCAACAAGCTGCAAAGCTGTCTGACGACATGCGGGTTGGCACCTTTGTATCGGTAGTGCAGCGGGTCGCGTCACGGGTTTAGCGTCGCTCCATCAGAAGTCCCACCGGACCTCGGTTGCAAGGTAGTCGAACGGGACCGTTCTCACTTGGATGCCACCGTCATCCACGACCGAATAGCGATAGACCCCGTCTTGGACGATTACCCGATCACCATCCATGTCCTGCCCTGTAAGTGCATGGGTCATCATTTTGCTGCCCGCTTCCGGCCAAAGGGTTTGCGCCCGCCTATCGCTCCAGCCCTCGAACGCCTCACGCTGCTCTGCACTGATCAGCGCGATGGGGTGAGCCCAAACAGATTTTGGATCATCCATTTTGGGTTCGCCGCACTCAAAGAATGCGTGCCCCCGAGCGTTCTTGATGATCACCCTGCTCATCCGTTCCATATCAGGCTTCCAGATCAACCGTGTCTCGCCACCCATAGTCTGGTATTCTTGCTTATACCGCTTAATTGTCTCCCTCAACGCGGGACTCTTTCTCATGGCTCTCGCCGCGCCGGCATTAGTTTGCTTTCCTGGTTCTGTCGTTCCCGAGATCACGCTGCTCAGAAATGAGACCACGTATTGTTCGTCTAAGGAGAAGCCAGTGTTGCAGTCCACGCATTCTGGTCTTGTCACGGTTTAGTTCCGGTCTCTTTCGAGCAATGTTTGCTATGAAGGAGATAGAGAATGGCACCGAAATACACCGACGGGTTTCGCCGTGATGCAGTGCGCATCGCAACGACCAGTGGACTGACACGACCACAA
>JBLHUT010000111.1:0-10681 GCA_047629975.1 Paracoccaceae bacterium
TGGCCGATGCGCAAAACGAGCCGCCCCGCAAGCTCGAGGCACACGAGTTGCCGGGCCCGACCGGCGAATCCAACCGGTTGTCGGTTTTTGGTCGTGGAACGGTGCTGTGTCTGGGGCCAACAGCCGATCAGGCTGACGAGCAAGCCTCAATTGCTGTTGAAAACGGTTGTGTGGCGGTGCGTGTCGCGCCGGGGGTTACTGGCAGTGGTGCGATTGACGGGCGGTTCTATCCGGCGGATCTGGAGCATTTGAGTGGGTTTTCCGTTGTGGCCTTCTGGGGTCCCACCACGACGCAGCGTGCGCTGCGTGTTGCGCTGGCAGCACGCGAGGGGGCGATATTGCCTTTGTCCACGTCGGTTGATCTGGCGCAGCGTTGCCGGATCGAGCGACACATCTGCATCGACACGACAGCGGCCGGGGGCAACACCGCGTTGTTGTCTGCTGCGGCTTCTTGACACCAAAACGACGCGGCAGGGATCTGTCGCGCCGCATTCCTCCGCCATCGGTGTCTGGCTGATCCTACTTCCGGCCGATCCTACTTCCGTCCTGACCGCGTGCCCCCGAACCAGCGCCCGATCCGCCCGCGCGCGGCAGTTGCGCCCTCGCCCATCCGGTCCAGAGCGTCACCGACCTCTTCAAGGGCGGGATCCACGCGATTGTCGAGAAACCGTTTGATCCGAACGTAGATCGCCCAAAAAATCGCGAACAGGGCTGTTAGAAAAATGATGTTGAACCACGGGGTAAAGGTCACGTCAGGCCCCGCGACAGGTTTCAACGATACGGCGTTCGGGAAAATCGAAATCAGTTCATTGCGCCAGCCGTAGTGACGCACGGCCACCCACTTCGGGGTTTCCGAGGTGGACCGCAGATCACTTGCTTCGGTTTGCAGGTTGGTTGTGTTGAATTTGAAATACGGTGGCCAGATCCATCCGGTATCTTCATTGCGATAAACCATCGGTTTGCCGTTTGCGGCCTGAAGCGTCTGAATGAAGAACACATCGCGGCTTGAGCCAGCGGCGTTTCCTGAATCTGCACTGGACCAGAAAAACGCGTTCTGGCCGAAATCTATGCGTTTTTCATAGGTATCGGCAATGCGCACGATATCTGTTTGCGGCAAGGTGTAGTGCAGGAAAGCGCCAATCACGAGCCAGACCATGGCCCAGAAGGTCCATTTAACATAAAATAACATTGCGCGTACCTCGCTATTCGGTTCCCATATTGGCGGGTGGGCTGTGCAATGTCACCGGTTCAAACGCGCAAATCGACCAAAAGTCTTTTCTTGCGGGGCCCGACACGGGGTCGTGCGGTGTATTTTCAGGCGAAACAGGGCGTTTCCGGTGGTAAGGCCGAAAATCTTGGGTGGACGTGACCCGCCGGATTGTCGATTACTGGAGCAACGCCCGCGGCCGTACCGACCGCGGGCAGATGACAGGAGATATTCTATGCGGCTTCAAACCTTTCTGGCGGCGTCTGCTGTGACGCTTTGGTCTGCGTCTGCCGGCATGGCAGCCCAGGACAGCTTGACCCTCGGGATGGCGCTTGAGCCTCCGAACCTTGATCCCACAAGCGGTGCCGCGGCCGCGATAGACGAGGTGGTTTATGCCAATATCTTTGAAGGGCTGACGCGGTTTGCATCTGACGGAGCGGTTGTTCCGGGGGTGTCGAGCACGTGGTCGATTTCGCCTGACGGGCTGGTTTATACCTTTTCGCTGCGCGGGGGCGTGTTGTTTCACGACGGCAGCACGATGGACGCACAAGATGTGAAGTTCAGCCTTGACCGGGCCCGCGCCGAAGACAGCACCAATGCACAAAAAGCCCTGTTTGCCGGCATTTCCGACGTAACTGTGGTTGATCCGCTCACGGTGCAGGTGACTTTGTCGGCCCCTGACGGTAATTTTCCGTTTAAAATGGCGTGGGGGGATGCCGTGATTGTTGCCCCTGAAAGTTCAGGGAGCCTCGCAACTGCGCCTGTCGGCACCGGCCCGTTCGTATTTGGCACCTGGGTGCAGGGCGACCGGGTCGAGATCGTGCGCAACGAGGCCTATTGGGGGGCCGCACCGGCGCTGGCCCGCGCGACGTTCAAGTTCATTTCCGATCCCAACGCGGCCTTCGGGGCCATGATGGCCGGCGATGTCGATGCCTTTCCGAACTTTCCAGCGCCTGAAACGCTGGAGCAGTTTGCCAACAATCCGATGTTCAGCGTGATCGTGGGCTCGACCGAGGGCGAGACGATTCTGGCAATGAATAACCAGTCCGGGCCGTTGATGGATGTGCGGGTGCGCAAGGCGATCTCGCATGCGATCAACCGGCAAGACATCATCGACGGGGCAATGAACGGGTACGGCACACCGATCGGCACGCATTTTGCGCCGCATAACCCTGATTACGTCGATCTGACGGGGCAATCCGCGTTTGATCCCGAACTGGCAAAATCGCTTCTGGCGCAGGCGGGGGTGTCTGATCTGACGCTGCGACTGATGCTGCCGCCTCCGACGTATGCGCGGCGCGGCGGAGAGATCATTGCCGCACAGTTGCGCGATGTGGGTATCAACGCCGTGATCAGCAATCTGGAATGGGCGCAGTGGCTGGAGCAGGTCTTTCGGGGTAAGGATTTTGATCTGACGATCGTGAGCCACACCGAACCTGCGGATATCAATATCTATGCCCGCCCCGAGTATTATTTCCAGTACGACAATGCGGAATTTCAAGCGATGATGGAGACGTTGAACACCACCAGCGATCCCGCGGCGCGGTCTGAAATCCTCAAATCTGCACAGCAGAAAATCGCTGATGATTATGTCAACGGATACCTGTTTCAACTGGCAAAAACAGGCGTTGCCAACGCCAAGGTAAACGGGTTGTGGGCAAATGCACCGACGCAGGCCAATGATCTAACGGGCGTTAGCTGGTCCGACTAGCGCTGTGGCGTCAAACGGTAAAAAGGGCGCAGTGTTGCGCCCTTTTTTGTGCGTACTCTAGCCGACGATGTTCGTTTCGGGGCCAAACGGATAGCCGGTAATGTTGTCATTGCCGTCTTCGGTGATCACCAGAATGTCGTGCTCGCGGTAGCCGCCTGCGCCAGGTTGTCCTTGCGGGATCGTTACCATCGGCTCCATCGAGATCACCATTCCGGGCTCCAGCACGGTGTCGATGTCCTCGCGCAGTTCAAGACCCGCCTCACGCCCGTAGTAGTGCGACAGAATGCCGAAGGAATGACCGTAGCCAAAGCTGCGGTATTGCAGCAAATCGCGCTCTGCAAAGAAGACGTTGATCGCTTCGGTAATTTCGGCGCAGCTTTTGCCGGGCTTGAGCAGGGACATGCCGTATTCGTGTGCCGCGACGTTGGCTTCCCAGATTTTAAGGCTGACCGGATCGACCTCTTGCACGAACAATGTCCGTTCAAGCGCGGTATAATAGCCCGAGATCATCGGAAAGGTGTTCAGGGACAAGATATCGCCCCGCTCCAGTACGCGCCCGGTGACAGGGTTGTGCGCCCCGTCGGTGTTCAGCCCTGATTGGAACCACACCCACGTGTCGCGGTATTCGGCATCGGGAAAACTTTTTGCAATTTCGGCTTCCATTGCGTCGCGTCCGGCCATGGCCACGTCGATTTCGCGCAGGCCCGCGCGAGCCGTGTCGCGGATTGCATAGCCACCGACATCGGCGACCCGTGCGCCTTCGCGGATCAGGGCGATCTCGGCGGGGCTTTTGCGCATCCGCTGTTCCATCGTCGCGGCAGCAATCGGCTTGAGCTTGGCAGGCTTGAGATGGGTTTTGAGGGCTTTGCGCACGGCCAGTGTCATGTGGTCATCCTCGATCCCGATGACCTTGTGGGGGCCGGTGACGCTGGCGATTGCGCGCCAGTAATTGTCGCGCCGCCAGTCGGTATAGGTGATGTTGTCGCCGTGGCACCGGCGCCACGGTTGCCCTGCGTCGATACCGGCGCTGATTGTCACACTTTCGGTGGCAGTGACGACAAGCCCGTAGGGGCGCCCGAACGCGCAATACAAAAAGCCGGAATAATAGGCGATGTTGTGCATCGAGGTCAGAACCGCGGCATCAATGCCAAGCTTTGCCATAGACTGACGCAGTCCGGCCAGACGGGCCTCGTATTCGGTGGCGGCAAAGGGAAGGGGGGCTTTTTCACCGTTGTGCAAGCGGTAGAAGTCGGGGCGATCCATGAGGTTTTTACCTTGTTTACAGATCCCGGCGTGCAGGACGTGAAGGGCCCGTTGCGGGGCGACGCCATCGCCCGAACCCGACCATATTATGCTCTGGAAGGAGGGCTTGCGGCAAGCGGAATTTACAGGTGCAGCCGTGTGCGGAGCGGTAAAATAAGCACTTGCACACAAAGGGGACTGGTCGGCCCGAAGAGCGGGCGATAGTTTGACGCCATGGCTGCATTTATCTTGTCCCGGCTGGTGTCTCTTGTGGTGTCGCTTTTTGCGGCCAGCCTTGTGATCTTTACGGTGATCGAGGTAATCCCCGGCGATCCGGCAGCGTTTATGCTGGGCCTGAATGCCGCCGAAGATACCGTGGCCGCGTTACGCACGGAGCTGGGTTTGGACGGTTCGGTGGTGGCGCGGTATGTCGGTTGGGTGTGGGGCATGATGCAGGGCGACTTCGGGATTTCTTATACCTACCGCGTGCCTGTGGCCGATCTGATTGCCCAGCGGGTTGGCGTATCGCTGCCGCTGGCGGCGATGGCGCTGACGCTTTCGACGGCGATCGCGGTGCCGGTCGGGATTGTCTCGGCGGCGTATCGGGGGCGCGGGGTGGATTACGGCATCATGGGAGTGACGCAGCTGGGCATTGCAGTGCCCAACTTCTGGTTTGCGATGCTGCTGGTACTGCTGTTCGCGATCACGTTGAAGTGGGTGCCGGCGGGTGGTTTTCCGGGATGGGAGGCAGGGCTGTGGCCGGGGTTGCGCGCCCTGATATTACCGACGGTGGCTTTGGCGCTGCCGCAGGCGTCGATCCTTGCGCGGGTGCTTCGCTCTGCGCTCATTGAAACACAGGCACAGGATTACATGCGAACCGCGCGGGCAAAGGGCCTGAGCACGGGGCAGACGTTGCGCCGTCACGGGTTGCGCAATGCGATGATCCCGGTGCTAACCATTCTGGGCTTGCAGTTTTCCTTTCTCATGGCGGGGGCGATTATCATCGAGAACGTGTTTTACCTGCCGGGGCTGGGGCGGTTGATCTTTCAAGGGATCACCCAGCGGGATCTGGTTGTGGTCGAGGGGGTAACGATGCTTTTGGTCTGTGCGGTGATCCTTGTGACGTTTCTTGTTGATCTTGCCTATGGGCTGGCCGATCCGCGGTTGCGCCGACGATGAGGGCCGGTGTGCAGCTTTGGGTTGGCGGCGTGATCACCGGCACGGTGTTGGTGATGGTACTGGTGTCGTTTGTCTGGACGCCGTTCGACGTCACGCAACTTGCAATCTCGATGAAGCTTCGCGGGCCGGACGCGGTACATTGGCTGGGCACGGACCACCTTGGGCGCGACATGGTGTCGATGTTGATGGTGGGCGCGCGAACGTCGCTTGCGGTGGCGCTTGTGGCGGTTGGGATCGGTGTGGTGGTTGGCGTGCCGCTGGGGCTTTGGGCGGCGGCAAGACGTGGCAGTCTGACGGACGAGGTGTTGATGCGGGGCAATGACCTTGTGTTTGCGTTTCCGTCGTTGGTGATTGCGATCCTGATTACGGCGGTGTTCGGGCCATCGGCGGTGAATGCGATCCTTGCGATCGGGATTTTCAACATTCCGGTGTTTGCGCGGGTGGCACGCGGGGCGGCTCTTGCGATCTGGACCCGCGAATTCATTCTGGCCGCACGGGTCGCAGGAAAAGGGGCCGCGCGGATTTCGATCGAACACATCCTGCCCAATATTGCCAATCTGTTAATTGTGCAGGGCACGATCCAGTTTTCGCTGGGCATTCTGGCAGAGGCGGGCTTGTCGTATGTCGGGCTTGGAACGCAGCCGCCGACGCCTAGCTGGGGGCGGATGCTGGCGGAGTCGCAGACGTTCTTTTACGGCACCCCGCGCATTGCCGTTTTGCCGGGGCTCGCGATTGTTATAATGGTTCTGGGCCTGAACCTGATGGGCGACGGGCTGCGCGATGCGCTTGACCCGCGCCTGCGGCGGGCGACGCGATGATCAAGGGGGCGATAAAGGGATCGGAGGGTGCGCAGGGTGCTGATCGTGGCCTGCGGATAGACGCGCTGTCGCTGTCGATCCACGGTACGCCCATCTTGCGTGATGTGTCGCTGTCTTTGATGCCGGGGCGTGTTTTGGGGCTGGTGGGAGAAAGCGGTTCTGGCAAGTCGCTGACTGCGCAGTGCATTCTGCAATTGCTGCCAAACGGCAGTTCGGTCTCGGGCGAGGTGTCCTTTGAGGGCCGGTCTTTGCTGGACCTGTCCGAGGCGCAATTATGCGCTTTGCGAGGGCGGCGCATTTCGATGATCTTTCAAGAACCGATGACCGCGCTCAATCCGGTGCAAACCATCGGGGATCAGGTTGCCGAGACATTGCTGGTCCATGGTATCACCGGTCGGGCAGCGGCGTATGACATCGCACAAGAACGGCTTGAGCGGGTCGGGCTTGACCGTAAAGCGGTGCCGCCGACGCGGTACCCTCATGAATTGTCCGGCGGGCAAAGGCAGCGGGTCTGTATCGCGATGGCGATTGCCTGCAAGCCTGCCTTGCTTATTGCGGACGAGCCGACAACCGCGCTTGATGTAACGACGCAGGCCCAGATCCTTGACCTGTTGCGCGAATTGGTCGCCGAAGAGCAGATGTCGCTTTTGTTGATCACCCATGACCTTGCTGTGGTGGCGGGCATGGCCGATGACGTGGCCGTGATGCGCGCCGGTGCGGTTGTCGAACAGGGACCTGCGGGGGATGTCTTTGCCCGAATGCGCCATCCCTACACCCGCGCGCTTTTTGCGGCCTCTGCGCATCAGCCTGTCCGGACGCCAATTAAGGCACGGGCGGCGTCTTGTGACACTGGTGCGGTGCTTCTCAGACTTGATAACGTGCAGCGGTCCTATGACCTGCCACGGCGGGGATGGTTCGGCAGGGGCGGCACGCTGCGCGCGGTGGACGGGGTCAGCTTTGGGTTGGACCGCGCACAAAGCCTTGGGTTGGTGGGCGAAAGCGGATGTGGAAAATCGACCTTGAGCCGCGCAATTCTGGGGTTGGAGCCGGTACAGGGCGGGCGGATCGCGCTTGACGGCGTGCCGGTCGGGGCCGACATGCCGCCCGGGATGCGTCAGCGCATGCAGGTGGTATTTCAGGACCCCTACGGCAGCTTCAATCCGCGCCACAGGGTGGAGCGGATCCTGAAAGAGCCGTTCTATCTGGGCGGAACACCTGCCGATCTCGATGAGCGCATCGCACAGACGCTGACCTCGGTGGGGTTGAACACGGCTGATGCGCGCAAGTACCCGCACGAGTTTTCCGGCGGTCAACGGCAGCGGATCGCGATCGCCCGTGCGTTGATAACCCGACCCGACCTGATTGTTCTGGATGAGGCCGTCTCGGCGCTGGATGTGTCGGTGCGCGCCGTGATCCTTGACCTGCTGGCTGATTTGCAGGCGCAGTTCGGGTTGAGCTATCTGTTTATTTCCCATGATCTGAACGTCGTGCGGGCCATCACCGACCGGGTCATGGTCATGCAGGCGGGCCGGATCGTGGAGCAGGGTGCAACCAAAGATGTGTTCGCGCGGCCTGCCCATGCCTACACCCGTGCGCTTTTGGCTGCTTCGCCGCGGTTGCCCGATACCGCCGCCCTGACGCGCCCCGAAAAGGACTGAACCGATGCGGATCGACATCGACATTGAGGTTTTTGGCGGCACATTTGCCAGTCAGCCGCTGGTTTTTGCCCATTTGCTTGATTTTGCCGACGGTTTGGATCTCGATCATGTGGAGGTCATTTGCGGGGTCGACCCGGCGCGCCGGTTGGCCCATCATTTCGACGCCTGCGTTGTGGCCGATATCGAAGCGGCGCTGGGCGTGTTCGGGACCTGCGTTCTGGTCTTTCCGCAGGCGGTTACAAAAGCAAGGGTCGTGCAAACGGCTCTGTTGAAGCCTCTTGGTACCTGGCGCGGGCACAGGCATCTTGCGGGATAGAACAACGCGCCGCAAAGGGGATGCCATGAAGGTCGGTCCGCGAAACCTGATAACAGACGTCGAGGGCCTGCGTGTCGGGCAGGCAGAGGATGCGCGGGTGCGCACGGGCTGTTCTGTTGTGATTGCCGACGCGCCATTTGTTGCGGGTGTGAATGTCATGGGCGGGGCCCCCGGCACGCGGGAGGTGGCGCTGTTGTCTCCTGACACGTTGGTGCAAAAAGTTGACGCGCTGGTTCTGTCGGGCGGTTCGGCCTTTGGTCTGGATGCGGCAAGCGGGGTGGCGGACGGTTTGCGTGCCCAAGGGCGCGGGTTCAGTGTCGGTGATCAACGCGTGCCGATTGTGCCGGCGGCGATCCTGTTCGATCTGCTCAACGGTGGCGACAAGGCGTGGCAGCAAAACCCGTACAAAGAATTGGGATTAAAGGCACTTAATGCCGCATCCGGCGACTTTGCCATGGGCAGTGCGGGGGCTGGCATGGGCGCGGGTGTTGCGGGCTTGAAAGGCGGTCTGGGCTCGGCGTCGGTGGTATTGGACAGCGGGATCACGGTGGCGGCTCTTGTTGCTGTTAATGCGGTCGGTGCGGTGACCATCGGCGACGGGCCACATTTCTGGGCACACCCGTGGGAGATGCAGGCAGAGTTTGGCGCCGTGACCGGTGCGCCGCGACATGATCCTTTTGCCAGACCGCGCACCAAGATGGGCCTTCGCGCAGGGCAGGCCACGACCATCGCGATTGTGGCCACCGATGCCGATCTGGATCAGGCGCAGGCCACGCGGATGGCGACGGCGGCCCATGACGGGATGGCACGCGCGATTGTGCCGTCGCACACGCCGCTTGACGGTGATCTGGTGTTCGCAGCCGCGACAGGGCAGCGTGCGCTCACTGATCCGGTGGCAGATACGCTGGAGATCGGGCACGCTGCTGCGGTTTGCCTTAGTCGTGCGATTGCGCGCGGTGTCTATCTTGCTACGCCTGCGCCGGGCGATGTGTGGCCGTGTTGGCAAAGCCGGTTCGGTGGCCAACGGGGGGCGTAATTCTGCGGCTTATCGGGCCTTGTGCGGTATCTTGACCCTTGCATAGCGGTCATGAGGGTGGTGATACAGATCCAGAAGCCGTTCGTGATACTGTGGCCGTGGCCCGTTCCGAACAGGCGTCCCCGGACCAAAAAATGGAGCAACGCGATGATGGATGCTATGGAAACCCTGAAAAGTAAGCTGTCGGACCCGGCCTTGCTTGAGACGCGCGCCTATGTTGCGGGCGAATGGATTGCGGCCGATAGCGGGGCCACCTTTGATGTCATCAATCCGGCCGACGGGTCGGTCATTGCACAGGTTGCGCAAACAGGCCGCAGCGAAGCGGCACGCGCAATCGCGGCTGCCGACATCGCCGGTAAGACTTGGGCGGCACGCACCGGCAAGGACCGCTGCAATGTCATGCGACGCTGGTACGATCTGATGATGGCCGCACAGGACGATCTGGCGATGATCCTGACGGCTGAAATGGGCAAACCTCTGGCCGAGGCAAAGGGCGAGATCGTGTACGGTGCATCGTTCGTCGAATGGTTTGCCGAAGAGGCCAAGCGGATTTACGGCGAAATCATCCCGGGGCACCAGCCTGACAAGCGGATATCCGTGATCCGTCAGCCGATCGGGGTTGTCGGCTCTATCACGCCGTGGAACTTTCCGAATGCGATGATCACCCGCAAGGCCGGTCCGGCATTGGCGGCAGGCTGCGGTTTTGTGGCAAAGCCCGCCGAAGATACCCCCCTGTCGGCGCTGGCGCTGGCGGTGCTGGCCGAACGTGCGGGCTTGCCCAAGGGCCTTTTCTCGGTGCTGCCCACGTCAAAGGACATCGGCCGCGAGATCGGGTTGGAATTTTGTGAAAATCCGATCGTGCGCAAACTGACCTTTACCGGCTCGACCGAAGTCGGGCGGATTCTGCTGCGCCAAGCCGCAGAGCAGGTCATGAAATGCTCGATGGAACTGGGTGGTAACGCGCCGTTTATCGTGTTCGACGATGCTGATCTGGACGCGGCAGTCGCAGGGGCGATGATCTGCAAGTTCCGCAACAACGGCCAGACGTGCGTGTGTGCGAACCGGATTTACGTGCAGGCGGGCGTGTACGACGCGTTTGCGGCCAAGTTGAAAGTTGCCGTCGAGGCGATGAAGGTCGGGAACGGTTTTGACGACGGCGTGACACTGGGCCCGATCATCAACGAGGCCGGCGTCAAAAAGGTCGAGCAGCACGTGGCCAACGCCCTTGAGCACGGGGCGACACTGGTCACAGGCGGCAAACGTCACGCGCTGGGCGGTACATTCTTTGAACCGACCATCGTAACCGGCGCCACGCAAGACATGGTTTTTGCAAAGAACGAGACATTCGGCCCCTTTGCACCGCTCTTCAAGTTCGAGACCGAAGAAGACGCGATTGCGATGGCAAACGACACGATTTACGGGCTTGCGGCGTATTTTTATGCCCGTGACGTCAGCCGTGTCACGCGGGTGTCCGAGGGGCTGGAATACGGGATTGTCGGGATCAACACCGGCAT
>JBLHUT010000112.1:0-10647 GCA_047629975.1 Paracoccaceae bacterium
ATGACCACGGCCCTTGTGGGATATTCGATGCCGATCTTCTGGTGGGCGCTGTTGTTGATCATCGTGGTGTCGGGCTATCTGGGGCTTACGCCGGTATCGGGGCGCATCAGTTTGATGTTCTACTTCGAGACTCCGACAGGATTTATGCTGATCGACTCTGTGTGGTCGGGACAAAAAGGGGCCTTTGGTTCGGCGGTCGAGCATTTGATCCTGCCCACGATCGTGTTGGGCACTGTGCCGCTTGCTGTGATTGCCCGGCAAACACGCTCGGCCATGCTGGAAGTTCTTAGCGAGGATTACATCCGCACGGCGCGCGCCAAGGGGCTGTCGCCGTGGCGGGTCAACGGGGTGCATGCCCTGCGGAATGCGCTTATTCCTGTGATCACGGTGATCGGCCTGTCGGTTGGCACGCTTTTGGCCGGCGCCATTCTGACCGAGACAATCTTTAGCTGGCCGGGCATTGGCAAGTGGATGGTCGATAGCATCTTCCGGCGCGATTATCCGGTGGTTCAGGGCGGGCTGTTGCTGATTGCGGTGATGGTCATGGTCGTTAATCTGACCGTTGATGTGCTGTACGGTTATATCAATCCAAAGATCAGGAAACGCTGATGGATGCCTCCTCCAAGACAACCGCTATCCGTCCGGGCCGGCTAAACGAGTTCTGGCATTATTTCAAAGAGAACCGCGGTGCGGTTGTCGGGCTTTGGGTCTTTGCGGCGTTTGTATTTGTGGCGCTGCTGGCAGATATCATCGCGCCCTACGATCCGACCGAGCAGTTTCGCGATTATCTGTTGCAGCCCCCCGTCTGGCAAGAGGGGGGCAGTTGGGCCTTTCCGCTTGGCACCGATGTCGTCGGGCGCGATATGCTGTCACGGCTCATTCACGGGGCGCGGTTTTCGTTCTATATCGGCATTATCGTTGTGACGATTGCGGCCACGGGCGGCATTCTGGTTGGTCTGCTGGCCGGGTTTGCGCCCAAGTGGCTTGATACGATCATCATGCGGGTGATGGATGTTATTCTGGCGTTTCCGTCGCTTTTGCTTGCGCTGGTTCTGGTGGCTATTCTGGGGCCGTCGCTGATCAATGCGATGATTGCCATCGCGATTGTTTTGCAGCCCCACTACGTCCGGCTGACGCGGGCGTCGGTGATGGCGGAGCGTTCAAAGGATTACGTGATCGCCGCCAAGGTGACCGGTGCGGGCATCGGGCGGCTGATGTTTATCACTGTGCTGCCCAATTGCCTGTCACCGATTATCGTACAGGCGGCGTTGTCGTTTTCGACGGCGATCCTTGATGCGGCGGCACTCGGATTTCTGGGAATGGGGGCGCAGCCTCCGACGCCGGAATGGGGCAGCATGCTGGCGGATGCGCGCGAATTCATCTTGCGGGCCTGGTGGGTTGTGACATTCCCCGGCCTTGCAATTCTCGTCACGGTATTGGCGATCAACCTGATGGGCGACGGATTGCGTGATGCACTCGACCCGAAATTGAAGCGCAGTTAAGCCATGGCCCTTTTGGAAATTCGCAACCTCTCAGTTCAGTTCGCAACCGCGTCAGGCCGGTTCAAGGCCGTGGACGGGGTGGATATCTCGATCGACACCGGCGAGATCCTCGCCATTGTCGGCGAAAGCGGCTCTGGTAAATCGGTGTCGATGCTTGCGGTCATGGGCTTGCTGCCGTGGACGGCCAAGGTCACGGCTGACAAAATGAGCTTTGGCGGGCATGATTTGCGCACCTTGTCTGCGCCGGCGCGGCGCAAGATTATCGGCAAGGATATGGCGATGATCTTTCAGGAACCGATGTCGTCTTTGAACCCGTGCTTTACGGCTGGTTACCAGATCAAGGAATCTTTGCGGCTGCATCTCGGGCTTGATAGCAAGGCGCGCCACAAACGCGCGATCGAATTGTTCGAATTGGTGGGAATTCCGGCCCCCGAGCAGCGGCTTTCGGCCTTTCCGCACCAGATGTCGGGTGGCATGAACCAGCGGGTCATGATCGCCATGGCGCTGTCGTGTGACCCCAAGTTGTTGATCGCCGACGAGCCGACAACCGCGCTTGATGTGACCATTCAGGCCCAGATACTCGATCTGTTGACGGGGCTGCAAAAGGAGACCGGAATGGCGTTGATCCTGATCACGCATGACATGGGCGTCGTGGCCGAAACGGCCGAACGTGTGTGTGTGCAATACGCCGGTCAAAAGGTCGAGGAACAGGGCGTGGACGCCTTGTTCGCGACGCCGCATCATCCCTATACGGCGGCATTGCTGGCCGCACTGCCAGAGCGGGCCACAACGAAACATCTGCCCACGATCCCCGGCGTGGTGCCCGGTCAGTTCGACCGCCCCGACGGGTGTTTGTTCTCACCGCGGTGCAGCTTTGCCGATGACCGGTGCCGCAGCACGCCGCCGGTGGCGGCTGGTGCTGATCTGGGGCTTGCGCGGTGCCATTATCCGGTTGTGACCAAGGCGGGAGTGTCGGCATGAGTACCCCCGTCGTTGTCGCCCGCAATCTGACCCGCCACTACGACGTAAAAGGGGGCTGGTTTGGCAAGGACCAAGTGGTCGAGGCTCTGTCTGAGGCGAGTTTCACGCTTGAGCCGGGCAAAACGCTTGCGGTGGTTGGCGAGTCGGGCTGTGGCAAGTCCACGCTGGCCCGCCTGATCACGATGATCGAGCCGCCGACGGCCGGCAGCTTTAGCATTGGCGGCACAGAGGCGCTTCCCGAGAATTGGGCGGCCTTGCGCACCTCGGTACAGATCGTGTTCCAGGATCCCTACGGCTCGCTCAATCCGCGCCAGCGGGTCGGCGCGATACTGGAGGAGCCGCTCAAGATCAACCGCCCCGAAATTCCGGCACGCGAACGCACGGTGCTTGCGCGGAACATGCTTGAAATGGTGGGGCTGCGGGTCGAGCATTTCGACCGCTATCCGCATATGTTTTCGGGTGGTCAACGGCAGCGGATCGCGGTGGCGCGGGCCTTGATGCTGGAGCCGAAAGTGCTGGTTCTTGACGAGCCTGTCTCGGCGCTTGATCTGTCGATCCAGAGCCAGATCCTGAACCTTTTGGTCGATATGCAGGAAAAGCTCGGGCTGGCGTATCTGTTCATCTCTCACGATCTTTCGGTGGTCAAACACATGGCCGACGAGGTGATCGTGATGTATCTGGGCCGGCCGGTCGAGATCGGCACGAAGGCGGATGTCTTTGCCCATCCGCGGCATCCCTACACAAAGGCGCTGTTGTCCGCGACGCCAAGCGCCGATCCGCAGGCAAAAAAGGCACGAATTAAGTTGCACGGGGAATTGCCTTCGCCGATCAACGTGCCAAAGGGCTGCGCGTTTGCGCCGCGCTGCTGGAAGGCGCAAGACAGGTGTCGCGACGAGCGGCCTGTTTTGGGAACAGGCGTACAGCAAGCCGCGTGTTTTTTCCCTGAAAACGACTAGCTTTTCGGGCTTTGCTTTGGTGCGCACCCAAGGCGGGGTGATTTTGATGGTAAAAGGGAGCTTTTGATGGCGTTTGTACAGCCTTCTCGACAACTCACCCACGAAGGCGCAATGGCGATGGTACAGGCCGCGATCACGGCCGCCACCGACATCGGTCAGCCGCAATGCATCGTCATCGTGGATGCCAGCGGCGCGCTGGTTGCCGAATTGCGCATGACAGGGGCAAAGTTCCTGAGCCAAAAAAGCGCCAGATCCAAGGCCATGACAGCGGCGGCAACGGGGGCTGCGACCGAAACCATCCCCGAAGCGGCGCGTGCGGCGCTTGGGATGGCGACGGGCGGTTCTGTGACGGCCTTGCCCGGTGGCATGCCGATCCGGGTGGATGGCATGTTGATCGGGGGCATTGGAATTGGCTCTGGCACCGGGGCCCAAGACATCCTTGTGGCAAAGGCAGCGTTGGCGGCAATCGGCGCAGAGGTCTGAACCGGCTTAGGAAAAGTCGATCTGTGCCTTCATTGTCTGCGTTCGGTCACTGGCCAGATCAAAGGCGCGTACGGCGTCTGAAATTGGAAAGGTATGGGTGATCAAAGGCTTGACGTCGATCAACCCCTTTTGCATCAAGCTGACCCCGGTGAAGAACTCATCGTGAAACCGGAATGAGCCGCGCAGATCCAACTCTTTGCCGGTTATGGCCATCATGGGCAGGCTCATGTCGCCGCCCAGCCCCAGTTGCAAGATCACGCCGCGCGGACGCATGGCCTGTATCCCCGCAGTTAACGCGGCAACCGCGCCGGAGCATTCATAGAGCACATCGAATGTGCCCTTGTCGGGAGTAAAGCGGGCCAGCCCTTCGGCGTCGGTTGCAAGGTTGATCGTCTCGTTGGCACCGGCGCGTCTGGCAATCTGCAAGGTGAAATCAGACAGGTCGGTGGCCACGATCCTGTCGGCACCCGCACGCCGTGCGGCAAGGATCGACAAGATGCCGATGGGACCACAGCCGGTCACCAGTACCGTTTTACCAAGCAGGCTCCCGGCGCGCCGCGTGGCGTGCAGCGTCACGGCAAGCGGTTCGGCCATTGCGGCCTCTTGGGGCGTCAAGCCGTCTGCGGGGGCGCATTGCGCCACATCGGCGACGATCTGTTGTTGAAACGCGCCCTGAATATGGGGAAACGGCATGGCCGAGCCGTAAAAACGCATGTTGAGGCAGTGGTTGTGCAAACCTTGCTGGCAAAACTTGCAGGTTCCGCAAGGACGCGATGGTGAAACCGCCACCAATTGCCCGACACAAAGATCAGTAGGACCCTTGTCTGATTGCGGCCCGATTTCAGAAATGTAGCCGGAAACTTCGTGGCCCAGTATCATCGGTTCGCGCAGCCGGATCGCGCCAAACCCGCCGTGGTTGTAATAGTGCAGATCAGAGCCGCAAATGCCCCCTGCGGCCAGCGTGATCCTGACCTGACCTGCGCCGATTTCGGGGATATCGCGCTCTTCGATCCGCAAGTCCTTGGCGGCGTGGATGACGATGGCTTTCATGGGAACCTCATGCTGGGAACAGATGCGCAGAAAACACCTTATCCAGAACCTGACATCTTTGTCGAGCAAGCAGGCGTTTTTTCAGATCAGGCGAACACCGGCCAGAGTTTGTGGCTGTGACCTTGCGCGCCGGCTCAGGGGTGGATGTTGATTGCATCGTGCGCGATGGTCTGTGCGACGAATGTTGCAAACCCCAAGGTCGTGCCGCCCCCCGACAGGTCGGGCGTGCGGATGTCGGGCCTCGCAACGGCTGTCTTCAGGGCCTTGTCAATCGCGGCTCCCGCTTGGGCCAGCGCAGGGGCCTTGTGTCTTTCGGCAAGCCAGTTCAACAGCATGGCCGCAGACCCGATCAGGGAGGCGGGGTTTGCGATGCCGTGACCGGCGATATCGGGCGCGGAGCCATGTTGTGCCTGTGCCATGGCGTGGTGTTCGCCCGCATTAAGCGACGCCGCAAGCCCGAGGCTGCCTGAAAGCTCGGCCGCCAGATCCGACAGGATGTCGCCGAACATATTGGTGGTCACAATCGTGTCGAACCGGCCTGCGTCGCGCACCAGCAGGGCGGCCATCGCATCGACCAGTTCTTCGTCATAGGCGATACTCGGATGTGCCGACGCGACAGCGCGCACTTCCTCCAGAAACAGCCCGTCAGACAGCCGCAAAACATTGGCCTTATGCACCGCTGTCACATGCGGCACAGGGCGCGTTGCAGCCAGTGCAAAGGCGCTTTCGGCGATGCGACGACAGGCCTTGCGGGTAATTTTGCGGATCGCGAGGGCCATGTCTTGATCGGGCATGAATTCGCCCGACCCCTCGGCCATGTTCCGGTCGGCATAAAACCCTTCGGTGTTTTCGCGTACGACCACCAGATCAAAGGGTTTTCCGCACGGCGGCCGAAGGCCGTCACGGGTCGCGGAGGGGCGGATATTGGCATAAAGATCAAGATGCTTGCGCAAAAGCCCCGACGGGTTCACCCCGCCAAGTGACACGTCGGGATAAGAGTTATGCGATACCGGCCCAAGCACAATACCGTCGGCGGCGCGGGCGGCTTTGAGCACGGCAAGCGGCAATGTCGTGCCCTCGGCGGCAAGGGCCTCGAACCCGATGGTGGCCTCGGAAAAGCGCAACTCCAAACCAAACGCGGCGTCGGCGGCGTGTAGAACATGCTGTGTGGCGGCAACGATCTCTGGTCCGATGCCATCACCATTCAAAAACAGCAGTTCGATCGGCTTGCTCATGATTTTGCTCCGCGAATTTGGGCGTCTCTGACCAGTGCGGCCAAACGATAGAAACCGTGCACCATTTTAGAATACGGGGCCAACAGAAAAAAGGCCAGCACAACCCCGAGATGTACCGCCAGCAGGACCGGCACAGTCCCCGTTCCGGTGGCGGCATAAAGCGCAAGTCCGGTCGCTCCGGTCGCCCCTAGCAGCACCACAAAGGCCATCTCGCCGCCCCAGACCGAAACAGCGCCCAGTTCGGGGTCGGCTTTCGTCTTGAGCCACGCCAGCCCGACGCACCCTGCAACCAGCATCAGCCCGCCGGGCACACCAAGCAGTTTGGGTAGTGAAAACAGGGTATAGGGGGCCTGAATATCGAAAATGTAATGCAGAACAGTCCCCGAAGAGGTCGAGGCAAAGCATAACAAAAACCCGTACATCACCAGCTGGTGCAGAACCCGCCGGGCGTTGGAAAAGCGGTCTTCATCCTCGAAATTACAGCCCTGTCCCTGTCCGCCGCCAAGGTTCTTCATCTTGGCCGCGTCTGCAAATGCGGATTTTATGTCGCTGATGCCGACCCGGGTCCCGCCGACCTCGCGCCAGTAGCGGCGCAGCGAAACCGCAATGGCCGCCAGTGGCAAGACGAAGGCGGGCACAAAAATCGTGACCATCGTCGTGTGGGCCATCACGGCGTAAAAGCCCGCGCCGTCCTGTGCCGGCAGAGCCTGTATCAAAGCGATCACAAGTGCAAAGCCCAAGGCAACAACCGCCGCCAACGCCACGCCGCTGCGTTGGAAAATACGTGCCAATGCGCCGGGCCATGCCAGACGCTCCCAGCTTTCGACGCGCACTTCCGCGAGGCTTGCAGGCAGGTTCAGGGCAAATTCATGCGGTTCGGTATATTGGCAGGCGTAATAACAACCACGGCAATTGTGGCACAGGTTTGCCAACTGGGTGATATCACCGTCGGCGAACATGCGTTGCTGGGTGATGGCAGGAAAGACCGCGCAATAGCCCTCGCAATAGCGACAGGCGTTGCAGATCTCGACCAGGCCCTCGGGGCCGGTGACGCGGGCGGTTTCATCGACCTTCAGGCCGAGATAGGTAAAGGTCACCCCGGGGCGCAACTCGTAGCCGTAAAACGGCGGCTGGTTGATCGGGCGCGCCCAGTTTGTCTTGGCGGGCGCAATCCCGTTGGTGGTCAAACCGTCAAGTTCGGTCGGCGTAAACGCGCCGTCACTGCAACCGGCATTGAAGGCCGAAACCGTTTCCTTGAGCGCACCGCCCGAAATACCAAGCTGTTGGCCCAGCCCCTCGATGGTGTCTGCTTTGACGGGGGGATAGACCGACGGCATGAACAGGTCGATGCTTTTGGCGTCAATGATCGCATAGCCGACCTGATCGGGTTGTGCCGCCACCAGCCGTCCCCAGATCGCATAGCGTTTGGGCCAGACATCCTCGCCCTCATCATAAAACCGTGCCCCGTGCCGGTTGACCACAACAGAAAACGGCACGCAATCAAGCCGCGTGACGATGCCACCGTCGAATTTTGGCGCGCGCCCGTCAATGGCAACGGCGTGGCACTGGGTCGGGTCGCCGACGCTTTCGGCGCCTTGATCCAGCATGTCTTTCAGCACAACGCCCTTGTTATAAGGCGTGCCACGGATCAGAAAGTTGCGCGCCGCAGGGCCCCACGCCCGCGCAAGCCATTCCAGATCGCCCTGAAAGCCGCCCGACGCCAACACGACGGCCTTTGCCTCGATGCGCTGCGAGGGGGCGGCGGCAATCTCGACATCCAGTGCCTTGAAGCAATTGTCTTCCATCACCACATGCGTGACCTGTGCTTCGTAAACGATTGTGACGCCCAACTTTTCGGCCGTTCGGTAATAGGCGTTAACGAGTGCCTTTCCGCCCCCCAAAAAGAACGCATTCGTCCGGCTCAGCGAGAGTGTCCCCGACAATGACGGTTGAAACCGCACGCCATGCGCCTCCATCCATGGCAGGCATTCTTCCGAGCTGTTGATCGCAAGACGCGCCAGCGTCTCGTTGGTTTGCCCCTTGGTCACCCGCAACAGATCGTCGTAATACTCGTCTTCCAGATAGGTGTCTGTCAGAACTGATAAGGGGCCTTGGTGCATGCAGCGAAAATTGCGGGTGTGGCGCGAATTGCCGCCGCGATAGCTCTTTGGTGCGCCTTCCAGAACGATGACGCGCGCGCCCGTTTCCGCAGCCTCGATCGCGGCACAAAGGGCCGCGTTGCCGCCCCCGACGATGGCAATATCCCAGTTCTTTTGCATCTGCGGCATCCGATCCACCAGCTGTACTTTGGTAATAATTTATATCAGACGTGTTCTTCTGACCGTTCGCGCGCGCGCAAAACCCGCAGGCGGGTGCGATGCGCGGCTTCGATGTGAACGCGCATTGCTGTCTCTGCGGCGGCGCCGTCACGCGCCAGCAAGGCCGCCATGATCGCGTCATGTTCGGTTTGCGCCTCGGCGGCGCGTTCAGCCTCTTCAAGCGTCGAGGGGCCAAGGATCAACAATGTCTTTTGCAGGCCGTTGACAGCCTTGGACAAAAACCTGTTCTTGGCGGCATCCAGCAGGGTCAGGTGGAATTGCCGGTTCAACTCGTAAAGTTTGTCAGCGCCCAGATGCAATGCTGCCGACATCTCACAGTTGATTTCAGCGAGTTCCTGTAGCTCGACCGTTGACGCGACCCGCGCGGCAAGGCGCGCAGCCGTCGCTTCGAGAACGGCCCGCATGTCGTACAATTCCATGATCTCGGAGTAATCCAATGACCGCACGGCTGCCCCGACCCGCGGCACGTGGCTGACCAGCCCGTCAGATTCCAGCAAACGGATTGCTTCACGCACGGGCGTGCGGCTGATTTTGAGGCGCGCGGCGATGTCGGTTTCCGTCAGGCGGTCATTCGGGCCAAGCTTTCCTGTACGAATTTCTTCGAGCAGGGCGCGGTAGGCTTCTTCGCCCTGAGGCGGGCTGTCGGATTTGCGACCGGACTCTCTTGACGCTGGCACAGAGTTTTCCTTTTCTTACTGCATCCGAGCGTATACAGGTGGATGCAATAGACGTCAACGAATTGTAACGCTTATGAAATCATCGCCAACGCCAAGAGTAAAAGCCCCCCGAAGCCTGTTTGTGCGGCGTCTTTGGACGCTTGTGCTGGCTGGTGTGGGGGCGGCGGTGTTGTGGGCGCTAAACGTGCCGTTGCCGTTTTTGTTCGGGCCGATGCTGGCGTGCCTTGTTGCGGCATTGCTGGGCGCGCCGCTCAAGGGGCCGGGGCAGGTTTCGGTGGCGGCGCGCACAATTCTGGGGGTCGCCGTGGGCGCATCGGTCACGCCGGCGTTGATCGGTCAATTGCCGTCAATGGCGTTGTCGGTCGCGTTGGTGCCGGTCTATGTCGTTGTAATCGGTGCCATCGGGGTACCGTTTTTCCGACGGGTCTATAAATTCGACATAGTGACCTCTTACTACGCGGCGATGCCGGGGGGGTTGCAGGACATGATCGCCTTTGGCCAAGAGGCCGGAGCCGATGTGCGGGCGTTATCCCTGATCCACGCCACACGCGTGCTGATTATCGTGACGATTGCGCCAATCCTGCTGACGCAGATGTTCGACGTCCCGTTGACCCAGCCGATCGGAGCCCCGATCCGCGATGTGCCGGTGCATGAATTGCTGATCATGGCCGCAGCCGCGTTGGTCGGTTGGAAGGGGGGCGAGAAGATCGGCCTCTTCGGGGCCTCCATTCTTGGCCCGATGATCGTGACGGCCGTCTTGTCGCTGGCCGGTGTGATCCATTTTCGCCCACCGGCCGAGGCGATCCTTGTGGCGCAATATTTCATCGGGATCGGTATCGGTGTCTTTTACGTCGGCGTGACGTTGCGCGAACTGGCGCGGGATGTTGCGGCGGGCACTGTTTTCGTTTTGGTGCTTGCGGTTCTGGCGACCATTTTTACCGAGATCGTTGTCATTCTGGGTCTTGCGCCCGGGGTCGAGGGCTTTTTGTCGTTTGCCCCCGGAGGTCAGGCCGAAATGACGGTTCTTGCCATTGTCGCGGGGGCGGATCTTGGATTTGTGATCGTGCACCATCTGGTGCGGATCATGGTTGTGATCACGGGCGCGCCGATTGTGGCCAAGCTGTTGAAGCTTCGCAAATAGCGTAATGTTTATCGGGGCAAGCAAATGCGTGCGACTTCTCTTGATATGCTACATCACCGCGACGCGACGTCGGCGCGGGGTTGCGGGTTTACAGGCTGGACTTTCGGGCAGGATATCTCGCACTTTCGTTTTTACAAAACCATCAAATAACGTGGATTGATCAGATGACACAAACACCGATCCCCTATCTTTTCATGCGCGGCGGAAGCTCGCGCGGGCCGTATTTCAACCGTGCGGATCTGCCCGATGATCCCGACACTTTGACCGAGGTTCTGATGGCGGT
>JBLHUT010000113.1:0-10621 GCA_047629975.1 Paracoccaceae bacterium
TGGCGGGCATGTCTGTCGGCCAATCTGGACGGGGCGTTTCTGGCCTGTCGCTGGGCGGCCCCCCTGATGAAGTCCCAAGGCTCCGGCACGATCCTGCTCACCTCGTCGACGGCTGGCCTGTTCGGCTATCCCAACCGCAGCCCCTATGCGACGGCAAAATGGGGCATTATCGGCTTGATGAAAACGCTTGCGATGGAGCTTGGCCCCGACGGCGTGCGCGTGAACGCCCTGTGCCCGGGATCGGTGACAGGGCCGCGCATGGACCGCGTTATTTCCGCCGAAGCCGCCGCCCGCGGTGTCGATGAAGCCACCCAACGCGACATGTACGTTCAGGGTGTCTCTATGAAAACATGGGTGACCGCCGAAGATATTGCCGAAACGGCCCACTGGCTTGCCTCGGCGGCGGCGGCCCGCATCTCGGGGCAGGCAATGGCCGTCGATGGCCACACCGAAACGCTCAGCCTTTAAGGACAGAACATGACATTGACTGCAACACTTCTTGGCGGTGGCGTCATCGGTGGCGGCTGGGCCGCACGGTTCTTGCTGATGGGTTGGGATGTTGTCGTCTATGACCCCGATGTCGAGGCCCCGCGCAAACTTGAAGCCGTACTTGCCAATGCGCGCCACGCCCTGCCCGGCCTTTATGACACGGCCCTCCCGCCCGAGGGACGGCTGCGGTTTGCCGACACGCTGGCCGATGCCGTCGCCGACGCCGACTGGATTCAGGAAAGCGTGCCAGAGCGGCTGGATATCAAGCACAAAGTGCTGGCCGAAGTGCAAGCCGCGTGTCGCGAGGACGCGATCATCGCCTCCTCGACATCCGGCTTCAAACCCTCGCAGCTTCAGCAAAACGCGGCACGCCCCGAACAGATCATCGTGGCGCATCCGTTCAACCCCGTCTACCTGCTGCCGGTGGTCGAACTGGTCGGCCCCGATGCCACTTGCACCCGCGCCGCCACGATCCTTGACGGCATCGGAATGAAGCCGATCCGCGTGCGCGCCGAGATCGACGCGCATGTGGCCGACCGCCTGCTGGAGGCGGTTTGGCGCGAGGCACTTTGGCTGGTGCGCGACGATATTGCCACCACCCAAGAAATCGACGACATCATGCGGTTCGGCTTTGGACTGCGTTGGGCGCAGATGGGTCTGTTCGAAACCTACCGCGTTGCCGGCGGAGAGGCCGGCATGGCCCATTTCATGGCGCAATTCGGCCCCTGCCTCTCGTGGCCATGGACCCGGCTGATGGATGTGCCCGAATTGACCGACGAGTTGGTGAAAAAGATTGCCGATCAATCGGATGCCCAATCGGGAATGCACACGATCCGGGAACTGGAGCGCATCCGCGATGACAATCTTGTGGCGATGATGCGCGCGCTCAAAACCCGCAACTGGGGTGCCGGTTCGCTGTTGCTGGCACAAGATGAAAAGTTGCGCAAAACAGCGGCTATCGCCGATGCGCCGCTGAATACCCTGAACCGGACCGTACCAATCGACTGGACAGATTATAACGGTCACATGAACGAAAGCCGCTATGGACAGGTCTTTTCGGATGCGGCCGACGAGGTGATGAAGATGGTCGGCGCCGATACCGCCTATATCGAAGCGGGCTTCAGTTTTTTCACCGTGGATATCCAGATTGCATTCCTTGCCGAGACACGTTGCGCAGAAGCCTTCAGCGTGCACACCAAAGTACTTGAGGCCGAGGGCAAAAAGCTGCGTCTGCACCACAGCATGATCCGCGCCGACGGCACCGAACTGGCCACCGGCAACCAGCTTTTGATCCATGTGGATCTATCGACGCGCAGGGCCTGTGCCCCACGCGCGGATGTTCTGGAAAAAATGATGCAATTGGCACAACACTGACAGGTTTGTTATTCCGCTTTTTGCATGTATGGTTGAAGCAGGAGGACACGACATGCGCAGCCTGACCGCCCTTTTTCTGATCACGTTCATTTCCAACCCACTTTTGGCATCAGAGGATATTTCCGATCAATATCCCGCTTCGACACTGTATTCCAAGCCCGTCGAGGTCATTCCGAATGTCTTTAGTGCGATCGGGGCGACCGCACCGCCCGGTTACGACAACTCCGGCCACAACAATAACCTGAGCTTCATTGTGACAACCAATGGTGTCGTGGTGATCAACGGTGGCGGTGCCTATAGTCTGGCCGCAGCGCTGCATGACGAAATTAAAGCCGTTACAGATCAACCTGTTGTGCTGGTGATCAACGAGAACGGTCAGGGCCATGCCATGCTTGGCAACAGCTATTGGATCAAGCAGGATGTGCCGATTGTGGCGCATGTCGATGCCGCCGCCGCGTTCCGCGAAAACGGCTTTCAATCGCTGCAATCCATGCAACGTTACAACAAGGAAAAGGCCGAAGGGACATCGCTTGTTGGTCCGACACACACCTTTACCGACCGGTATGATGCCTCACGCGGGGATACAAAGATCGAGGTTCTGCACCTTGGACCGGCCCACAGCCCCGGTGATATTCAGGTCTGGCTGCCGGAACAGTCGTTGGTCATTGCAGGGGACATCGCGTTTCACGAACGCCTTTTGCCAATTTTCCCGGATACCGTCACGTCCACATGGATCGAAACATGGGAGACCGCATTCGAGCCATTGGGGGCGACCTATGTCATCCCCGGTCACGGACACCCGACGAACATGGCGCAGGTCCGGCGGTATACGCACGACTATCTTGTCTACCTCAGAGAGAAGATTGCCGTGCATCTGGATAACGGCGGCACGCTGGACGACGCATATTACGTTGACCAATCCCCTTACGCGCTGCTTGACACGTTCGAAGAACTCGCGACCAGAAACGCCGGCTATGTGTATACCGAAATGGAATTCGAGTAACCGCGCACCGTTCCGGCGATTGATGCGCAGTCTGGCTCAGAACGCGACCGCGTCCTGAACGATGTCATCCAACAGCGTCTGGACCTGCTGCATCTCACCCTCAGGGTAGTGACGATAGCCGATCTGCACCTCGCCCGCCCGGTCGATCACAAAAATCGAGTAGGGACAGTGGGCAACATTCATCGGATTGACCTCCATCACCTTGCGCGAGACAACGGCCGAGCAGAATAGAAATACATCGGCTCCGTCAAACAGGTGCACATCACTGCCAACGTCTGGTCCTGTGCGCGCCAACATCTCGCCGGTGTGGCTGACATAGTCGATCACCAACCCGCGGCCGACAATCGCGGATTCCACCGCGAAAGTCGCATCATCAAAGCTGCCGCCATAGATATAAGCCGTGTACTCGGCAGCCACCGCACCGCTGACAGTTCCAAGACCGAGAGTACCGGCCAGAACCATCGATTTTGCTGTCCACATTTTCATCGCTGTCCTCCTTCAGATTTGCGATCAAGTGTACCACATCCGAAGGCTGATTTATTGATCGACATCAGCAAGCACAGCATATCTTTGTCGCTTACCCGCCAAATGACTTGAGGTATTCGACGACCGAAAGCAGCTCGTCTTCCTTTTTCAGGCCGGAAAATGACATTTTCGTGCCCTTGAGATATGCTCGTGGCTTTGCCAGAAACCCTGTCAATGTTTCGTCGGTCCAGATCAGACCCTCTTCGCCGGCCTCTGACATCGCGTTGGAATACTTGAAGCCCTCGATTTCACCGGCAACACGCCCCAAAAGATTGTTAAGCTGTGGACCCGACTTGTTGTTTGCACCCTCTCCGACCTGATGGCAGGATTTACATTTGCGAAAAATCTTTTCCCCCGCCGCAACGCGCACGGGATCAAGAGCAACACTTTGTGTCAGAACGGCCACTTCGACCGGTGCCTCGGCAATTTCAGCCTCTGTGTCTTCTGCTTCTTCTGTTTCTGGCGTCACATCCAGAACAAGAGCATGCTTTGTAATTTTGACGTCGGCTTTACAATCCGTCATGCAGGGCTCTTGTGCAAAGGCGGTCAATTCCACCTGAGCGCGATCATCAAGGAAAAAGTTATCCTGATTGGGCAAAGTCACCGAGGCAAAGTTGCTGCTACTCAACTCGAAATCATCGTCGACCTGATCATTCAGATACAAAATGTACGCAGTAATCGCATAAACTTCGTCAGCCTCCAAAGACTGCGCATTGCCGAACGGCATGGCACGGTTCACATAATCGAAAACTGTTGAAAGATAGGGCCAATAAGAGCCGATTGTCTTGACCGGGCGGTCATCCGTCAACGTATCAAAGCCGCCCGCCAAGGCCGGCCAGCGCCCTACGGCCTCGCCGAAATCACCGTGACACACCGCACAGCTTTCGGTGAAAACCTGTTCGCCTGTCAGAACATCGCCCCGCCCTTCGGGCAGGCCCTGCCCATCGGGGCGCACATCAATGTTCCACGCCGCAACTTCTTCATCAAGGGCAACACGGCCCAGGCCCAAACTATCGGCAAAGCCGGGTGTTGCCAGCAAACAGGTCACCACACAGGTCTTAAGAAACTTCGACATTTTCAACACTCCCTTCGGCGTTGACGGCCCACGTCTGAATGCCATTGTTGTGATAGATCGAATTGACCCCCCGCACAGCGCGCAGTTGATCTTTGGTCGGTTGCACGTATCCGGTGCTGTCGTGGGCGCGGCTTTGAAGCAAAAGCGGGCGACCGTCCCAGTCGAATTCATAATAGAACCGGTGCATGGACTTCATCAGGCTGGGGCCCGACATGCGGGCAACATGCCAATTCGCACCACCGTCGATGCTGACATCCACTCGCGGGATCGTGCCGCGCCCCGACCATGCGATACCCGAAAGCACGGTATGGCCCTTGGTATGACCAAGGGGCGCCTGCGGGCTGGGATTGGTGATCACCGACTTTGCGTCCATTTCCCAAGTAAAGCGGCGCGCCTTGCCGTTCGCCAAAAGGTCGGTGTATTTGCTGGTTTCCTCGCGGTGATGCCACGGCTGGTCGCCCACCTCGAGACGGCGCAACCATTTCACCCACATGTTGCCCTCCCATCCCGGCACCACAAGGCGCACAGGATAGCCTTGCTCGGCACGCAAGGACTCGCCGTTCATTTTGAACGCCACAAGGCAATCATCAAGCGCCTTTTCCATCGGGATCGACCGCGTCATCCCACTGGCATCGGCCCCTTCGGCAAGCAGCCATTTGCCAGCCGTCTTGACCCCCGCCTCTTCAAGGAGAAGCCGCAAAGGCACGCCGGTATACATCACATTGTGGATCATGCCGTGGGTGAACTGACATCCATTCAGCTGCGCACCGCGCCATTCCATCCCGGAATTGGCCGCGCATTCAAGGAAATAGACGTGGTTCTCACGCGGAAAACGCATCAGGTCAGCCATGGTAAAGACCAGCGGCTTATCGACCAGCCCGTTGATCATAATCCTGTGTTCCGCAGGATCAACGACCGCCACACCGGCGTGGTGCCGCTCAAAGCATAGGCCGTTGGGGGTGATGATCCCGTCAAGTTCATGCAGCGGCGTGAAGTTGATGGATGATACCGTTTCCGCCGTCAGCCACTCGACATTCTGGCGAACAACGTGCGCCTCCGAAGGGGACGGCATCCCGTAGGGGCTTGCATCGACCCCTGCGCCCAGATCTTGCACCCAAGCCTGTTTGTTGATGATGGCCGGGTCCGGTGCGGCGGCAGCCGCCGTTCCCACGATCGCGCCACCCGCCGCAATGCTCCCCTTGAGAAAAGAGCGCCGCGAGGGCTTTAGACCTTTGTACACTACTGTCATTTTCTGCTCCCTTCTGTGGAATTAAAGACCGGTAACCTGCACCGAGGTGTTTTGTGTCACGCTGACGGTGCCTTGTTTGCGGATATGTGCTTCGACAACATCCCAAATGGCGGGACCTTCGGTGTCTTCGTTGACGCTGGCCCAGCCAGCAACGATGTAAGTCTTTTCCGGATCGACCTTTTCTCCTGTTTTAAGGATGGTCATGTCGGTAATCCGGCTGCCTTGAGGCTTGGAGATATCAATTTTGTATCCCATGCCCCCGACACGCACCATGTCGCCGCCCTGTTGGTAGTAGGGGTCGGGGTTGAACAGGTTATCAGCCACATCCTCCAACACGATGTGCAAAAACTCACCGGTGAATTCTGTACGGTACGCAGCAGGGTAGCTCATGGCGGTCGCGTTAAAGATATCTTCGCGCGTGATGTCCTGCCCGGGAAGGACAGATGCCCCCCAGCGGAAACCAGGGCTCAGCGCGATATCGGCTTCGCGCTCCTCAAGGAGGGCATCACAGATCAGATCATCCCACGTTCCGTTGAAATTGCCACGGCGGTACAACAGGCTCTCGGACTGGCCGATCACTTCGGACAATTCGTCCTTGAAGGGGGCGCGCTGCGCCTCGACAAGGGCTGTCATTTCGGGGTCAGGGGCAATTACATCCGAAAAAATCGGGATCAGACGGTGATTGACCGATTTAAGCTCGCCCCCCTGCACATCCAGATCAAGACGCGACAAAAACTTGCCGTGGCTGCCCGACGCAATCAGGTGCGTCTTGTTCACAAGTAGCGGTTCAGGCAGCGCATCATGGGTGTGCCCTGTTAGAATGACGTCGATTCCATCGACATTCGCGGCCATCTTCCGGTCGACATCAAAGCCGTTGTGCGACAGCAAAACAACCAGTTCTGCTCCTGCATCGCGCACCTCGGTGACCAGTTTGGCCATGTTGTCCTGCCGGACACCGAACGACAGGCCCGGGAACATCCAGCCCGGATTGGCGATCGGCATGTACGGAAACGCCTGTCCGATCACCGCGATCTTGACCCCGCCACTTTCAAACATCTTATAGGGCTCGTAGGCGCGCTCGTCCCACTCGGTGTCAAATATATTTGCCCCCAAAAACGGGAAGTTGAGTTCGTTCTCGACAATTTCCGTAACACGGTCGATGCCAAGCGTGAACTCCCAGTGAGATGTCATCGCATCGACGCCCAGCTTGTTCATCGCCGCAATCATATCGCGACCATCCGTGCGCAAAGCCGTCATCGACCCCTGCCACGTGTCCCCGCCATCAAGCAAAAGCGCGTCAGGACGCTGTGCGCGAATGGCGTTCACAACAGTCGATATGCGGTCCATCCCGCCCATCCGGCCATATCCCTGCGCCAGCGAGGTAAAGTCGGAATGGGTCAATGCGTAATCAAGCGCGCTGCCGTCATTTATACCGTACATCCGACGGAAATCCGCGCCTGTGACATGCGGCGGCTGCCCCTTGGCCGACCCGACGCCGATGTTGATTTCGGGTTCGCGAAAATAAACGGGTTTGAGCTGCGCATGGATGTCGGTGATATGCATCAGCGTCACATTGCCGGTCGCATCACCTCCCAAAAGATCTGCCTGCGTCAACCGCTGTTGCGCCGCCAAACGGGCCCAATTGCCAAATCCGCTTGCCCCTGTAAGAGCCGAAGCCGCCATGGCGACCTGCAAAAAGTCACGCCGAGAGATCATATGAGCCTCATTTCCGCGCCTAACATGCGCATAATTGAATATATTCAGGTAAATAAAACCCGCACAAGTCTCCTTGTGCGGGTCTTTTGATCAGTTGCGGACAGACGGTCCTTCGACCGAAAGCCCGTTGCCACGCGACGCGACATAAAGCTCAAGCGCCACGAACTCGTCAGAGCCCACCGCAAATGTCTCGGCGCGGGTATCGCGAACACAGCCCCTGAAACGCGAATGCACCGCGTTCAGCTTGGTGTTCTTCAAACGATAAACCGGAAAGCCGTTGATCTGCCCCTGTGACAGGTGATCGGCACGAATCATATTGCCATAATTATCTTCGTGGCAATTGGAGCAGGACAACTCGAGCTGGCCAGTGCGGGTGTAATAAAGCTCTTTGCCCGCTTCCCAAACCGATTGCGCCGGACCGTCAATAGCAACATTGACCGGCATTCCGCGCGATACCGAGGCGATAAGCGCCGTCATGTCCACCATGTCGCCACCAGCATATTTCCACTCTTCGGCACCCATACGGGTTGTCCGGCAGTCGTTGATCTGCATCTCGAGCGTCCGGACCTCACCAGCGGCTTCGTTCCACTTGGGATAAACCGCGCGAACGCCCTTCATGCTGGTGTCAGCATCTTCATGGCACGATGCACAAGACTTGCCCTCGCTTCCGTCAACCGCGGCCCAATCGTCAAGCGCCATATCGACACCGATCATGCCGGGGTTGTCAAAGTCGTCCATCTGCACGGCTTGGGTTTCGTCAGCACGAAAACGCCAGCCCGAGAAAATCTCGCTGACATTTTCCATGTGCGCAGGCGCGGCTACATTTGTGATCATCTGAATTTCTTCATTCAGGATCAGGTTGTCCTCGTCCGGGTCCGCCATTGTCGGCAGAGCAAGTCCGAATGACGCTCCAAGAACCAGTATTGCGGCTGTTGTGCGCAAAGTATTTTTTGTCATTCCTGTTCCTCCCTAATTGGCCCGGACTTATCCGGCAGTAATCGACTTCGTCGTCTCGTAGACCGAGCCGTCATCATCATACCAAGTGAACTGGAACTCACCCGAAGCAGGAATCTTCACTTCGAATTCGAAATACGGGTTGGTCGAGATGGCCGGCTCAAGCGTGACGTCGATGACCAGATCGCCATTGAACGAGCACGTGAAGCGGTTGATGATCGAGCGCGGAATTTTATTTCCATCGCTGTCCTTACGCTGACCGGATTCCATCTTGTGGCTGATCAGGGTCTTGATTGTGATCACCTCACCGACCGCAGCCGATTTCGGGACCTTCACGCGAGGTTTGACATTCGATGCCATAATTTGAGTCTCCTAATTCTGGATGGGGCAGCAATCCGAGCCGGACAGCGCCCGCGCTTAGCCGCCGCAGCCGCCGATGGTCACTTTAACCGTTTGCGAAGCCTTCGCGAAACTGCCGTCGGGCATACGCGCCACAGCAATAAGCTCTTGCGTGCCTGCAAGCCGCATCCGGGTCGAAGCCGAATGTGACGCGGCCAGTGGGCCAAACACAAAGCTCGCAACACCGGGGGTCGGATTGCCACCAGCAAAGATCCGGATTTCTTCGGCACCGGGCGCATCGACCTCTATCGGCACCGTGTTGCCGTTTTCGGCGATTTCTGGCGCGGTCAGCGTAACACCACTGTCAGCCATAGCAGCACCGCCCGTAAAGGCAGCAATCGCATCATCCGCCGCAGCCGTCGCACGCAGCGGGATCAACGTCATAGCGGCGGCTCCAAGTCCAAGCGCCAGAGCGTCACGTCGTGTAAAGATCATTGCAATCTCCTTCATTCTCTTTGGGGTGCGTCTCTGACTACTCTTTGAGCGTCAGAAGATACGCAACAACATCTTCAACTTGCTGACCGGTGAGCAACGTCGAGAGGTCTTCCTCTTTTGATGCCTTGCCGGTGTAAGCTTTTCCGGGCCGGATATAACCGGACGTCTTGTAGAACGCGGGCATCATCGTGCCCTCGAACATCATTTTCGCATTGGCGACGATGCCGCGCAATTCCGCCTCGCTCCAGCGGTCAGCGACGCCATCAAGGGTCGGACCCACATTGCCATGGAACGGAAAGTCCAACAGCTCTGTGACTTCGTGGCAGGCAATACAATTGCCCAAGCCACGTGTCGTCATGACCTTTTTGCCAGCTGCCGGATCACCCGCAGCCCCCGTAAGTGACGCCGAAACCGCGCCATCATCAAAAGAAACCGATGCCGGCATTACGTCAGCCGCCATGACAGCACCAGCGCTGAGTATGGCAAGTGTGGAAAGCAATGTGGTTTTCATGCGTCCTCCCGAAAGTTTTGTGTTCTTTCGTATACCGTACCCTCTTGTCTGCCGCTCACGCAACAACAAATTCCTTTTTTTGAATTTCTCTGCACCGCAGCACGGATAGAAAAGAGGTAATTTCGGGATCAATCGGTTTTGCCGTCATTCCGTTCGGTGATGCGCCGGGCATGGTACCGCTGAAAATCTTCTCCGCCTTCAACGAGATAGCGTTTTTCAACAACCCACGTAAAAAGGTCTAGCGTCGTTCCCCCGGAAAATGCCCCCGGCATCATCGCAACCGCCGCCATCGGAGCGGACAACGTTTCGTCGACCTCTTCGGGCATGAAAAGCATACTCGGGGTAAACAGCAGCCCCCATTTGCGGGCCATGCCCTTTTCAGTCAGCACCTCACCGTCGAAATCGGTCACTTCGGTGTCACCATGCAGATTTAGCTGCACCACAAAGAAGTTATCGGAAATATACGCCGAGATATCCTCGCGCGGGAAAACCTCTTTGTGCATCTTGGCACAATAGATACAACCGCGTTGCTCGAACAAAAGCACAAGCCGTTTGCCTTCGTCATTCGCCTCGGCAAGGTCTTCGCGCAGGTCTTTGAACGTATCGCGCATCCATTCCGTTTTGTGCAAACCGTCGTCGCCAAGCTGGGCGGCCCAAACGGGAAACGCAACGAGCACGGCTGCGAACAAGGTCAATAGGCGGGTCATTCTGGTATCCTTTCAGTAAAAAACGGCCCCTCAGATATTTTGAAACGCGGGAAAGGCCGCAAGCATCCATTGAGCGATATAGTTAACACTGTCAGTGGCGATCAAAGCAGCAAAGAGCAGCAGCAAGAGGCCCATCGCCTTTTCAACAAGCGGCAGATGACGCCGGAAGCGTGCCGCAAACCGC
>JBLHUT010000114.1:0-10620 GCA_047629975.1 Paracoccaceae bacterium
TGCGATGTCATCGGAATTGGCGTGCCGTGGGCAGACATGGGCGTCCTTTCATAAGATGTCGGGTGTGCTTTACTTTATGGCAGGCGCGGCGTCCACAGGCTGTTGGCGGCGGCTTGCGCGACAACGCATCGACTAACGCATGAACAAGGACAAAACGACATCACGAAGCATCACCAGCGCAAAAAGTCCCACGCCGACAGGCACGGCCAAATGCCATATCCAAAGATAGAATCCGGCATAAGAGCGAACCTTGGCATGAGAGGACCGGATGTTTTCGAGGGAGTCCCTTGCCTGTTTCAAAAAACCCAGAGCCTCAGACTTCTCGAACTTATTCAGAAACCGACGGATGTCCTGAATATGGTCTTTGGTCTTATCGTCAGCCACGTTTGCAGAGTGGTTGAGAAGACCCTCCAACTCTTCGAACTCAAATCTTTCCTCAAAAGTTCCGATCTGTTCCAAGGCCAGACCAATCTTCGACTGGATCGGGGCCCCTTGATCATTGCGCGCCAGTCCATTGACCGTTTCGGGAGAGTCCCAAGGCTCCAAAGAGCGATAGTCCCCGAACCAATGGAACCCGTGGTTCGCGATCAAAAACACCACTATCCCGAAGGCTCCGCTTTCAACGGCAGCGGCCGGTATACTGACCTCGAGGATCACAAGATCCTCAAAGGAAATACCATAAAATATTGAAAGGATCACCGCCACAGCGGTCGCAATCAAGGCCCGCGCAGAACGCTGCGTCGCACCCGAAATAACCTCGTTTCCCTGAAATGCACCTGACCGCTCCTTTTACCTGATCATGAGGCGGGATCATAGCAATCGGGGGAGCCTGCGAGCAGGACCACGGGTCCCTGCAAAAGGTGTGCTGCGTGTCAGCCCGCGGGCAGACCTTTGATGTCGGTCACATCTTCATCGGTGCGCCGGAACGTCAGGTAATGGGGCACACGGCCTTCGCGCAGGGCCTTGAGTTCATAGCGCGTCGAGATCCAGTCACCCCACGGCTTGCGCCAGTCATCGGGACGCTTGGCCAGCCACTCGAACCCGCAGCGCGGCACCTGCTCCAGCGCCTGCCGGACATAGTCGGGAATATCGGTGGCAATGCGCAAGATCGCGCCGGGCTTCATCACTTGCGCCAGCGGGATCAGATGCTCGGGCGTCACAAAGCGGCGGCGATGGTGGCGCGCCTTGGGCCATGGATCAGGATAAAGCAGAAACGCCCTTGCGATGCTGGCCACTGGCAGAACATCGAACAAGTCGCGCGCATCACCCGGGTGGACCGCGATATTGGCAGCACCTGCGCGGCGGATTTTGCCCAGAAGCATCGCAACACCGTTTATGAACGGCTCGCATCCGATCAGGGCCACATCGGGGTTGGCGACAGCCTGATGCACCATGTGCTCGCCCCCGCCGAACCCGACCTCGAGCCAGATGTCGCGCGCACCGAACCGCTGTTGCAAATCCAACAGCGCACGATCGGGGTTTTCGTCCCACTCGACAGACCCCGGCGACAGCTTTGCAAGATCCTGCTCGATATAACCCTGCTGGCTTCCACGCAGCGTGTGACCGGCGCGGCGGCCATAGAAATTGCGCCACGGCGCGCCCGAAGGATGTGAATTTTCAGTCATGGGCGGCTTTTGCCAACCTCGCTGGCAAAGGTCAAGCGGCGGACCCGGCGGACCGACCACGGCCGCCCGTCTTGAGTCGCCTCATCCGCAGTCGCCTCGTCCGCAGCAACGGGGCGGGCGTGGAATACATCGCAGGCCTGAGGACTTGTTGTTAACATGACGCGACCACGAAAGGGCAGAACATGACACAAGACACACGAATCGGGCTGATCGGAGCCGGCCAGATGGGCCACGGCATCGCAACCAACATTCTTAAAGCCGGATATCCACTGACCTATCTCGAGCGTTCCGGCAACAAGTCGACCCGCACGCTGCAAGATGCCGGTGCCACGCCTGTGGCAACCGGACAGGCCGTAGCGACGGTCAGCGATGTTATCATTGTGTGCGTGACAGGCGCCCCGGAGGTCGAGGACGTGCTGATGCGGCCTGACGGTGTCATTGCAGGGTTGCACACGGGCACAACAGTGATCGATTGTTCCACCTCGATTCCGAGTGTCACATGCCGCCTTGCCGAACAGGTCATCGCGGCGGGCGGTCACTTTCTTGATGCGCCGATGACCCGCACCCCCAAAGAGGCCGCCGAAGGCCGGTTGAACCTGATCGTCGGGGGGGATGCCGAACTGTTTCAGGCACATCTTCCCCTGCTGAGGTGTTTTGCGGAAAACATCGTTCATGCCGGCGCGATTGGTGCAGGTCACACGATGAAGCTGTTGCACAATTTTGTATCACTCGGGTTTTCGGCGGTGCTTGCCGAGACCGCCGCCGCCAGTGCGCGCGCCGGTATCGACCCCGCCGTGCTGCATGAAGTGCTGTCAAAGGGCGGCGGCAACGGGGTCATTCTGGACCGGATAACGCCGTACCTGCTTGAAGGCGACACCGGGGCCTTTCGCTTTACCATCGGCAATTGTGCAAAAGACCTTGGCTATTATACCGCCATGACCGAAACGCTGGGCGCGGCTGACGGTGTCGCCAGCGCGGTCAAGGCGACCTATGTCAAGCAGTCCGATGCAGGCTTTGCAGACCGCACCGTGCCAGAGTTGATTGCCCTGCTGGGAGACAAAACCGCCAGTTAATCGCGGATAACATGAGCCGCAAGAACCGCACGCACAGGATCGGGAATGGCCGCCGATCCGCGGGTGGCGGGGTCGAAAAAGACCTCGACGATATCATAGGTCGCATGCAGCACGCCCGTATCCGCGTGGTGCATGCGCAGATGAAAGGTCACACTTTTGCCACCCAGACGGCTGATCGCACCGTCGATCACAACCAGATCGCCACCGACCAGCTCCTTGATAAAACCGGTCGTAGCCTGCGCCGAGACAGTGTGGACACCGTGGGTCGGGATCATCTCGCTATAGGGCAGGCCCAGAAGGGTCCACATGTGATAGGTCGCATCATCGAAAAACGGTGCATAGTGGCGCACGTTCATATGTCCGAAATGATCGTGGTGCCATGGATGGACCACGCCGCGAAACAATTGCAATCTGTCGTTCATCGTTCTCTCCCTTTGCCTTTAACGGTCAGACGTTTCCCAACGCGGGTTGATCCACGGCCGCGCATTCGACGCGGCCAACGGCGCCCGCCCCAGAATGTGATCCGACGCCTTTTCCCCCACCATAATCGCAGGTCCGTTCAGATTGCCATTGGTGACACGCGGAAATACCGACGTATCCACAACCCGCAGTCCCTCGACCCCGATCACGCGCAGTTCAGGATCCACGACCGCGTCCGGATCGTCGCGCCGCCCCATCCGGCAGGTGCCACACGGATGATACGCACTTTCTGCATGTTCGCGGATAAAATCATCCAGTTCCTCGTCGGTCTGGACTTCTGCCCCCGGTTGCAATTCCTTGCCACGGAACGGATCGAACGCCTCTTGCGCAAAGATTTCGCGGGTCAGGCGGATGCAATGGCGGAAATCGGCCCAATCCTGCGGCTGACTCATGTAGTTGAACAAGATACGCGGCGCCGCCGCCGGATCGGCAGAGCGCAGCGTCACCGCCCCGCGCGAGGCAGAGCGCATGGGGCCGACATGGGCCTGAAACCCGTGCCCCTCGGCCGGAGCCTCGCCATTGTACTTCACCGCAATTGGCAGGAAATGATACTGGATATCAGGGTATTCGACCCCTGCCGCCGACCGCAGGAAAGCCGCGCTTTCGAACTGGTTCGACGCACCGGGCCCCTTGCCAGTCAAAAGCCACTCAAGGCCGACACGCGCCTTGCCGAACAGGTTCCAGTATTTGAACAAGGTGATCGGCTGGATACAGGCCTGCTGGATATAGAGTTCAAGGTGGTCTTGCAGGTTTTGCCCGACGCCGGGACGATCCGCCACAACGTCGATACCGTGCTCGGCCAGATGCGCCGCAGGCCCGATGCCCGACAGCATCAGCAACTTGGGGCTGTTGAACGCACTGGCCGATACGATGACCTCGCGGCGGGCGCGCACGATTTCGATCTTGCCGCCACGCTCGATCTCGACGCCGACGGCGCGGCCGTCCTCGATCACCACGCGCCGCGCGAAACACCGGTGCAGTGCTACCTGCCCGCGTTTCATCGCCGGCTTGAGGTACGCCGTCGCCGCCGACCAGCGCTTGCCGCGAAACACGGTCTGCTCCATCGGGCCAAAGCCCTCTTGCTTTTCGCCGTTGTAATCGGCCGTGCCCTCGAAACCCGCTTGCCGCCCTGCTTGGACAAACGCCTCGAACAACGGGTTTTTACGGGGGCCGCGGCTGACGTGCAGCGGGCCGTCTGTGCCGCGCCACGACCCGTCAGCCCCCTCGACGCCGGGATGCCAGTTTTCCTGTCGCTGGAAATAGGGCAGCACATCGGCGTAGCCCCAGCCATCAGCCCCAGCCGCCGCCCAGCCGTCGAAATCATGCGCGTGGCCACGCACATAAACCATACCGTTGATGGAGGACGATCCGCCGATGACCTTGCCGCGGGGCGCGATCACCTGCCGGCCGCCAAGATGGGGTTCCGGCTCGCTTTTATAGCCCCAGTTATAGCGCGCCATGTTCATCGGATAGCTCAGCGCGCCGGGCATCTGGATGAACGGCCCCCAATCGGAGCCGCCGAATTCCAGCACCAGAACCGACGCTCCGCTGTCCCCAAGTCGCGCCGCAAGAGCCGACCCCGAGGATCCAGACCCGATGATGACAAAATCCGCGATCAATGCCCTACTCCAATTCACCCGTTCACCGGAATATCACACCGATACCCTGCCGTTCGTCCCAGGCACGTGTGGCTATTGCCATTGCCCCGCCGTTACAATCCCCGACGCAGGGCTATTGCCCCGCAAGTGCCGCAACGACGTAACGGCAGGTCATCAGATCAAGATGCGCGCCGCCGCCGTTCTTGGCGATGGTAATCTGCGCCTCGTCCGTCCGGGTAAAGGCCTCGTGATCATAAAAATCCGCCACGACATCGGATCGGGCGATCGCGCCACTTTCCAGCGGGATCATAAGCTCGCCAATGTGATTGATCGTGGTCTCGAAGCTGTCCACGAACAGGCTGCTGCGTTGCAGCGCGGCATCATCCGCCTCTCGCATGTCGGGACGGTAGGCCCCGATCAGATCCACATGCGTGCCCGCGCAAAGCCACTCACCGCGCAGTACAGGCGTGCGGCTCATGGTGGCACAGGCCACGATATCGGCCGCTGCAACCGCCGCAGGCAGGTCCTCGACCACACGCACCCCCGGCAGGCTCGCAGCCATCGCGTCGGCGCGGGCGCGGGTCCGGTTCCAGACCGAAAACCGTGCCTCGGGAAAGACCGCCCCGTAGGCGGAGATCAGATTTTCGCACACAGTGCCCGCACCAAGTATCACAATGTTCCGACTATCGGGGCGCGCCAACAGACGGGCCGCCAGCAGGCTGTCACCGGCTGTTTTCCATTTCGTGATCAGATGAAAATCGATCAACGCCTCAAGCTGTCCTGTCGTATCAGAAAAAAGGCTGACCGCGCCGTTGACCATCGGCAGGTCTTGCCCCGGATTTGCCGGAAAAATCGTAGCAGATTTGACCGCAACTCCCAGCCCGTCAATCCACGCAGATCGCGATAACAGCGTATCATCACCACGATACAGAAACGTATCGGCAATTTTCGCTTTTGGCAGACGGTGCGCCTGAACAAGGTAATCCGTCAGCGCGATCCAGTCGAGGACGGGATCGGCCTCTTCGAAAGTTATAATCCGGGTCATGCGGCCTCCTGCGGTGTCAAAAGCCCTTCGGCCACAAGACGTGCCGCCCATGGCACAGGCCCGTCGAACAGGTGGGTCTGCCATCCGCGCACATCGGCGGCGGCAATATTGTCTGCACGGTCGTCGGCAAACAAAAGCATCTCGGGCGCATGGCCGCAGCTTTCCTCGACCGCAGCGTAGATCGCGGGATCCGGTTTGGTCATCGCCATGTGGCCCGACACGAAGGACAAATCGAATTCTGTCAGGAACTCGTAAAACCCGGTGGCGACCTCGAAGGTTTCGGTGCCGAAATTGCTCAGCGCATAGACCGGCACCCCCTTGACGCGCAATTGACGCAAAAGGCGGACAGAATGCGGGATGACGGGAGAGGCCATTCTGATCCAGTCCTCGTGCCACATGCGAATTTCACGGCGCCATTCCGGATAGGCATCGGCGGTGGCGTGGACTGTTTTCTGAAACGGAGCGCCACAATCGATCAACTCGTTCATCGCGTGCAAATCAACCTGCGCAAACAAGGCCCGACGTCGGGCAACGCCGATCTCAAGATCATAGAATCGTTCGGGCTGCCATTCGATCAGCACGTTGCCGATATCGAAAATTACTGCGTGTACCGGCATTCATGCCCCCTTGATGACCGCTTGCAGTCGGCACCGCAAACAGAGGCGATGTCAAGCATCGCGTCCTGCGCGCACGCCTGCTCCGGTGGCCCTCCCGCCCCCTTGCGGGGTTGGGGGTGGCGCGGCCCTGCGGGCCGCGCGGGGACGGATGGCACCTGCATTGCCTAAGACGATGGTCGCAGTTTGGCGCGGCGCAGTTCGCGTTCGAGCTTTTCAAGAAAGCGGGATCTGTCGGCCTTGGTGAAGCCCTTGCCGGACCCCGGGCGCAAGGGGTCGGCGCTGCGCAGATCCGTCATCAGATCGCGCGTGGCCAAGGCATTGCCGATATTGGTCTTGGTCAGCGTCTCGCCGTTGGGTTTGAGCACTACGGCCCCTGCTGCTACGCAATCATTGGCCAACGGGATATCGGAGGTGACCACAACATCGCCCGACACCGCACGGTCGGATATCCAACGGTCGGCCACATCCAGCCCCTCGGCCACATAAATCACCTCGACCAGAGGATTGTCCGACGGACGCAACCCGCCATTGCACACGATCTTGACCGGCACTCCGTGACGCAACGCGACTGCCTGCGCCTCGGATTTCACCGGACATGCATCACCGTCGATGTAGAGGGTGGTCATGAATAAAGCGCCTCGGCGTGAAAGCCGACATGATCCTCCATAAAGGACGCCACAAAGAAATAACTGTGGTCATAGCCCTTTTGCATCCGGAAAATTCCGTCCTGACGTCGTGCAGCCATTGCCGCGGCCAAGGCTTCGGGGCGCAACAGATCAAGAAACTGGTCCGAGGCCCCCTGATCCACAAGAACCGGCCCGTCAAAACCGACCGCCGCCATTTGCAGGCTGGCATCGTGAGGCGCCCAAAGCGTTTCATCAGCCCCCAGATACGCCGAGAGCTGCTTGCGACCCCAGTCACTTGCCACCGGATTTGCTATGGGCGCAAAGGCCGATACCGAGCGAAAGCGCCCGGGCTGTGCCATAGCCATCGTCAGCGCACCGTGCCCGCCCATCGAATGACCGGTGATGCCCTGACGCTCGGGGTCAAGCGCAAAATGTTCGAACACGAGGTCGGGAAGATCATGCGTCAGGTAATCCCACATCCGGAAATGCGGCGCCCACGGAGCCTGTGTGGCATTGACGTAAAACCCCGCGCCCTGCCCCAGATCATAGGCCGCGTCGTCCGCCACCCCTTCGCCGCGCGGCGAGGTATCGGGAAAGATCAGGGCGATCCCCTGTTCGGCAGCCCAGCTTTGGGCGCCGGCCTTGACCATCGCGTTCTCGTGAGTGCAGGTCAGACCCGACAGGTACCACAATACCGGCACCGGCCCGGTTTGGGCATCCTCGGGAAGAAACAACCCGAAGGTCATGTCGGTGCCGGTGGCCTTGGATGCGTGGCGATACACGCCCTGCATGCCCCCAAAACAAAGGTTTTCCGAAACGATTTCCATGATGCTCTCCTGTTTGGTCACACGCTTACCCACGCGATAATTGTTGATACTGTGAGGATAGACAGCGCCGTCGATATCAGGATCGAGGCCGAGACCCGCGCCGGCGCAACCCCGTAGTGCTGCGCAAGCATGTATACGTTGCCCGCCACCGGCAAGGAGGCCGCGGCGATCATGACGCTGGCGCTGTAGGCGTCGATGGGAAACAGAACCAGTGCCGAAAACGCGACTGCGGCCGGATGCAGAACCAGCTTGGAAAAGGATAGCCAGCCGGCAATCTCCATGCGTTCGGCACTTTTTGTAGCGAGCGAGGCGCCGATCGCGAACAAGGCACCGGGGGTCGCCGCCGCGCCAAGGATCGAGACGAACTCGTTCATGGGTCCCGGGATCGGCCATTCCATTCCAGACCACAAAAACCCGACCGCGATCGACACGATCATCGGGTTTTTGAGCAATCCCAGCCCGACAGTCTTGAGCACCCCGAACGACATCCGCCCGTCGCGGCTTCCGGTAATGAGAATCACGATCAGGCTGCCGAAGACCAACAGATCCACCGCAAGCACAAGCATCACCGGCCCGATCGCCCGCTCCCCCATCAAAAGAACCAGCATCGGCACGCCCAGAAACCCGACATTTCCGATCACACCGCATTGCGCCTCGACAGCCGCCTCTGCCGCCCGCAGCCCCCGGATCAGCGCAACAGCCGTCACGATCAGATAGACAACCGCCGTGCCCCACAAATACGCCCAGACAAAGCCCCAGCTGAACACCTCGTCGAGCGACAGATTGGCGGAGAACTTGAACAACATTGCCGACAAAGCAAAGTAAAACACGAATTTCGTCAGATAAGCTGTTGCTTCAGGCGTAAAAAACCGTACCCGGCCCGCCCAGTAGCCAAGCCCGATCAATGCAAAAAATGGCAGCGTTTTCAGAAAAATATCTAACATTGGCCGTGAGATACCACGAGTGCAACAGCCCCACCAGCCCGATGCGCCTGTCCATGGACAAATCAGCAACCGCCCGAACGGATGCAGCGGCTTGCTCCGACGCAACCGCGCGGTTTATAGTGCGTGACAACCGACAGGAGCCAGACATGAACGCGCCGGTCCCCACGATCAAACGCGGCCGCAAATTTGATCAAGTTCTGGAAGGCGCTCGCGGCGTCTTCCTTCAGGATGGATTCGAAGGGGCCTCGGTTGACGACATTGCCCGCGCGGCAGGCGTGTCCAAAGCCACGCTGTACAGCTATTTCCCCGACAAGCGGTTGCTTTTCATGGAGGTTGCCACCGCAGAATGCCGCCGGCAGGCCGACACCGCACTCGAAGAAATCGACATGAACATGCCGCCTGAAATTGTCCTCAGGGCGGCAGCCGAACGGATGCTCGGCTTTTTCCTGTCAGCTTTCGGGCGGGGCGTTTTCCGGATTTGTGTTGCCGAAAGCGACCGGTTTCCCGAACTGGGTCAGGAGTTCTATCGCTGCGGGCCGATGAACGTGCGCCAGACGCTGGTCACCTATTTCAAAGGCGCCATTGACCGGCGGGAACTTGCGATTGACGATCTTGAACTGGCCGCTGATCAATTTGCGGAATTGTGCAAGGCCGACATGTTTCCACGCATGATCATGGGCGTCACCAAAGACTTCACCCGTTCCGAGATCAACCGCGTCGTCGAAGGCGCAGTATCCCTGTTTCTGGCCCGTTATAGGTTGAATTCTAACGATTAAGCCGGTCTTCACACCTCTGCGCTAAACCTTGGGACGGGTGTGAAAAATAGTGGTGGTGGAGATGAGCGGTGACAATGTCGCGCCAGTAATAATCATCAAACGAAAAAAAGTGGTCGCCGGTGGTGGCCACCACGGCGGTGCGTGGAAAGTCGCGTATGCCGATTTTGTGACAGCGATGATGGCGTTTTTTATGTTGATGTGGCTGTTGAATGCCACAACCGAAAAGCAGCGCAAAGGGCTTGCCGATTATTTCAGCCCGACCATTCCGATTAACAGGATGTCGGGGGGCGGCAACGGTTTGTTCAGCGGTGATTCCGTCTTTACCGAACAAACCCTTACGCAAAACGGGACCGGTGCGTCGCGGGAGTTTCCGACCTCTGAACTAAAGGCGAAAGGAGCCGAGATCGCAGGCTCTTCCAAGGGTGACGAAGAAACCAAACTGTTGAAAGACATCGAAAGCCTGCTGCTGGGGGCGGGTGGCGAAAGCATGGTTTCTGAAAATGCGTTGCGCCACGTCGTGACGCGCGTGACCGACGAAGGCTTGACGATCGAGCTTTTTGACATCGAAGACAGTCTTTTGTTCAAGCAAGGCACAGCCCAGCCAACCCCCGTGATGGAGGAGTTGCTGGCCATGCTCGGACGGGTCCTAAACCTTGCCAGCAACGGTGTCGCCGTGAACGGGCACACGCGCTCGCAGCCCATTGTCGTCGCCCAGAACAGGGTTTGGGATCTGTCTTCGGCCCGCTCCGAGATCACGCGCATAAAACTGAAACAGGGCGGTCTGGGCGAGCAGCGCGTCAAACGGGTCACGGGGTCTGCCGATCGCAATCTGCTGGTCGAAAACCCGATGGCCCTGCGCAACAACCGCATCGAGGTGACCCTTTTGCGCACGCCGTCGTGACCCGAGCGTATAGCAAAATCCGGAGACTCCACAGGCCACGAGATACAAGCAATTTTAGTTGTTAGGCAGTCATTAAGCCTGTTGGTCCAATAGTGCATGCAAGCTTTA
>JBLHUT010000115.1:0-10612 GCA_047629975.1 Paracoccaceae bacterium
TGTCAGGATACGGTTTGTATTGATGAATTCCTGATAGGTCAGGTAGGGCGGAGAATGCGAACCCCCAATAATTGCCAGCGCATTCTCGTTTTCGACATAGCCGGCAAGGGTCAGGTAGGATCGTTTTGCGTTGCCGTGATGGTCGCGTGTAACGATCCTGAAATCCAGCCCGCCGATGTTGCCTTGTACCTCGTCAAGGGCCGTACGCACGCCCAGTTCGATGGAACGTGCCGCTTGGTAGGACACCGAGAAATCCGCGTCGATAATCAGTTCAAGTGCGGGCGTGTCAGCGTGGAGCGGACCTGACGAAAAGGTCGCACAAAGAGCACAAAGAAGAATTGAGAATTTTGACATTGTGACCCTTGCTGTTAAACCTTGAATCCGGTTTTGGCGTACAGAAGTTAACAAGAGGTTATCGATCGAATTTGAAGGTTACCTGATGCCTGTTTCCGGGCGGGTGCTTGAGAATTAAAAGCCAAATCAGGGTCAGGAGCGCATAAATTCGGGTTTTGATCTTTTGGGCGGCGTTGATTGCGACACCGCACCCGTTGGCCGCGAAACTTACGCTGTTTTTTCCGCATCCCGGTGACCGGCTTGACGACGGCGTGAAGCAGGGGCGACTCTACTGATTGGCCTTTCGTGGCAGGATGTTATTTGCTGTGTTTTTTCAATATTTCGGGTGCACAGCGGCGTGACCGGACGCCTTGTGCCTTTAATCAGGGGTTTCTTTGACGTTGCGGGGCCTTGTGTTGATGGCGGGTCATGCGGACGCAAGGTGCCCTCTGCGAATCGCGACGACACCACCGCACGCGACCTGCCTGCCGCGCGGCCCGAGGCGACCCTGATCCACGCCTTGGTCTTTCATGATCGCTGTGGCGCAAAAATCGACATCGGCGGGCCAATAATCCGGCGTAGCAGACATGCGGCAGGTGCATTATCCGCTCAGGTCGTTTCACTTTTACGGATAATTCCTGCTTTGGCTGGCTGGTCGACACCACGGGTCGCAAATGCTGCAAAACCTGTCTGTTGCATTTGCTGAAAACTGGCGAAGCGATGTTTCGACCCTGACCTGCTCCGCGAAACTCCCTTCGGTTCAAGGTAGAGTTTGCTTGACCTTTGAAGGAGCGAACAAATGCAACAGGGCCGATTTACCCAAGCCCGAGTGATGGGGTGATAAAGGAACACAAAGCTAGAATACCTGCCGGCACGATGTTGGACAATGTTGTGTTAGAGAATTCGCCGGGAAAGAACTGACGACACCGATTGTGCGTCGGGTTCCAGTACGCAAGGCAAAGCGGAACCCCGATATCTCGCAGCGCTGGTCTTTGGATTTTGTGTCCGACACCTTCGGGGCCTCCCGCAAGTTCCGCATGCTGGCTGACACCAGCATTTCAGGCGCTCGGGAGCAGGGTGCGCTTGTGCGCGTCTACATTACGTCAGACTGTATTGTCAGCGACAAACGGACGGCGTTCACCAGTCGCGCGATCCTGAAGTGGGTAGGCGAGAGCGATATGGATTGGCATTGCGTCGATCCGAGGAGCCGGCAGCAGAAAGCCGTCATCAAAAGTTGCGCTGGCAGTTTGCGCCTTTTTAGACGGGTTGAGTGTTTTTGCCAAAACACTCAACCAGAACCCATGCGGGCACATCGCGGGCTTGGATGGCCGACCGTATCTTTGGGGGTGTTGTCGCGGGGCTATGAAAATGGATCAGCATTAAGTGCCTTCCCGAATGTTTCGCAGGGCCGATCCTGCCCTGAAAAATTCAGATCGCCAAAGGACAAAGTCATCATCCGGGATGGAAAAACTGTGCACTTCAAACCGGCAAAGTCCTGTTAAAGGCGCCTCAATCAGTCACGATTTTCAAAAGATGCGGGGAAATTGTTGCCCGATGTCTTTAGGTGGCTGGCGGGATCGCTGTGGTTTTGGCGGTCAGGCGCGAAATGTCGGGCGGGGCGGTCTGACTTCGGTCATTTACTTCGTTTCACCGGCTCCTGATCAGGCTGGACACGGGGGTCAGGCGGCGCATGTTATACGCGAGGGTCTTGATCCCGCTTTTAACTTTGGCGCGCACCGTTCCAATCGTGCGCACCAACGTGCCGACCGTTTCGTTGGCGTACGCGCCGAGGATGTGTTCGGCGCGGATGCGAAATCTGGTGCGGTTGCTGTCATTGGCCCGCCGGGTCAAAGATGTGCCGCACTTGCCTTTGTGGTGCGAGGGTTTGTGCATGCCGTTTGACCAGCTTGCCAGTCCAGTCCTCGGGTGTCTCGCCTGTTTTGATCGCCGTGTCTTCCTCGTGTGTTTCATCGTTGCGTGGTCCGAAAGATCGAAGAAAACGCCATCTGCGTCATCGTACAAACCTCAAGTCACCCGATGCCTTCAGCTTATACCGCAGCATCATCGGAAGGGCTGTTTTTCGAGGTGCCACTATGATTGAGCGATCTCTGAAGGGGGGAGGGCGCAGGTCAAACCGTTTCCTGGCACGATTTTCAGTTCTGCAAAATTGCAGACGTCTTGACCAACACCGATGTGTCCGCGATCTGTGCAAACAACAGTTATGACACTATTGGCCTGATGTCAGGCAATACTTTTGCGGTTCGCCTTTAGCCACGCCCGTGCAGCCAACCCGCCAAGCCCGATAAGCAAAAACGACAAAGAGGCGGGCAGGGGGACAACAGCCGAGGAGGCTACGGCGGGGGCTGCCACAGCGACGCGAGCTGATCCGGACCCGGTTGTGTCTGGCGCATTTGTGTAAAGGCTGCCTACGATAATTGCGGTGCTCAGGCTGCCGTTGACCCCGTCAGCGGGTGCCCCCAAAGCAAACCAGTAGCCGCCAAAAAAGCCGCCCGCTCCGGCGCCGTGCCCGGAAAACGCGGTGTCCAGCGCGTCGGCATCCATTCGCAACCCGGATCGAACACTCCCGCTGCCTGCCGCGTTTATGATAGCCGCGACGCTGATGAAGTTGGCGGCCCCGTGCGCCTGCCGGGCCTGTGTCTATATCCCACCGGACAATAAAGATACCGGCCGCATCGGTGGTGACATCAAGCGGTTTGCTGCTTGATGTCACAGTGGCCAGATTGATCACGTAGGTTTCAGAAATATCGTTCCGGGTGTTCAACCCGGCCAGAGTATCTGTCGGGAAGTCCGCAAATCCGACCGTCGACGTCAGACTGTCAATGTTGACCGCGGCGCTGTCCGGATAGCGCTCCAGCGCGCCGGCCCTTGCACTGTGTTCAAGCCGCGAGGCCGCTGTCGTCGGGTTGGCTGCAAGAATGCCGGACCACGATTGCGGCGTGCCGGGATTGGCAATGGGTTTCCCGTCAAAGCTGAACCGGCCCAAGGTTTGCAGGGTCGTAATTTCGCCTTTTACAGCACTGTCACCTTCGGATGCTGCCTGCCACGCGGCTTTGTCGCTGCCGTGTGTCAACATCATGTAATACTTCACAAGGCCACCCGTATCGATGCCGGAAAACGTGCCGGCAAATGTGACATTGGGCACCAGTAACAAGGCTGAGGCCGCGGCAAAAATACGGTTCATAGCTGTTTCCTCAAAACGCTTTTGACGGGTTCGGGTATAGGTGGCTGTGCGCTGTCTCTATTTCAAGAGGTAAGCCAGCACGTCTACTGATCAAAAGGGTACGCTTTCAGGAGTATGGGCTGCTTTGTCGCTCTTTTCAATATCTGGAGTGTTGGCTGATGATACCGCAGCAGCGCGTGTGGCGGTGAACGCCTGAAGCCACAGGGTATTTATATAAATTTCCAAAGGCTTGCTGTGTTGAGCCGCCCGCAGATTGCTGCGAATGCGGTTCAACACCAGCTTAAAAAGCCTCTACTGTTCTCTTTCAACGGTCGAGAGATCGTTAGGACCCCGCCCGATGAAATGTCGTGTCTGTTGCCTAAAGGTGCATGCGGTCACTGAATACATGGGCCACGATATCTGTACGTTTCATGCCGCGTTGGGCAAGTTGCTCGTCTGACAATGCGCGCAATGCCTCGACTTTTTTAAGGCGGGGATGGTTTTCCATCACCCGTACATTCCAATTGGCCAATGCGCGCAGCGGGGTCATCAGAATGGTTGAAAGCGTTCCGAAGGTCGGACTGAAGTGGTCTGTAAGTGTCATTTTGGAAACATCCGTTTAGTAGCGTTGTTTCCTCCCTCCCAATCAAATGGGCCTGCGGGCGGGGAACCACAAGGAACATCCCTGCAACCCCGCCTTGCGTTGACTGCATGAAGGTATCAGCCGTCCTTGCGCAACTGCGCGACGATGTTTTGCATGTCTTTGAGTGGGACGTATCCGCGCAACATCTGGTCGACAAAAACGAACGACGGCGTGCCGTTGATCTTTAACCGCTGTGCAAGGGCACGGTTGCTCGCAATCATGGCTTCGATTTCGGGGCTGTCCATCTGGTCCATTACTGCATCGGAATCAATGCCCAACCCGTTTGACATCCTGCGCAGGCTTTTGCCGTTGATATCACCCCTCAAGCTCATCAACGCGTCGTTCACCATCCCGTAGGCCTCGGGGCCGGCCACTTGCAGGGTGGCCATGGCGAACTTCGAAGCCAGCACGGATTGTTCCCCCAGAATCGGGAACTCCTTGACGATCAGGCGGATATTGCCGTCGCTCTCTAGCAGTTCCTTGACCTCGGGGTGGGCCTTGCGGCAGTATCCGCAGCGGTAATCGGTAAACTCGACGATGGTGATGTCGCCGTCGGGGTTGCCCGCCACAAAGCTATAGCCGTCGTTGAACAGCGCGTCGGCATTGGCCCTGACCAGACTGACATCACCGTGAACCTGCTGTTCGGCCTGCCGCTGCTCCAGCACGCCGATCGCCTCCATCAGCACTTCGGGGTTCTCAAGCAGGTAACTGCGGATTTCGGCGCGAAACTGCGTGCGCTCGGTGTCGGACATGGAGGACATGTCGAACGCCACAGAAGGCAGCGCCGCCAGCGTAAGCCCTGCGGCAAGTACAAATGATTTCATCAGCGTTTATTCCTTGTTTTCATAGTCTCGGCCGCATCGGCAATATCCATTGCGCGGCGCCACCCCGAAGAGCCGCGCGGCAAAAGACCGGCCGCGCGGTTTGCATGCAGGCCCGCATCTTTCATCCGGCCAGTCATGGCATAGCGTTCGGCTGTCGACAATGACGCCATCCCCGGGTTCTTGGTTTTTGCATAGGCAATGCTCAGGTCACGCAAAAGCCGCGGATTGAATGTATCAAGCGTGCGCGCCTTTTCCAGCACGCCCAGCGCCGTTTTGGGCTGTCCGGCTGCCAGCAGGGCCTGCCCGTATCCGGCAAGGATCAGGCCTTGTTTGGGCGCAAGGCCGCTTGCGGTCCGGTAGGCCTCGACTGCTGGTGCGAACCGGCGCGATTCCAGCAATATCTGCCCCTTTAGTTCAAGTGCATAGGCGTCTTTTGGCGCGCGGCGCAAAAGGGTGTTGATCTCGGCCAGTGCTTTGTCAGTGGCGGAATTCTTGTGGTGCGCCAAGGCGCGGGCAATATATGCGGCATCTGATGTGTCAGACGACGGCGTGCGCCGCAAAGTATAGGACGGTGCCCGTAGATAGGCCGACAACTTGCCCCGCACGCGGTCGTACCAATAAGTCGCTTTCGGGTCCGGTGGATCGGTCTCCTTGAACCCCGTGGCAAAGCCCTTGAGAGCGCGCACACGTTCGCGCGAGAGTGGATGGCTGCGCACGTACGGGTCTTGTCTTGTGCTTGACAGAACCTCTTGACCCACGAAAATCTCCATCACATCGACCATGGCCTGCGGGCTGATGTTCGAGCGCGCAAGATAGCGGATGCCGGATTGGTCGGCCGCACTTTCCTCGGCCCGCGTGTGACCTAGAAAGATCCTGTTTGCCGTGCTCAGCGTGCCAATCCCGAGCCCTGCCGCGGCTTTTGCGTTTTGGGTGGCCACCGCCGCCGACAACAGCATGCCAAAGGCTGCGATATTGCGTGCGCTGGCGGCGTTGCTCGCGCGGCGGGTCAGGTGGCCATTGGCGATGTGGGCGACCTCATGGGCAATCACGGCCTGAAGCATCTGGGGGGTTTTCATCTTGAGCAACAGGCCCGAATGGATGAAAATGCTTTGGGAGTTCATGACGAACGCGTTCAGACTGCTGTCTTTTAGAACCACGATGTTGATCTGGCCCGGCGCCAACCCCGAAGCCGCAATGACAGGGCGCGCCAGCTCGCGCAGCGCGCGCTCCATTTCGGCGTCGCGCAGCAATGTCTGTGCTGCTGCCGGCAGCGACACCAGTATCAGCACAAGCGCTGTCATCAGGGTGGATTGTATCGGTCTGACCATTGACCTCTGCTTTGGGCATTGAAACAAGGATTGGAACAATGTTGAGGGGAAAACATGCAACATTCAAGCCGAAGTGAAGTTGATCCCTTTATCGTGATGGATGTGATGGAGGCCGCCCGACAGGCCGAGGCCGCAGGCCGCCACATAATCCACATGGAAGTGGGCCAACCCGGTACCGGCGCCCCCGCAGGCGCGCGTGCGGCGCTGGCAGAGGCGTTGTCGCACGATGCGATGGGGTATACGGTGGCATTGGGATTGCCAGCGTTGCGCGCCCGCATTGCGCGGCTTTATGCCGAGTGGTACGGCGTGACCCTCAATCCCGACCGTGTGATTGTCACGCCGGGGTCTTCGGGGGCCTTTATTCTGGCCTTTACCGCGCTCTTCGAGGCAGGTGACAGGGTTGGTCTGGGCGAGCCGGGCTATCCGTCCTACCGGCAGATCCTCAAGGCGCTGAGCCTGAACCCCGTCGGAATTCCCACGCGACTCGAGAACCGTCTGCAACCTGTTCCGGCGGATGTTCCGGCGGATCTGGCCGGTTTGATCGTGGCAAGCCCCGGCAACCCGTCGGGTACGATGCTGTCACATGCGGCTCTTTCGGGGCTGATCGGGCGGGCAGCCGAAATCGGTGCGGCCTTTGTGTCGGACGAGATTTATCACGGCATTCAATACGAAGGCCGCGCGATCAGCGCGCTCGAGATTTCAGACGAGGTTTGCGTGATAAACTCGTTTTCCAAGTATTTCAGCATGACGGGCTGGCGGGTCGGGTGGATGGTTGTACCCGAAACCGATGTGCGCCGGTACGAGCGGCTGGCGCAGAACCTGTTTATCTGCCCGCCCCATGCCAGCCAGTTGACGGCGCTTGCCGCGATGGAATGTGACGCCGAGTTGCAGCAGAACATGCGCGTCTACACCCGCAACCGCCAATTGATGATCGAGGGATTGCCAGAGGCAGGCTTTACCAGCTTTGCGCCGCCCGACGGGGCCTTCTATATTTATGCCGATGTGAGCGGTTTGACAGATGACAGCCGCGCCTTTGCGGCGGAAATTCTTGAAAAATCGGGGGTTGCGGTGACGCCGGGGCTTGATTTCGATCCGCGGCGCGGGGGGCAGACGCTACGCTTCAGTTATGCGCGCGCTACGGCGGATATCATCGAAGGGCTGGCACGGCTCAAGACCTTTATGGCGGCGCGGTAGAGTAACGATGTGCGTTTTCAAAGTGCGCCGATGAAGGGGTTGCTACCTGTGCTTGTGCTTTTGGCCGGCCTTGTGACGGCGCAGGCCGCCGGCGCCCAAGAGGGACCAGCGCGGCCGTTTTCGGCCCTTTCGCGGGTCGATCCGGCGCAAACGTCGGTGGTGTCAACAGCGGATGGGCTGGACCTGCGGTTGGGGATGAGCCTGCCGGTGCCCTACCGCGTTCAAATGCTTGGCGTGCCGCCCCGTTTGGTGATGGATTTCCGCGATCTCGACTTTTCCCCCCTTGAAACCGGTGCTTTCGAGGCCTTGCCGCAAGTGATCGCGGCGCGCGCGGGGCGGTTTCAACCCGGCTGGTCGCGACTTGTGCTAGAGCTTGACAGCTTTTACCGCATCGAACAGGTCGGGATGGATACCACAAGCCTGCCTGATGGTGGTGCGCGGGTTACGGTGCAGATGGCGCGCACAACCGAAACGGCCTTTCTGGCCGCCCTGTCCACGGCTCCCGCGCCGCATTTTTCTGTGAGCCGCCCCTTTGTACGGGCCGAGCAACCGCCCCCGCGTGCGACGCTGAAAGTGATGCTGGACCCCGGTCACGGCGGCATTGATCCGGGGGCAGTCCGCGACGGGATAAAAGAAGCTGATCTGGTTCTGGCCTTTGCGCGTGTGCTCAAGGAAGTTCTTTTGCGCACAGGCGAATTCGAGGTTTCCATGACACGGGACGACGATCATTTTGTCTCTCTGGAGGGGCGTATCGCGCTGGCAAAACGGGCGGGTGCGGATGTCTTTTTGTCGCTGCATGCCGATGCCGTTGCCGAAGGGATCGCACGCGGCGTTCAGATTTTTACACTCGCCGAGGAGGCAAGCTCGGATGCGATCCGGCTGCTGGCGCAACGTCATGACCGCGAGGATCTGTTGGCGGGGGTGAATCTTTCGGCGCATGACGACGAGATCGCGGGAGTTCTGATGTCAATGGCCCGGGTCGAGACCCGCCCGCGCATCGAGGCACTGGCACGCGCGGTAGAGGACGGATTGGTGCAGGCCGGGGTGATGATGCACAAACGCCCGCGCGAATCGGGGGCATTTTCAGTGCTCAAGGCGCCTGACTTGCCCGCTGTTCTGATCGAGATCGGGTTTATGTCATCGCCGGAAGAACTTATAAAACTGCGCGCGCCCGAATGGCGGCTCAAGGCGGCGCACGGGGTTGCGGCGGCCGTGTCCGCATGGGCCAAAGAAGATGCAGCTTTGCGGGCCTTGCGCCGCCAGTAACACCGCCAGTAACGCGGCAAGGCCAACACGGTAAAGCCAACACAGTAAAGCAGGTGACGCCGGTAAATACAGGCACGGTTGGCGGCCAACCTTACGGGGAGTGATCAAACTGGCGGCATCTGGCTTGGTTGCTTTTGACCCTGCGGACACGCTGGCCTATACGTTCATTGAAACACACTCGGCACAACGCGGAAAAGACCGGACATGATCAGAGGCATTACTTCAGTATTCGGCGGGTTATTCGCGCTGGTCACAACGGGAGCCCTGTTTGTGGCGCTTATGATCTTTGCTGTGTTCTGGATGTACGGACGCGATTTGCCCAATCATGAACAACTGGCGCAATACACGCCTCCGACGATCAGCCGCGTCTATTCGGGCGAGGGGCGCATCATCGACGAATTCGCACAGGAACGCCGCCTGTTTGCCAGTGCCGAAGATATCCCCGAAATGATCAAGCAGGCGTTCATTTCTGCCGAAGACAAGAATTTTTACCAGCACAAGGGATATGATCCGGTTGGCATGGTCAGTGCGGCTGTCGATGCGGCGCGCGGTGGACGGCTGCGCGGGGCCTCGACAATCACACAGCAGGTCATGAAGAACTTCCTGCTTTCTGGCGACCGCTCGGCAGAGCGCAAGATCAAGGAGTTGATACTGTCGGCGCGGGTCGAACAGGCGCTTGATAAAGAAGATATTCTCGAACTTTATCTGAACGAAATCTACCTTGGTGCCAATTCGTACGGTGTTGTGGCGGCGGCACAGACCTATTTCAACAAGTCCCTCTCCGAGTTGGCCCCGCACGAGGCGGCATATCTTGCGGCGCTGCCCAAGAAACCGGCGGATCTGCATCCGGTGCGTGACCGCGAGGAGGCCGTCGACCGGCGTAATTTCGTGCTCAAGGAAATGTTTGAAAACGGCTACATCACTGCCGCAGCTCTTGAGTCAGAGCGCGCGATGCCGCTGCAATCGGTGCAAAACGACGATTTCGAAAGCTACCGTGCGTCATTACCGCCGCGGGATTACTTTACCGATGAAATCCGGCGCCAGCTGAGTGTCAACTTTGGCGAGGACGAGTTTTTCGGCGGCGGGCTGTCGATTCGCGCGACGGTAGACCCCGAGCTGCAACGCGAGGCTGCGGTTGCATTGCGGCGCGGGCTTGAATTGTTTGACCGGGGCACCGGTATCTGGCGCGGCAGCGAGATGAAAATAGACCTTGCCAATCTGCAAGACGAATCCATCTGGCGCGCGGCCCTGTCAGAGCTTCGCATTGCCCGCGATATCGAACTTGATGGAAAGTGGCATGTGGCCGTTGTTTTGGCGTTATCGCAAGGCGAGGCACGGCTTGGCGTCGAAGAGCTTGAGGATACGGCAATCATCGTGTCGCAAGACGTGCAATGGGCGCGCAAGTTGCGGGCCGACGGGTCGTTGGCGAGCAAGGCGAAACAGCCCTCCGATCTGTTGGAGGTCGGGGATGTGGTGCATGTGCGCGCCCTGACCAAGGACGATGACGGGTCTTTTGTGCGCTGGACACTGCGGCAGGTGCCCGAGGTACAAGGCGGGTTCACGGCGATGGATGTGAACACGGGCCGTGTGCTGGCGATGCAGGGCGGATTTTCGTACCAGCATTCGGTGTTCAACCGCGCCACACAAGCGACGCGCCAGCCGGGGTCAAGCTTTAAGCCGCTTGTCTATGCCGCCGCCCTCGACAGCGGGTTTACCCCCGCCACAATCATCATCGACGCGCCAATCGAGGTGAACACCCCGCAAGGGGTCTGGCGCCCCAAGAATTATAGCAACAAGTTCTATGGCCCGACGCCGCTGCGCACCGGGATCGAGCAGTCGCGAA
>JBLHUT010000116.1:0-10505 GCA_047629975.1 Paracoccaceae bacterium
AAAGCGCCTTTTCAGGCATGGCTTCAAAGCATCCCCCTCTCATGCATGTAAACATGCACTGCCAGGGTAGTGGATGAGCAGTAAAGGCAATTGTTATGACAATGCCATGGTGGACACGGTCCTCAAATCCAACAACGCCGAGCTGATCTGGCGCACCCGCCGGGAAACCAGACGCCAAGCCGAGCACCAGAGATGCTGGCATCAACCAGCCTGCGGAATTTTCTGGAGGCGCCAATGGTGTCGGACACAAAATCCAAAAACCAGTGCTCGCCAAGACGCAAAGCCATCGAAATAGGCGTTTGCTACCCCTTCACCGTTTGACCCCCCGTTTTTCCTCAGGAAGGAGGGGATATAATTTTTTGTGGTTCATGACCATTTCCTTGCGCTCGAACCGCACGACGATCCGGCGGCAGCCAAACCAACGACGCACGGCCGCAATCGCCTGCATTTCTTCGCGAACTTCGGGATTATCCGGCGGTTTGTCGCGCCGGACAGTCTTGGGAGTGACACCCACAAGCCTGCACGCCCGACGCTGCGAGATATCACGATCCTGCACTGTCTTGCGTGCTGCTGCCCGTCGCACATTCTGTGTCGTCAGTTCTTTCCCGGCAAACCTTTCGACACGACGTTGTCGAGCATCGTGTCGGTCAGCAGGCGCTTGAGGTGCGCGTTCTCGCGCGCTATTGTCGCTCGGATCAAAGGCGCAACCAAACGCGCTCCAGCGATTTAGGCCGGTGGGTGTCTGAAACGTTCCTGCCACAATATTTGGCGTGGAACGCCCATAGGCTCAGGCCATGCCTGCAGCACTGCCTCTGCCGTCGGCATTCCGGCTTCTTGCTCTTTGATCATCCTGATCATTTGAGCTTCGGTAAAACGCCTCTGTAGCACTTGATTGCTCCGTCGAATGTTGAGCAAGCTCTACATTAAACCGTGGGAAGTTTCGGGAGGCAAATTACCGGCCTCGGATCTGGGCGCATTCTTGCAGTCAACGAGAGCTTCCAGCATCAAGGCAAAACAACTGCAGTATTCTGCGCTTCCAAATCCGGCATTCGGAATGTTAGGATAGCGCGAGGCAGTCGACGCCAGAGACCCGTTCCCCCAAACAGGGTGCAAGGCACCAAAACGTCTTCGATGCAAATCAGCCGCATTTGCTTCCCTGATCATCCGTCGGGCCTTTGTAGGACGATGAATCGCCAACGTTGAAAGTAAAACACGTGCAGCTATATCGACATCGCTATGCATCAAGGGACGCATAGGTCACACTCCCGGCAGGTCAATTTGATATGTGTGCATGGCAACCCTGATCATTCCACCTGCAAAGTTCCCTCCGAGAGCGGAAACTTTGATCGGCGTCGCACCATAAAACGTCGTTGGCGATGACAAAAGCCCGTGACTATAGGACCCAGCCTCAAGACCGATGCCTGAACCGAACTGGGAGCTATCACTACCAGTGCCGATGTCCCAACTCGCGAGGCTCCCTGTAAGATCTTCCACCACCCTGACAGACACAGCAAACACCACCGAATTTGCTGGAATCGATATTGTCGTCGTGTTCTCGACTCCGGCAGCAACTGCGTGATCAAATTCTTGCACAAGAAAACTGGAACTTGCTCCTGACGGGCCAATTCCAAGCGCACCGCTTTTCCAACTGGTGCCAGTCCAGACTGCCTGAACATTTTGATCAACGATCCATCCGTTCCAACCTACTTGTAGCTCAACGAACGTCCATCCTCCATTCACCGCAAGCGCCAAGGTTTCTTCATGCGCGGCCCACGCCCCCGTTGCTCCGGCAGGGACGTGATAGACTAGGCCGTCCATAATTGTCAGCGGAGGGTCAGCCTGTTCAACCGAAACCAAGCGAAGCTGTACCATGCCATCAAGTCGCGCAAGCGCTTCGTTGACGGTCACATGTTTTTGCGCTTGGGCGGCTTGGACCAAGGGCAGGTGGAACACAGGAGTATTAGTCATTGATGTCGATCCTTGTAAAAGGGCCAGGTCCAAAACGGTCGGACACTTGCGCCACATGAATTTCGAAAGGTCTTGAAATGCCGTCTTCGGCCTGTTGCGACAGGCTATAGAACCAGCTCATTTCCGTAGCCGCTTGATCCCTGACCAAGGTTTCACCTTGATAGACACGCAGCATATATTGCTCTTTGTCCTCTCCAACCGGCACCTCTACAGACAGCCAGCTGTCGCCGTCGATCCGGGTGCGCCTGATCCAACTCACCAGAATATCACCCGTTTCAGAGCATGTTGCTTTTAAATGACAGGGCGCAAACGGGCGTAAGCCGATCCCCTCAAAGGCTTCGACTTTTTGCACATAACTGGGGTCATCAAACCCCAGCGACGAAAGACCAATCCGGTAATACCGATCCAACCCTCGCGCAGCCGCAGAGACAACAATTTGCTCAGGCCGCCCGTCAAGAACCACAAGCCGGCTTCCCTGTGGCCAAACATCCGGCATCAACGCGTCACTGCCCTGCTGACCCCGAAGCAAACAACTCAGTGAGTAAGTATCGGGAGCAACAAGTTCCGCCTTGGCAAACTGGAAAACCTCCCAGTTCGCCGGGCTCCCGTCACCAATTGCAACAACATTTGCGCCGTTCAAAACATCCAGCGTACTTGCCGAACTCAGGTGCGTACCTTTGATCTTTATCAAAAGAGAGGCGCCAAGGTCCCAAAGCCCCGCCTTTGCACGCTCCAGGGCGTTGAGTGTCGTGCCGATACCAGAAGGCACAGTCACCGCGCTGTTAAACTGATACCCGGCATCTGAAGCACTTTGATAAACCGCCATGTCCCCCAACCACGGCGAAGACGCCACAGCAATGTGAGGCGCATTTGGCACTTCGTCACCGGTAAGCAACGGCAGATCAAGAAACTGCACCGTCGCCGGTGTCACCACATTAAACGGACGCACCGGAACCAGATCATCGACCTCACGACTTGGCGTGTAAACATGGTGCTCCACCCGAACGGCTTCAGCGATCAAAACGCCCGCATTCTCAATCCGGTCGATCCTGTAGCTGCCCTCGGCACCTTCATGAGACAACGCAACAACATCACCCGCCCCGATCCGGCCCGCAGAGGGCGGAAGCGCAAATCGAACACTATCGCGGGCGATCCGCGCCTCGGACAGCCACCTTTCCGCAATTGCCCGCCCCTCCGCACCAGACAAGGAAATCGGCATTTCTGTCTGGGAAACGGACACAGACGAATTATCGGGGAAAACCGCCTCTGCGGAGCGGGTTTCAAAATCGCGATCCGCCTCGACAAAGCCAAGCTTGACGCGGCCTGCTGTCTCCACATCCGGAGCCCGGATTGAATCGACATCCGCACCAATCTCCGTCGAAAATGCCAAACTATCGGCATCAACCGTCAATTGTGCCTGCCCCGCACGCATCTGGAACTTCAGAAGTCCGTCACGCTCGACAGCTTCGAACCCAAAGGCCAACATCAAAGGCTGCAATGCCGACCGGGCACCACCCAAGTCATCGATCACGTATCCACGAACCAGCCCAAAAAGACGGGACACATCGATTTCGGTCACCCCGGAACGCGCGCAAATTTCAACCACAACCGCCGCGAGTGCTTCTGCCGAGGTGCGTCCGTTGAGCCAATGCCCAAGGGCATAATTCCCACCATCGCTCCAGACATCCACGCTTGCCGGAAAATGCGGAAACGGACGCGCATCCCAGGCCCAGACATGAGCATTATCCATATCAACCATGGGTTCGCCATTAACAGCAGACACCGGATTGTTTGCAACATCGCTCCAATGGCTGCTGATCGCGCGCAGATATTGTGCCTGAATCAGATCGTCGCGCGCTCCGGTCGATGAATAGGGCAGACTGCTTTCCGACGATTTGGGGTCGATAAACTTGTTCGGCTGATTGGTTCCCTTATCGACCGCAGGACACCCGATTTCGGTAAACCAGATCGGTTTGCTCTGCGGTACCCAATCACTGGCAACCGAAGCCCGCACACCGGACGTGCGATTGTGATGTGATTGCTCCCACCATGACACCAGATCCTTGTAGCGAAAGACCCACGGCTCGTTATAGGATCCATCAGTAATGTCCGAACGTATCTGCGCCTCGCGGTCTGTATCGTTGGCATAATACCAGTCAAACCCTTCCCCACCCGCGATATTCGACTTTAGATATCCCAGATCATAAATGCTGTTCCAACCGGCATCGGCATGGCCATCCCCGTCGCGCCAATCAGACAGAGGGTGATAGTTATCAATCCCGATAAAATCGGTGTTTTCATCCGCCCAAAGCGGATCAAGATGGAAAAACACATCGCCTGACCCATCTGCCGGATGATAACCGAAGTATTCCGACCAATCCGCCGCATAGCTCAGCTTGGTGAGCGGGCCCAATACCTGCCGGACATCCGCTAACAACAACCGAAGCGCGTCGACCATCGGAAATGTCGATCCCGGCCCACGAATCTGTGTCATGCCACGTAACTCAGATCCGACGCAAAACGCATCAACCCCACCCGCAGCGGCACACAGATGCGCATAATGCAAAATGAACCGGCGATAGGACCATTCTTCAGGTCCGATATAGCTGACCTGCTCCCCCTCGATCAAAAAATCCTCAGGGGTCGCAGTTCCGAAAAACGCATCAACCTCGGTCTGCGCCTGCAACGTCTGGTCCGGAGAACCGGCATTGCCCGGCGCAATACTCGTCGTAATCCGGCCACGCCACGGCAATTCCGGCTGGTCTGCCGCGCCGCTCCACGGGTCTGCCCGTCCGTTGCCTTCAAGTTGCTCCATCAGGATAAACGGATAAAACATCGCCCGCTGACCCGCCGCCTTTGACGCTTGAAGAGCCTCGATCACAGACTGGTCCGCGGGGGTGCCCCCGTAAATTGTGCGCCCGTCAATCTGTGGAAGCGTCCCGGCTGTGCCACGCAGCACACCGTCCACACGCCACGCTATGCCAACACCATCTTTCGCCGTTTGCTCCACCTTCGGCCTCAAGGTGCACTCGCCGCACCGCAAATCATCCCCGAACCAAGAAACAATCAACGAGATCGACCCACAGTTGGGAAGTTCTTCTCCAAGCTGCTCTAGAGAGGTGGAAAAATCTGTTTTTCCACTTGGCGAATTGACATTGGCCGAGCGGTTTTCTCCCAAGCTTTCTTCATAATATACCGGCGTCGTTGCCAAGGCGTACTCGCCAGTGCCGGGTATCACTGCAACGGCATTTATCAGTTTCGACACGCTTTGAGCCTCGGCAGGCAATGTTTCGGTTGCCGCCGGACGCACGACCTCGAACGAAAACTGGGGAACACGATTTCCATAAGCCCCAAGCGCAAGATCCTCGATCACCACATAGGCAACTCCACGATAAGCCGGCGCATTTCCTGCGCCTTCCACGGCTTCGATCCTGGGGTCGGGCAGCTGATCGCGCGCGCCGGAATATACCCGCATCGACAACTGGTCACGGGCGATCTCAACGCCATCGGCCCAGACCCGGCCAACCCGCGTGATCGTCCCCTCACACAGAGCAATCGCCAGGCTCACCGAATAGCTGTAACTACTGGTCGCCGGCGCAGAGGGCGCGCCCTTGCCACCACCGCTAGAGACAACCGTCTCGCTGAATTGTGTCGCCCAGATCACCTGCCCGCCGACGCGCATCCGACCGTAAACCTGACTGATGGCACGCCCCTCGCTCGCCCCGGTCAGGCGGAACCGCTCAACCCGGCCTGTCTCCACCGCTTCACTGCCACTGCCCAAAAGCCGCTGGTCGATAATCTTGCCGACGGTTGCACCGACGGCACGTCCCACGACAGCCGCCGACACCCCCAAAAGGGAGCCCCCAACAGCAGAACCCGCCGCAGCCCCTGCTGCTGATAATAGTATTGTCGCCATCACATCGCTCCTTTCGGAAAGGCAAACCGCGCAGCAATGCGCCGCCGCCAAGGGACAGTCAGCGGGCTTTCCAGCACCGCGTGCCCTGAATAGGCATGAATAAAGCTTGGCTCCGGGCCGCCAGACCCGACAATCCCCAGATGCTTGGCTACAGATCCCGCGCGCATCCGAAAAAGCAAAACCTCACCTGCCTCAAACACGCCACCGGCAGGCCGCTCCTCAAGATGCCGTCGGGCCGCCTGCCACAACCGCTCGATCCGCTCGGGCTCCGACCAGTCTTGCGTGTAGGCCGGTATCACTTCTGGCTCGGCCCCGAGCACATCGCGCCAAACACCTCTGAGCAATCCCAGACAATCACACCCCGCCCCCATCAAAGAGCCCTGATGCCGATAGGGCGTGCCGATCCATGCCCGCGCACTGCGCACAACATCCGGCCTCATTGGCCACTCCTCGACAGGCTGCCACCCGTATTGACACTGGCCGAGCTTGGATAACTCATCAACCAGTCCTCCCCGGGAATATCCGGAAATCCTTGAAAGTTCAGGAAGTTGCCGAACTTGGCCTTGCAGCTCGTGGTGCGCTTGTCGCAACCCGCAAACAGCCGCACGGTATCGCTCGCCGACAGATCCACCTTCAGGCTCTGCCAAAGCTCGATGACCCGGCTGCCATCAATCACCAGATCGTTCTTGATGATCCCCGAAAGGCCAGCCGCCGCACCACTTGTAACCAACATCACGCCACGCTCGAACCAGCGCTCCTGAAATCCGTTCAGACCGGCAAAAGTAAACACCCGCGCATCATCAACATCCACGAAGCCCGTGTCGCTGAAATACTCGGCCGTTTCGACATCGAACCCACAGGCACCATCGCCCAGAACCGCAGAGCACGGTTTTTGATAAACCCGTCCTGCCGGTTGGCTCATGGCCTCGGTCAGCCCGCGCAACTCGGCAGTAAACGCTCCGCCTGCACGGCTGATTTCACCAATTGTTCCACGAAACTGGACGATGCGTTGCGCAACATCACTCCAGTTGACGCGCCACGACTCGACCTCGGCACCATCGAAACGCCCCGCCAGAATATCCTCTTCGGTAAGCCCGCCATCGCTTAACGCGCCGACCGCCTCGGAGTTATCCACTGACAAGCCCGTCGTTTGCACCAAAGCTTTCGCCGTCAGACCGGTTGCCGCCCGAAACAGCAGCCCCTCAAAGCGCAAATCGACATCGTGATCGGTAAATCCGAACGTAACCCCGTCACGCCGTCTGATCGCCCAACATTGGCAAACCGTTGTGTGCCCTGTGTCAAGATGGGCAAAGTACTCCTCGGCGCCACTCATACCCGCACCTCGACCACTGGTACCGAAGGCACTTCGCCCGCGTTGAAACTGGCGACAGACGTCTGGATCTGGTCGGTGTCAAACCGTACCGGCACATCAAACTCGAAGCCCGCCGTTATCACCGCTCCCATCAGCGGTGCCGACGCAAAAGTGACCGCTCCGGTTGTCGCATCAAGGGCCGCATCCACACCCAGAACAATCTCGATACCGTCAACCGCCACGCGAACACTTGTCGCCACCGGCTTGGCAACAGGTCGCACGTAGCTCTCGCCACCTGAGGTATAGGTTTTGCTCAAGTTGAACAAAACCGAGCTTCCATCACCAGTGCCGATACCCTGATCCAGAAAGGAAACAGCCTCCATCGCCCGGCCTGACTTGTAGTCCGACCAATCCTTCCACCGAAATCCATAAAGCCGGCCACGGCGTGCTTCGAAAAATGCGATGACATCGCCAATATCATCAAGTGACTGCAACCCCATTCCCGCATCATAGCGACGCCGTGAATGCGCCCAGGGCGTATTGCGCTCTTCAAACCCGTTGGCCATCGTAACGACATCTGTGCGTCGTTCCGGCCCCCCCAAAGAGCCAAAACTCAACGCGGCGGGAAAACGAATTTCATGGAATCCCATATCGGATCCTCCTGCTTAACGATTGCGCTGACCGCGCCCAAGAACGCGCGACATCTGCGCCGCGATCTGTCCCTGACTGCGCTGAAAACTTTGGGCATCGGGTGTCGAGATATTCATCGTGATCTGAACTGGCCGCGCGCCGGCACCATCACTGCGCACGCCCAACCGGCCATCGGCCCCGCGCGTAAGCGGCATGATCGCCTCGGGCCCTGCCTCGCCCATCAACCCGACACCGCCCCGCATCGGGAACTGGGTCGGGCCCGTCACAACACCGCCCTTGGCAAAGGGCATCACCCGGCCTTGCGCAAAACTACCACCCTTTGCGAACGGCATGGCACCGCCAATAAAGCTTTCGATACCACCGGCCAACGCACTGCCAAACTGGTTGGTCACCGGTCTGAGTGCCGCAGCATAAGTTGCGTTCACAATCGTGCCTGCAACCCCTTTCAGGGCGTCCGACAGCTTCATGCCATCAAACACAAGCCCGTCAAACGCGCCCCGCAATCCGCGGCTTATGCTGCTCGAAAGCTGCCCCACACCTTGCTGCGTCGCCGTCAGACTGGATTGCATGCGCTGCAATTCTCCATCGAACGCTCCCACCATTGCGCCCGCCCCCGCCAATGAGGTCTCAAGCGCGTCAATCTGGTCTTCAAGGTCATTTACCCCGTCAAGGTCAGCCATCATTTGTCCCTTTCCTGATATCGGGATAGGCCCGCGCCAAATCATCAAGGCGCGCGCGTGTCAGCGGAGGCTCGGCACTTTCGACGCCAAGCATCAACAACAATTCAACAGGGGTCAGCCGCCAAAAGACCTCGGGCGCAAGCCCAAGTCCCGTCAGCCCCAACCGCATCAATCCGGGCCAATCCACGCCAGCCTACCCGTCTGATGGAACGGCAAAGGCCCGCGCAAGAAGCATCGCTGCCACCCGTGCCGCCTCGACCGGGCCACCAGCAATCTCGACTGTGCGCAAATCCGCAGCTGTCCCCGACCAGCCACCACCCCGCAAGCCGGCCACAATAAGCGCTAGAACATCACGCGTCGAAAACCGCCCCGTCTCGAACCGCTCGACCAGATCCAGGAGGCTACCGCTCTCGATCACCGTTTCCAGCTCTGCCAAGGCCCCCAGCGTCAATTTGCAGACATGCCGCACACCATCCAGCGTCACGGCAACCTCTCCTGCCCACGGATTCGCCATCAAAGCCCCGTAAAGGTAAGCATACCGGCAGAGGCCATCGACAATTCGTACGTCGCCTCGCCGTTGTGATTGCCCGAATACTCGATCGAGGTGATTTGAAACGCCCCTTCCACAATCCCGAAATCGGGAACGATCACCTGAAACACCGGCGTTTCGGCATCAAAGAAAATCTGGCGCGCCCGTTCATCTGTCGCCGCATCCTTGAACACACCAGAGCCGCTGATCGACGCCGACTTTACGCCGGCACCACCCAACAATTCGCGCCATCCACCTGCACTTTCGATGCTTGTCACATCAACGCTTTCGGCATTGAAACTGATCCGCGTCGCGCGCAATCCCGCCACCGTGAAGAACGCACCAAGGCCATCCATGTCCAGCTTGATAAGCAGGTCTTTACCGTTTTGAGCACCCATCTCGATCTCTCCGTTTTGTCAATAAAATCAGTTATCTTCGACACGCGCAGCAAAGCGCAGGTCAATCTGGCGTTTCTCGTCGGGGCCAATCCGGCTCGCTTTTGCGCGCTCGAAATTCAGGCTCACAACCCGCCCGCGTTCCAACGCAGGGAGCGCTCCGTGCAGGGCGTCGGACACCGCAACGGCAACCTCTTTTGCCGTCTGAAAGCCCGCCGCATCCGACACAACACTGACAACAAACCGGTGCAACGCCCCGTCACAGCTCTTGTCATTGCGCGCCAACGCCTCTTCGGGTCCCAAACTGATGTAGAGGCCGGGAACAGACCCCGCTGGCGTGGCATCAAAAATTGCCGAACCAACACTGCCCGCAATCACGGGATCCGCACCAAGGACCCCGAAAACCCCTTTTTGCAGAGCCGCAGAAACAGCATAACTCATGTCAACACCTCCTCCTCGGTCAAACACATCAGGTATCTGACCTGTGCGCCGACCTCAGATACCGCCAGAATCCGGTAGACACGCGTGCCCTCGCGAAACCTCTGATCAGGCTGCGGGCGCGACAGCGCGCCAACCGGCGCCGCCCGCACTGTGATCCGCTTGGTCATCCGCGATACGGTAATCGCTTCGACACCGCGCTCGCGGCTCGTGCCAGACTTTACATCCGCCCAGACACCGCCCAGCGCGACCCAGGTGACATCATAGCCCCCCGCGCCGTCCGGAACCTGCTGTTGCGTTTCAAGCTCCAGCTTACGGTTCAAATTCGGCTCCTTCATCGAACCGCTCCGCCAACACGCACATCACGCCACGGCCCCAGCAACGCAGCGACACCAAACGGCATCGTCGCACCACTGGCCTGCATTTCATGGCGATACTCATAGTAATAGGCCGCCAGCATCAGAACGGCCTGCGCGAGCGTTGCGGGGATATCGCTCCAATCAGGGCCAAATCCTCCCAGAAACTCGATACGAACCGCCCCATCCATCGGCACACAAGGCAGGCCCGCTGCACGTCCCGCGATCAAAGGGCGATGCTTGTCGGGGATCAAACGGTA
>JBLHUT010000117.1:0-10422 GCA_047629975.1 Paracoccaceae bacterium
AACAATCACCGGAGCACCTCCCAGATGTCTATCCCCCAATCCGGCGGCGGCCCGATCGAACATCACTCTCAACTGGCGGAATATATGGCCGACGGCTGCAAGCCCAAGGCCGATTGGCGCATTGGAACCGAGCATGAAAAGTTCGGTTATCTGAGAGACACACATCTGCCATTGCCGTATGACGGGCCGCGCTCGATCCGCGCCATGTTGGAGGGGATGCAGGCACGTTTCGGATGGGAGCCGGTTCTGGAGGCGGGCAATATCATCGGTCTGGTCAAGGACGGCGCGAATGTGTCGCTGGAACCTGGCGGTCAGTTGGAACTGTCCGGTGCGCCGCTCGAGACGATCCACCAAACCTGTGACGAGGTGAACGTTCATCTGGCGCAGGTCAAGGAAATTGCCGACGCGCTTGATATCGGGTTCATCGGGCTGGGGGCGGCACCGGAGTGGTCCCACGATCAGATGCCGCAAATGCCCAAGGGCCGCTATAAGCTGATGACGGACTATATGGGGCGGGTCGGCACCCACGGGACACAAATGATGTACCGGACGTGCACGGTGCAGGTGAACCTCGACTTCAGTTCAGAGTCCGACATGGTGAAAAAGATGCGGGTCGCCTTGGCACTACAGCCGGTGGCGACGGCTCTTTTTGCGAACTCGCCGTTCTTTGACGGCAAGTTGAACGGCCACAAAAGCTGGCGCAGCCGCGTCTGGCGCGGGTTGGATAATGCGCGCACGGGGATGTTGCCGTTTGTGTTCGAAAAAGGGTTCGGGTTCGAGGCGTGGGCCGAATACGCCTTGGATGTGCCGATGTATTTCGTTTACCGCGATGGAAAATATATCGACGCGCTGGGCCAGTCGTTTCGCGATTTTCTCAAGGGAGAGCTGCCTGCACTGCCCGGCGAGACACCGACATTAAGCGATTGGGCAGATCATCTGACGACGCTTTTTCCCGAGGCGCGGATCAAGAAATTCATTGAAATGCGGGGGGCCGATGGCGGCCCGTGGCGGCGATTGTGCGCGCTTCCGGCGTTCTGGGTCGGGCTTACCTATGATCAGGCTGCTTTGGATGCGGCGTTTGATATGGTCAAAGGCTGGAATGCCGAAACCCGCGAGGGGCTGCGGGTTGCCGCCTCCGAGGGGGGGCTGCAAGCAGAGTTCGGCGGCATCAAGATGCATGACCTTGCGCGCGAAGCGGTGGCGATTGCCCATGGTGGTCTCAAGGCGCGGGCGCGTCCGGGTGCGGGGGGGCTTGTGCCCGACGAGACCCATTTCCTGAATGCGCTGAGCGAAAGTATCGATACCGGCCAAACCCCTGCGGATGAGCTTCTGGCGCGCTATCACGGCGCATGGAAGGGTGATCTGGGGCGGATTTACGATGAGTTCAGCTACTAGCTAGCCGGACGACGCAGCGGGACGGGTCAGGCTGATATCTTACCGATTTTTGTCTCTGTGCCGCTGCGCAGACGTACGATATTCTCGCTATGGCGCCAAAACACCAGAACAGCCAAAAGCGCGGACAGCACGGCCACGGCGGGTGTTCCCAGAACCACGGCCCAAATCGCACCGCTGGCGGCGGCAACAAGAGCCGAGAGCGACGAATACCGGAACAGGGCCGCCGTGACCAACCACGTCGCACAACACGCAAGGCCCACCGGCCATGACAGCGCAAGCAGCGTGCCAAGATAGGTCGCCACCCCTTTGCCGCCTTTGAACCTGAGGTAGACGGGAAAGAGGTGACCGAAGAACGCGCAGGCTCCGGCGATCTGTGCGGCATCCTCTCCGGCTATCGCGCGGGCCAGTAACACCGCGATCCCGCCCTTTCCCGCATCAAGGATCAGGGTGAGAAATGCCGCCAGCTTGTTGCCGGTGCGCAGCACATTCGTGGCCCCGATATTGCCTGAACCGATCGTGCGCAGGTCGCCCAGACCGAACAGCCGCGCCATCACGATCCCGAAGGGCACCGCCCCCAAAAGATACGCGGCAAGTGCGACACCTGCGAGAAGCGGAAGCGAGGTGGTTATTTCTGGCATGATACGGCTCCTTCAGTGTGTCCTTGGGTTTTAAGCGGTTGATAAGATCAGCCGGAATAGACCTGCACGCCGTTGATCCATGTCTGTCGCACGCGACCTTGCAGACGGGCTCCGTCAAAGGGTGTATTTTTCGATTTCGACTTCAGCGCGAACCGGTCCAGCACAAAGGGCGTATTCGGGTTGAACACAACCAGATCGGCCGGTGCCCCCGCCCTGAGCCGCCCTCCGGGCAAACCCAACCGTATTGCAGGGTTCAGCGACATGGCGCAAAACAGCTGTTCAAGGCTGAGTTGACCGGAATGATAGAGCCGCAACGCCGCCGGCAGCAAGGTTTCAAGCCCCACCGCGCCAGAGGCCGCTTCCTCATAAGGCAAGCGCTTGCTCTCTTCGTCTTGCGGGGTGTGCATCGAGCAAATGATGTCAATCAGGCCCTCGCCGACGGCCTCGACCATCGCCAAACGGTCGTCTTCGGTGCGCAGGGGCGGCTTGACCTTGAAAAAGGTCCGGTAGTCGCCGACATCAAGATCGTTGAGCGTAAGGTGGTGGATCGACGTGCCCGCCGTTACATCCAGCCCGTTCGATTTGGCCCGCATCAACGCCGGAAGCGCGCGCGCGGTTGTGATCTGGTCGGCGTGATAGCGTGCTCCTGTCATCTCGACCAGCGCCATGTCCCGATCAAAAGCCATTCGTTCGGCCATTGGGTTCACAGCCGGAAGCCCCTTGAGCGTGGCGAATTTACCCGAGGTGACAGCAGCCCCTTTTGACAGGCCCGGATCCTGCGGGTGGGCCACAATGAGCGCACCAAGCGCGCGGGCATACGTCATGGCCCGCGACAGCACTTTGTTGTCTTGTGTCACCGCATCGCCATCGGAAAAGGCAATTGCACCGGCATCCAGCAAAAAACCGATCTCGGTCATCTCGCGCCCCTGCCGCCCCTTGGTCAGGGCAGCCATTACGGCAATGTTGACGGGCGTTGCATCTGCGGCACGCCGCGTCACAAACTCAAGCGCTTCGGGCGTGTCGATCGGGGGCGTTGTGTCGGCGCGGGTGACCATCGTGGTCACCCCGCCCGCAAGCGCGGCGGCCCCTGCGGTGCGAAAGCTTTCTTTGTGGCGCTCGCCCGGTTCGCCGATCTTGACCCCGATGTCGATTATGCCCGGCGCAAGACACAGGCCCTCGCAGTCGATTACGGTATGGTCACCGGACAGATCACCGGCGCGCCCGGTTGCTGCGATTTTGCCGTCCACAATCAGCAGGGCATTGGCCTCGCCGGTTAGGGTCTCGGGGTCGATCAGGCGGGCATTTGTGAGCAATATTGACATTTATCGAACCAGAATAAGGAGCAGCACCCCGACGACCGCCAAAGCAAGCGACACTTGCCAGGGCCGTTTCGGGAACCGCATGAGGTGAGTGGCCGGTTTTGGCGCGTGATGCGAGGGCGCCTTTGGCAAGGGCTGGCCGTGATGATCGGGGTGCAGCATCGGCAGCCGCGCGATCAGCGTCAGCTCGGCCCCGGTTTGCGGGAGGATACCCGGATCAGGCAACGCCGAGGCCGGAACAACAAGCACCATATCGCGCAGTGCATTCACCCGCAGCGCATTTTCGGCCAGAGCGGGTTGATCGACGTCGAACGCGGTGGCCAGATAGTGTGACAAAGGCATCTCGCCAAGGTCACTGGCTGGAAATATCTCGATCTGATCGGTCTCAAGACGGCTCACACCCAACCAATCGGCCAGCGGTGGCAACACAACAGCATCACCTGACATCCGTGTCAGATGCGTGTGTCGTACCGTTATTGGCCGGTTCACGGCAAAAAGATGAAGCGTCGGGATCACGCCATTACCGCGCGCGGGGCGCGGCGCAGATTGCGGGCCAAAAGGTCCATCGCGGCCATCCGCACAGCAACACCCATCTCGACCTGTTCCTGAATGACGCTGCGGTTGATGTCGTCGGCGATTGTGCCGTCGATTTCGACGCCGCGGTTCATCGGGCCGGGGTGCATGACGATGGCGTCGGGCTTGGCGTGGGCAAGTTTGGCTGCATCCAGCCCGTAGCGGTGGTAATATTCACGCTCAGACGGGATGAAACCGCCATCCATACGTTCCTTTTGAAGGCGCAGCATCATCACGACATCGCAGCCCTCGATGCCCTTTTCCATGTTGTCGTACACTTCCACGCCGAACGATTCGACTTGTGCCGGCATCAGCGTCGGAGGGCCGACCAACCTGATCCGGTTCTCCATCTTTCCCAGCAGCAAAATATTGCTGCGCGCCACCCGCGAATGGGCAATATCGCCGCAAATCGCGATATTCAGCCGGTGTAGCCGGCCTTTTGCCCGCCGGATTGTCAGCGCATCCAACAACGCCTGTGTCGGGTGTTCGTGCCGCCCGTCACCGGCATTCAGAACCGCGCAATTGACCTTTTGGGCCAAAAGATCGACCGCGCCGGAATGGGGATGCCGCACCACCAGCAGATCGGGATGCATCGCGTTCAGGGTCAGCGCGGTGTCGATCAGGGTCTCGCCCTTTTTGACGGAACTGGCTTGCATGGCCATGTTCATCACATCCGCGCCCAGCCGTTTGCCGGCCAACTCGAAACTGGCCTGCGTGCGCGTGGAGTTTTCGAAAAACATGTTGATCTGGGTCAATCCGGCAAGCACATCCGAGTGCTTGTTGGGGCGCCGGTTGAGATCCACGTACTGGTCAGCAAGATCCAACAACGTGTTGATCTCGTCCGGACGCAGCGGCTCGATTCCCAGAAGGTGTTTGGCATCAAAGGTCATGCTGGCTCCTCGATTTGGGCTGTTATAGCAGAGCCGGGGCCGGGGGCAATCTGTCCGCGCCACAGACAAAGCGTCATTGCCTGTTCGAGGGTGCTTTTCGGGGCGGTTGGGATGCTTTATGGTAAGGCGATGGAACAGGATCTGTCTTATCATGCGCTCGTGGCCGCCCTCGATTGGCAAATCGAGCTGGGGGCGGTTGATGCGATTTGCGAGCAGCCCCTGAACCGCTATGATTTGCCCGAGGCCGGCCCCAAGATGGACCAATGGCTGAAGCCGTCGGTCCCGTTGGCACAGGTCCGGCAGGAACAGGGACAAGCTCCGGCCGCCCGCGCCCGCAATACCGTGCCGCACGCGCCCTCGAATGACGGTGCGATTGCAGCAGCACAGGCGGCCGCAGCGGCGGCGCAGGATCTGGATGCCTTGCGACGGGCCATGGCTGATTTTGGACATTGCGAGTTGAAAAAGGGCGCGCGCCAGTTGGTGTTCGGCGAGGGGCACACATCGGCGCGTGTGATGGTCATCGGAGAGGCTCCGGGGGTCGAAGAAGACCGCGCAGGGCGCCCGTTTGTCGGACAGGCCGGTGTGCTTTTTGACCGGATGTTCGCAGCGATCGGGATGGGGCGCGATGAAACCGACCGGAATCGCGGCCTGTATCTGACCACAATCCTGCCGTGGCGCCCGCCTCAGGACAGTGATCCGGTGGCAGATGATCTGGCGATGATGCGGCCTTTTCTGGAGCGGCAGGTGGCCTTGGTGCAGCCCGATTTTCTGGTGTTGATGGGCAATCATGCCTGTCAGGGGCTGTTGGGCCGCTCGGGGATCACGCGGTTGCGGGGGCGGTGGACAGAGGTGTTCTCTCGTCCGGCGATGCCGATGTTCCACCCGGATTATTTGTTGCGCAACACCGCGGCCAAGCGAGACGCCTGGGCGGATTTGCTGGATTTGAAGACACGTTCGGGCTGATCGCCTGTTCAGGAAACGAGTAGGGAAACAAAGATGTCGCGGATCGACGAAAGTGCAGAGTTCATCGCCGTGCGGATTGCCGTGCTGACGGTTTCGGACACGCGGGGGTTGGCGCAAGACAAGTCGGGTGACACGCTGGTTGCGCGGATCGAGGCGGCGGGGCACCAGATTGCCGCGCGTCACATCATGCCGGACGAGCGTGCGCAGATTGCCGCGCAATTGCGTGCGTGGTGTGCCGACCCCGACATTGACGTGGTGATCTCGACGGGGGGGACCGGTCTGACCGGACGCGATGTCACGGTCGAGGCGCACCGCGATGTTTACGAAAAAGAGATCGACGCCTTTGGCACCGTCTTTACCTGGGTGTCGATGCAGAAAATCGGCACCTCGGCGGTTCAAAGCCGTGCCACGGGCGGTGTTGCGCAAGGGACCTATCTTTTTGCTTTGCCGGGGTCGCCGGGGGCGTGTCGCGACGCGTGGGACGAGATATTGGTCAAGCAGCTCGATTATCGGCACCGGCCTTGCAACTTTGTCGAGATTTTTCCGCGACTGCAGGAACATCAACGTCGAAAATAGACTTTGGTGTGCGGTGTCTGACGAAGATGTGTCTTTGCGCCTTTGACACAACGCGCTAGCTGACAAAGTCGTTCGGGAAATTTTCTGAAGGAAGCCTGACATGCAATTTTTGCGCAGATCCCTGATGGGTTTGATGCTGCTGGCGGCAACACTTGGTGTGTTGGCCTTGGCGGGCAATACATTTTACGCAGCCCTTCAGGAGCGGATGGGTCAGGAGACGTTCAAACGCCCCGTGCGCGAGCGTGCTGTTGCGGTGAACACGGTTGTTGTCAGCCCCCAGCGTGTGACGCCTGTGATTACGGCTTTCGGCTCGGTCGAAAGCCGGCGGACGCTTGATATCCGGGCCAGTGTTGGCGGGCGGATTGTCACGCTTGCGGAAGGGTTCGAGGACGGTGCACAGGTGATTTCGGGCACCTTGCTGGTGCGGGTCGACCCGACGGATGCGGAATCAGCGGTGGATGTCGCACAGACCGACCTGCTTGAGGCCGAGGCAGAGTTGCGCGATGCGCAGCGGGGCCTTGTGCTGGCGCGCGACGAACTTTTGGCAGCACAGGCACAGGACGCATTGCGCGAACAAGCGCTTGAGCGACAGCGCAACCTGTTGACGCGCGGCGTCGGCACCGAGGCCGCCGTCGAAACGGCCGCCTTGGCCGAGGCAAGCGCCGGTCAAGCGGTGTTGTCACGCCGGCAAGCCGAAGCACAGGCCGAAAGCCGCATCGATCAGGCGCACAACCGCTTGCGCCGCCAGCAAATCGCGCTGGCGCGGATCGAACGCGACCTTGCCGATACCGAGATCCGTGCCGCGTTCACCGGCACCCTCGCAGAAGTGTCGATTGTCGAGGGCGGGCTGGTCACACCGAATGAACGGTTGGCGCAACTGATTGATCCCGCCTCGCTCGAGGTGGCGTTCCGGTTGTCGACGGCGCAATACGCCCGGCTGCTGGATGCCAACGGCGCGCTGATGCAAGCGCCGGTTGTCGTGTCGCTGGATGTGCTGGGTCTTGACCTTGAGGCGACCGGCACGCTCAGTCGGGTCGGCGCATCGGTCGGCGAAGGCACCACAGGTCGGCAGATCTTTGCCCGGCTCGAGACATTCGCAGGGTTTCGCCCCGGTGATTTTGTGACCGTCACCGTGCAGGAGCCGGAGCTGGATCAAGTTGCCCGCGTGCCTGCCACTGCCGTCGATTCCGCAGGGCAGGTGCTGCTGATTGATGAAAACAGCCGGCTTGTGACGGCGCAGGTCGATATTTTGCGTCGTCAGGCCGATGACGTCATCATTCGTGCCCCCGAGCTGACGGGGCGTCAAATCGTGTCCGAGTTGTCACCGGTGATCGGCGAAGGCATTCTGGTCAAGGTCATCGGCCCCGAACCGGCTGCCGGGCCGGATGAGGGGGATGCGGTGACGCAGGCCCCCGCAGCACCTGAGAAAATCACCCTGACCAGCGAGCGTCGCGCGCGTTTGATTGCCTTTGTCGAAGCCAACCGCCGGATGCCGGCCGAGGCCAAGCAGCGTGTTCTGGCCCAGCTCAAAGAGGACGAAGTATCGAGCAGCGTGGTTGCGCGCATCGAAGGCAGGATGGGAGGATAAGCGATGATCCGTAAAAGCCCGAGCACCCGAAACGAGAGCCTTCAGGACGCCGATCGCGGCCCTGGCGGTCTGTTTTCATATTTCACGCGGCACGGGACGGCTGCCAACCTGTTGCTGGTTCTGATGATAGGGGCGGGCATCTGGGCCTTTCCGAACATGCGTGCGCAGTTTTTCCCCGATGTGGTTGTCGATAACGTTTCGGTCAGTATTCGTTGGGATGGTGCCGGAGCCGAAGATGTGGACCGCGCCATCGTCGAGTTGATGGAGCCTGCTCTTTTGGCGGTTGAGGGGGTGCTAAGCTCGGATACGACCTCGTCCGAGGGATCGGCGCGTATCCGGCTCGAGTTCGAACCCGGCTGGGATATGGGACGTGCCGCAGACGAGGTCCAGCAGGCGGTCGATCAGGTCAGCAACCTGCCCGAGGATGCAGACGAGCCAACTGTGCGGCGCGGCGTCTGGCGTGACAGGGTAACGGATGTGGTGATCAACGGACCCGTTGATGTGGCTCCGCTCAGCCGTTTGGCCGATGAATTTATCACCCGGCTTTATGCCGTGGGGGTGACGCGCACCACGATCCGGGGGGTTGTGGCCCCTGAAATCATGGTCGAAGTCCCGTCTGCGGCCCTGATCCGCAACGATATCACGCTGTCTGGGATCGCTGCTGCGATCAAGTCCGAAGCAGAGGCCAGCCCCGCCGGAGACGTCGCGGGTGCAAATGCCCGCGTGCGCACAGGGGTCGCGAAACGGACGCCGGATCAGATCGCCTCGATTGTGTTGCGCACCAACGATGATCAGTCACAGCTCACAATCGGCGACGTGGCACTGATTTCCGTCGGAGGTATCGACCGCGAGCGGACCTATTTCAAAGGAAGCAACCCTGCCATTTCGATCCGTGTGGACCGTTCTGCGACGGGGGATGCGATCGCTATTCAGGCGCTGGTTGAAAAGGTCGCCGCAGAGATGTTGCTGACCACGCCCAAAGGTGTCGGCATCGACCTGATCCGTACCCGTTCGGAATCCATCGAGGGGCGGTTGAACATTCTGATCGAGAACGGGCTGACAGGGCTCGGGCTTGTGGTGGTTTTGCTGTTCCTGTTTTTGAATGCGCGCACGGCTCTCTGGGTTGCGGCGGGCATTCCGGTTGCGATGTTTGCGGCAATATTTCTGATGTGGGCGGCGGGTCTGACCCTGAACATGATTTCGATGTTCGCCCTTTTGATTACCCTTGGCATCGTCGTGGATGACGCGATTGTGGTGGGGGAACACGCCGATTTCCGTGTCCGGAAACTTGGGGAGACACCGGTACAGGCCGCCGAGAATGCCGCAAGGCGGATGGCCTCGCCGGTTTTTGCCGCGACCCTCACGACAGTCATTGCCTTTTCGGCACTGACGCTGGTGGAGGGGCGCTTTGGTGATCTGATTGCCGATATTCCGTTTACTGTCAGTGTTGTCCTGATTGCCTCGGTGATCGAATGCTTCCTTATCCTGCCCAACCACATGGCCCATTCTCTGGCGGCCAGCCAGAAAAAGGAAGCTTGGTTCGATTGGCCGAGCAGGGTGGTCAATATCGGCTTTGACTGGATCAGGGTGACGTTGTTCCGGCGGTTGATGCGGGCCGTGATCTGGGCGCGGTATCCGGTGGTTGCACTTTTGGTGCTGTTGCTTGCCAGTCAGGTGGCGTTGCTTGTTCGGGGCGATGTGCAATGGCGGTTCTTCAGCTCCCCCGAGGAGGGATCGGTTTCGGGCAATTTTGCAATGGCCCCAAGTGCCAGTCGCGAGGATACGCTTGAACAGATGCGCGCCTTGCAGCGGGCGGTCGAAGAGCTGGGCGAGGAATATGCCGCGGAACACGGGCGCAATCCGGTTGCTTATGCGTTGGCCGAGGTCGGGGGCAACACCGGTCGTGGCCTGAGCGGGGCCGACACCAAGGACAAGGACCAGTTGGGATCGATTGCTGTTGAGCTGATTGATGCCGATCTGCGGTCATATTCGTCGAGCCGGTTTATTCAGGATCTTCAGGACAGGGTAGAGCGGCATCCGTTGGTCGAGACGCTTTCGTTCCGGCGCTGGGGGCGGGGCCCGGGTGGGGATAACCTTGATGTGCAGTTTTTCGGCGCGTCGTCCGCTAGTTTGAAGGAGGCCTCCGAGGCCCTTAAAAAACGCCTTCTGCAATTCCCCGAAGTGTCGGCTGTCGAGGATTCGATGTCGTATGACAAACAGGAACTCGTGTTGGAATTGACGCCACAAGGCGCTGCACTCGGGTTTACGATTGACGGCTTGGGGCGTGTTTTGCGCGACCGGTTGAACGGGATCGAGGCGGCAACCTATCCCGACGGGGCCCGGTCGGCCGCGATCAGGGTGGAATTGCCGGACGAGGAACTTACGGCTGATTTCGTGGACAGGACGCAATTGCGCAGTCCGACCGGTCAATATGTCCCTTTGGCTGATATTGTGACCGTAAGCCGGACAACGGGCTATTC
>JBLHUT010000118.1:0-10379 GCA_047629975.1 Paracoccaceae bacterium
TGGCATGGTGGGCGTTGTCGGTCGGATACTGGCTGGCGCTGGCGATCTCGGTGCTGAACGCCGCCTTTGTGCTGCGCCTGTTCACGATCCAGCACGATTGTGGCCACGGAGCATTCTTTAAAAACCGTCACGTCAGCGACTGGGTGGGGCGCGTTCTGGGTGTTTTGACGTTGACGCCTTATGACGTCTGGCGGCGAACCCATTCGATTCACCACAGCGCAGCAGGCAATCTGGACAAGCGCGGCATCGGCGATGTTCACACACTTACGATTGCCGAGTTCAAGGCGCTTTCGGCACTGGGACAGATGTCTTACCGTGTTTACCGGCACCCGCTTGTCATGTTCGGGCTTGGGCCAACGTATCTTTTCTTTATCCAGAACCGCCTTCCTCTGGGGCTGATGACAGCCGGTTGGCGGTACTGGATCAGTTCGATGGGCACCAATCTGGCTACATTTGCGGCTCTTGCGACGATCTTCTATTTTGGCGGCATCATGCCGATTTTGCTGATCTTCCTCCCCTCGACCCTGATTGCGGCGTCCATCGGCGTGTGGCTGTTTTACGTCCAGCACCAGTTCGAGGAAACGAACTGGGACAATCAGGAAGACTGGCAATTGCACGATTCCGCGCTTCACGGCAGCTCCCACTACGATCTGCCAGCAGTTCTTCGGTGGTTTACGGCTAATATTGGTGTGCACCACGTGCATCACCTGTACAGCCGGATCCCGTTTTACCGCCTTCCCGAGGTTCTGCGCGATCACCGAAGCCTTGCGGAATCGCACCGGATGACCCTGATGGAGAGCCTGCGCTGTGCACGCCTGCATTTGTGGGATGAAAAGGGCCGCAAACTTGTGTCCTTTGATCAGGTCCGCGCGCAGTAAACCCTTGTGAGACGCCCGGCAGCGGCGCCTAATCGGCGCTGCATAAACGATATCTAGTGGATATTGGCAAAAACTGGTGCATATCGGGTAGCTGGCCCTGCGCAAAGAGTTGACATAACGCTCTGCGTCGCCATCAATATGAACGCAACCGGAGAGGACCCCCGTTGCGATTTACCCGTTTACGACTCAATGGCTTCAAAAGCTTTGTCGATCCGACCGACCTGCTGATCTCGGACGGGTTGACCGGTGTTGTCGGGCCAAACGGCTGCGGCAAATCCAATCTGCTCGAGGCTCTGCGCTGGGTCATGGGCGAAAACCGCGCCTCGGCAATGCGTGGCGGCGGGATGGAAGATGTGATTTTTGCCGGCGCCGCCACCCGCCCTGCCCGAAATTTTGCCGAGGTCCAGCTTGTTCTGGACAATTCAGAGCGTCTTGCCCCATCGGGTTTCAACGAGCTTGACCAGTTGGAGATCGTGCGCCGCATCACCCGCGATGCCGGTTCCGCTTACAAGGCAAACACGAAAGACGTGCGCGCCCGCGACATCCAGATGCTGTTCGCCGATGCCTCGACCGGGGCACATTCCCCCGCACTTGTCCGGCAGGGGCAGATATCTGAACTTATCAACGCAAAACCGAAATCCCGCCGCCGTATCCTTGAAGAAGCCGCTGGCATCAGCGGGCTTTACCAACGGCGCCACGAAGCAGAATTGAAGCTGAACGGTGCCGAATCCAACCTCTTGCGGGTGGATGACATCATCGAACAACTGGCCAGCCAACTGGCACAGCTTGCGCGGCAGGCCCGACAGGCAACACGTTACCGGACAATCGGGACCGAGTTGCGCCACGCCGAGGGTCTGCTGCTGTATCGCCGTTGGAGCGAAGCACGCGACGCGCGCGAAACCGCACAAACCGCGCTGCGCCAGTGCACGGTGCAAGCCTCCGCCGCAGAGCGCGCCGTAAGGGACGCCGAAACAGCGCGCACAACCGCCGATGCCACCCTGCCGGCGTTGCGCGAAGAAGACGCGATCGCCGCGGCCGTTGTGCAAAGGCTCGGGGTCGAAATGTCTGCCTTGGGTGACGAGGACACCCGCGCAAGGACGGCCATCGAAACACTTTCCCGCCGGATCGAGCAAATGGGACGCGACATTGCCCGCGAAGACGCCCTGAACCGCGATGCCAGCGAAACTGTCGAACGACTGGAATGGGAGCAACGGGAGCTTTCAAAAGCCTCGGAGGGTCACGAAGACGCGCTGGATATGGCAACCGACGCAGCCCGCACAGCCGCCGACACCCTTAAGGGCGTCGAGGAAACCCTGTCAGAGCAAACCGAAGACGTCGCCCGTCTTGCGGCCCGTCACCAGTCGATCGAGCGCCAGCGGAACGAGGCCGCACAGGCCTTTGCGCACCAACGCGCTCAAGCCGCCCGCGCCAATGAGGTCGTTGCCCTTGCACAGGCCCATTCGCAAGACGCCGCAGACAACGCAGCACAGGCAATTGCCCGCCAGACAGAGGCGTCAGCGGCAGCACAGGCAGCCGAAGCCGCACTTCAACAGGCCGACGAGGCCCGCAACCGGACAGCCGCACTTGAGGCCAACGCCCGTGCCGAACGCTCTGTTGCCGAAGGCGAGGCCGGGGCGTTGCGCGCCGAGGTTAACGCGCTGATGCGGCTCGTCGCACGCGAGGCAGGCGAAGGAACACAGGTGCTTGATCAACTCACGGTGGATCGGGGCTATGAAATCGCGCTTGGGGCCGCCCTTGCCGATGATCTGCGTGCGCCTGCCGTAACCGATGACGAGATGTCAGGTTGGGCTGGCTTGCCGGATTATGCCCACGTGCAACCGTTGCCTGACGGGGTTACGCCCCTTAGCGATCACATTCAGGTACCACCCGTGCTGGTGCGGCGCATGGCACAGGTCGGATTGGTCGCACGCAAAGACGGCCCACGCTTGCAAGCAACGCTCGGGCCGGGGCAACACATCGTGTCTGTCGAAGGGGACCTGTGGCGGTGGGACGGACTCCGCGCGCGTGCAGAGGATGCGCCATCCGCCGCGGCCCTGCGGCTGCAACAGTTGAACCGGTTGGTGATGCTCAAACGCGATCTCGAAGACAGCAGCGCACGCGCCGCCGGTGCCACACAGGCGCACGAGGTTCTGACCCACGCACTTGCAACCTGTACCGATGCGGATAAAGCGGCCCGTCAGGCCCGCCGCGACGCAGACACCGCCGTCGCCGAAGCCAGTCGCGCCCTGAGCCGCGCAGAAAGCGAACATACCATGGCCCAGACGCGGCTCGAGACAGCCGGGCTTGCCGTCGTCCGCCACACGGACGAGGCCGAGAGTGCGCAGGAACGGCTGCTGGAAACCGAAGCCGATGCCGCCGAGTTGCCAGACCTGTCTGCCGCGCGGGCCGGTATCGAGGACGCAAAACACGCTGTCGACGATGCCCGCCGCGCGATGATGGCGCAACGTGGCGCACAAGACGAGTTGCGCCGCACGGGTGAGGCCAGAACGCGCCGGCGTCAGCAAATCACCAAAGAAATCAGCGGCTGGCGCGAACGACTTTCGACGGCATCCAGCCGGTCGACCGAACTGGACGGGCGGATGGCAGCCGCGCAAAGCGACCTTGCAAAGGCCCAAGCCGCCCCCTTGGAGATCGACAGCCGGCGGAGGAAACTGGCCACCGCCCTTGATACGGCCACCACCCGCCGGCAGACCGCCGCCGACGCGTTGGTCACGGGCGAGACCACTTTGCGCACCGCACAGATGACAGAACGCGACGCAAACGCCGTTGCATCGACCCTGCGCGAGGGGCGCGCGGCAGCACAGGCACGATTTGAGGCCGCTGACCAAACGCTAACAGCCGCCCGCGCACGGATTCACGAAGACCAGGGCGCAACGCCCGAGACGCTTTTGCAACAACTGGACGCCGATCCCGATGCGTTGCCACAATCAGAGGTGATCGAGGCTGACATTTTGCGGCTCAGGCGCAGTCGCGATGCGCTGGGGTCTGTCAACCTTCGGGCGGAGGAGGATGCCACCGAAGTTCAGACAGAGCACGATCTGCTGGTCTCAGAGAAGGCCGATCTTGAATCGGCTATCGCCACGCTGCGCGCAGGTATTGCGGGGCTCAATAAAGAAGGGCGCGAACGGTTGTTAACGGCCTTCGAGCAGGTGAACACAAACTTTTCTACCCTGTTCACCCACCTGTTCGGCGGCGGCGAGGCAAAGCTAGTTCTGGTTGAAAGCGACGATCCTCTGGAAGCCGGTCTGGAGATTTTATGTCAGCCGCCGGGTAAGAAGCTGAGCACACTTTCGTTGCTGTCGGGAGGAGAGCAAACCCTGACGGCACTGGCGCTTATTTTTGCTGTTTTCCTTGCCAATCCTGCACCGATTTGTGTGCTGGACGAGGTTGATGCGCCTTTGGATGATGCCAATGTTACGCGATTCTGCGACCTATTGGATGAAATGACCCGTCGGACCGACACGCGTTTTTTGATCATCACCCATCACGCTATTACGATGAGCAGAATGGACAGGCTTTTCGGGGTCACGATGCAAGAACAAGGTGTTAGTCAACTTGTCTCTGTCGACCTCAAAAAGGCCACTGCGATGGTTGCCTGAGGGCATCAAAAATTTCACCAAAGCTGTCGCAAGCAAGTTCTTTCATCGGCCTTCGGTTCACAGAGCCAAAAGGCTCCCGCCCGTTACCGGACAGTCAAGAATGCCCGGTGCCCGTTGGGCCCGGCAGGCGGGCAAGCCCGCCTGCCCGCTGCGCGGGGAAAAGTGCTGCGCAGACCTGTTTATTCCCTGTACCCTATAACTTATTCAGCAGTTCAGGTGTCGGCCACGCGTCAGCGGGCATGCGCAACCGCTTTTGCTCCATTTGAACAGCCGACCGGGTTTTTGCGCCCAAGATGCCATCCACCTTGCCCACGTCATATCCGCGGGTTTTCAAGCGGGTCTGGAGTGTTTTCATCTGTGCATCCGACAACCCCGTCGCGGGCGCCCTTGGGTCATAGACAGGCGCACCCGACAGCCGCGTGGCAAAATAGGCAGCCGTAGTCACGTAGACAAAACTCTGGTTCCATTCGAAATACACATTGAAGTTCGGATACACGAGAAAGGCAGGACCATCCTTGCCTTGAGGCAGCAGAACCGACGCGGCAAGCGATTTTTGCGCCAGTGACCCGCTGCGTGCCGAAACCCCGAGTCGCGCCCATTCACGCACCGTTTTCGTTGTTTGCAATCCGCTTTCGCCCCAGTCGAAACCGGACGGCACGCGCACTTCCTGTAACCATGGCTCATTGGCGCGCCAACCAAGCCCCTTGAGCATCTTTGCCCCCGACAACAAGGCATCCGGCGCGGAGGTCTTGAGGCGGACCTTGCCGTCGCCATCCCCGTCGACGCCGTTGGTCAGAATGTCCTCGGGCAGCATCTGAACCATTCCGATCTCTCCGGCCCATGCGCCTTTGGTCGTGGCGGGGTCAAAGTCTCCGCGCTCGAAAAGTTCAAGTGCGGCAAATATCTGTGGCCGAAACAGGCCCGGACGGCGGCAATCATGGCTCAGGGTGACAAGGCTGTTCAGGGTATTGAACTCACCCTGGACCGCGCCAAAATCCGTCTCAAGCGCCCAGAACGCCAGCAAGACACCCGCTGGCACCCCATAATCCTGCTCGGCACGGGCAAAGACGCTGGCATATTTGCGCGCATTCGAGGTGCCGTTGTTCATTCGGTTCTGGCTGATGACCCGCTTGGAGAAATCGAGGAATGCCATTTTGAACACCCCTTGGGAGCGATCCGCCCTCAGGACCTTGGGATCTTGTCGTACAGGCGCAAAGAACGTGTTGACCGACCGCTTGCTATGCCCGCTGGCAACCGCCTCGGATTTAAGGGCCGAGACGAAACCGTCAAACGCACCACCGCACGGCGTCTTTGCCTGTGCCGGAAGCGCCAAAACGCTTGCAATAAGAAGAAGGATGAGGCGCATGGAACAAGTCTCCGCAGTGGGTCAGCCTTTAGGGTAGCAGCGCAGGCATCTGTGACAAGCAGGCATTTCCACACAAACCGGATCTGCCGATGCAGCCTGCGTCACAGGGTAAGCAGGCAAAGCACACCGATCAGCGCCACCATAAATGCCCAACTGCGCCAAAGCGCACGAACCGCGGCAACAATCTGGAGCGGACCAATATCATGCTGCCCTTCCGGGTGGACAAACGCAAAGGGTTGCATCCGCCCTTCGTAGGATCGCGGCCCCGACAAGGCAACGTCAAGGCTCTGGGCCATTGCGGCTTCGGGCCAGCCCGCGTTGGGCGAACGGTGCAGCGGCGCATCGCGGCAGATCGCCGTCCACTGTCCGATCACCCCGTGCGTGATCGCGATCAAAACCGCCGTTAGCCGCGCAGGGACCCAGTTGAGCACATCATCGAACCGTGCCGAGGCCCAACCGAACAAAAGATGCCGCGGTGTGCGGTATCCGATCATGCTATCGGCAGTATTCGTCATTTTATAGATCATCAAGCCGGGCAAACCACCAACCAGAAACCAGAAGACGGGCGCCACAACCCCGTCGCCAAAATTTTCGGCAGCGCTTTCAATGGCGGCGCGGGCAATGCCCGGCTCTGTCAACTCTGCCGTGTCGCGCCCCACGATCATCGCTACGGACCGGCGTCCGGGCACGACGCCAAAGCGCAAGGCATCTGCGACGGCGCGCACGTGGTCGACCAGACTGCGCTGTGCCAAAAGAACCGCTGTAAGCAGCACTTCGGGCACCCAGTGCAGGCTGAACACCCATCCCACACCCCCTGCGGCCAGAACCAGCACCGCACAAGAAAGGCTGCCCTTGATACGGCGCGCAGGACCACGGTTGAACGTGTTATCCATCCACTTCACAGCATTGCCCATCAGCACGGCAGGATGCGGCGCACGGGACCACAGCCATTTCGGCTCGCCCAAAACCGCATCCAGCAGCAAAGCCACCAACAGGATCAGCGGGCTGCCGGTCATGCCAGCGCCGCCTCAAGCTGCGCCCAACCAGCCGCCGTTCCGGGCAAGCCAAGCCGCAGCCAGCGCGCAGAATAGGGAAAGATCCGGCTCAGGATGTGCGCGCGGCATAATCTGTCGTGCCAGCACGCCGCATCAACCGTATCATAAAGCCGGAAAAGCGTGGTGCCACCGATACATCCGACACCAGCATCCGCCATGATGCGGTCCAACCGTGCGGCATCCGCCGATAGTCGCACGCGCGTGGCCTGCGCCCAAACCGGATCGTTCAGCGCAACTGCGCCGACATGCAACGCAGGGCCCGACACCGGCCACGGGCCCAGCGCCTCTCGCAAGGGGGCCACGGTTTCGGGCAGCCCGATCGCAAATCCAAGCCGGACCCCCGCCAACCCCCAGAACTTGCCAAAGCTTTTGAGCACAATTCGCCCCGGCATCCCCGCATGAGCCAGCAGGGTTTCATCCGGCGTCACATCGCAAAAGCTCTCGTCGATGATACACAACCCCGAATCCGGTAATTCACGGGCCTGCCAAAGCCGGCCATCAGGGTTGTTGGGATGCACGCAAACCCACGCATCAGCCCTCTCGACAGCCTGTGGATCATGCACCCGCCAGCCGCTGGCCTGAAACGCCGCCAGATGTTCATTGTAGGTCGGTTGGGCCACAGCCACGGCACCACGCGCCGCCAAGCCCGGCATCCGCGCAATCAAGGCCGAGGCCCCCGGCGCCGCGATTACCGCCAGATGCGCAGGCACGTTCCAAAAGCCCCGTGCCGCCGCCTCGAGCGTTTCCTGCGCTGCCCTGTCGGGCAGGCTGTTCCAGCTTTCAACAGGCAGTTCGGGAACCGGATAAGGCACAGGGTTTATGCCGGTAGACAGGTCAAGCCAGGCTTGCCGTTGTCCACCCCATTTCGCGATAGCCGCGTCAATGCCGCCCCCGTGATCGCGTGTCGTGTTCATTCGGCTGCAGGCAACGGAGGATGGCGGGAAACGAAGTGGCCTTTGATTGCCTGTGGCCATTCGCGGTACGGCACCTGCCCTTTTTCGCTTGCGGCATGCAAGACCGCATAGGTGACAATACCCGTTGCGGCATCCGGTTCGGGGTCGAACCGGCCCAGCGTATAAGACAGCTTGCCCACCGATTGCAGTGTCACATTGCAAGCCTGATTGCAGCCCATCAAGCACGAATGCCGCCGCACGCGCACGTCGGTTGCCCCCGGTTGCGCGCCCAGCGCAGCTTCGACCAGTTCCGCCAGAGCCTCTCCGTCAGTCCGCCCAGAGGTGGCAGCCTCCCACCCTTCCCGTTTGCAGGTGTCACAAATCGTTATCCACGTCGTCATCGTGCTCATTCTCCGTCAATTCGAGCGGATGTATGCCAGTTTTGGCTTTGACTTAAAGTCTTAACTTTTGATTGATATTTGTTAACCCATGATGAACCGAACTGGTGCATTGATTGGCTTTGAAATGCGCGTTACGGCGAACAATCGGCAAGAGCATGATATGAAAGTCCTCATCGTAGAGAGCGACCCCAACCTCGGACTTATCTGGAAGCGGCATCTCAAGCGGTTTGGCCACGCCGTCGAGTTGGCCTATAGTCAGGATGGCGCCGTTCTGGCGCTTCAGAAGATTGCCGTCGATATGGTCATTCTGAACCTCGTGCTGGATCACGGAAGCGCCTTTGCAGTCTCGGACATCATCAGTTACCGATATCCGAAGGCAAAAGTGATTTTTGTAACCGACACAAGCTTCTTTTCCGACGGGTCAATTTTCAAACTGGCGCCGAATGCCTGCGCCTTTTTGCGAACCCAGACGCCCCCCGAGGATCTTGCCGCGATGGTCGAGCATTTCGGCTCCGCAGCTATGATGCAGCCGACACCGGCGGAACACGCACCGGTGCCAATCTGATCAGGCAGAATCGATTCGATATTGATTCGATTCTGCCCACGCCTTATCTGCCGTGCGGCGCATTCCAGTCCAGCACGGGGTTTATCGGGATAATCCGGTGTGGATTGATCGATTCGTGACTGAAATGATAGTGTCGCACGATGTGATCCATATTCACCGTGCTCGCGATGCCGGGCATCTGGTACAAATCACGGGTGTAAGCCCACAGATTTGGATAATCGACCAGCCGCTTGCGGTTACATTTGAAATGCAGATGATAGACCATATCGAACCGCACAAGCGTCGGAAACAGCCGCCAGTCCGCCTCGGTCAGAGCCGCCCCCATCAGATAGCGATTTGAGGACAAGCGTGTTTCGAGCCACTCCATCGTATCGAACAATTCCGATACAGCCGCATCATAGGCCGCCTGACTTGTCGCAAAACCGGATTTGTAGACGCCGTTGTTGAGCGTGTGATAAACCCGATCATTGACCTCTTCGATCTCGGTCTGGCGTGCCAAGGGCCAGTAATCCTGCGTGTTGCCGGTGATACCGTCAAAGGCGCTGTTGAACATCCGGATGATCTCGGACGATTCGTTGCTGACAATTGTCGCCTGATGTTTGTCCCACAAAACCGGCACCGTCGCGCGGCCCGACATCGCAGGGTCGGCTTTGGCATAGACTTCGTGAATATAGCGCATACCAAACAAGTCGTCGCCTGTGGTTCCCGGATAGCCCCCTGTCAGGGCCCAGCCGTTGTCCAGCATATCGGGATCGACGACAGAGACCGAGATATGCTCCTCCAACCCCTTGAGCACACGAAAGATAAGCGTCCTGTGCGCCCATGGGCAAGCATAGCTGACATAAAGATGATAGCGACCGCTTTGCGCCTTGAAACCCGCCACACCAGAGGGGCCTGCGGCACCGTCGGCTGTGATCCAGTTGCGAAACCCTGCATCGGGGCGCACGAAGGCACCGTCGGTTGCTAGTTGATCCTTGCTCCACACGCCCTCGACCAATCGTCCCATGGCACGCTCCTTTGCTTGATCAAAATCCAAGAGCCATCATTAGACCCTCAGACCCGAAGTGACCACAGCAGCCTGTGCACGCTGCCCGTGCACCGATGCACAATTCCGTTGAAATTACGCAATTGTGACCTCTTGTCGTCCAATGGCCTGCCACGCGGCGAAAACAACGCCCCTCGTGTCGCCTGCCACCCCTGTGCGTCGCTTTCGAATTGCGCCAAACAAGCCCACCGCCTATATCGTGCCACGACGACGCCTTTGACGGGGGCCAGAACGATTGGCAAGCAAGGGTCGACCCAGTTCGGGGGCCCGATCTTGCAGCGTCCAAAAGTGCAGGTGCCCCTGAAACGGGTTGCCTGCCGCCCCTCATTGAATGCGGCACGCGCCACCAAAACGACAACCGGCCTGAAAACCGGCCTATAATTTGCGACTGACATAGCCCTTGAAGGAGCGCCCTTATGACCTCAGACACCCCCAAAGCGTCTCCAAAGACCGGCGTCATGATTTGCGGCCACGGGTCCCGGTCAAAAGCGGCCGTGGACGAATTCGCCATTCTTGCCGAAAAGCTGCCTGCCTATCTGCCCCCGGAATGGGAAGT
>JBLHUT010000119.1:0-10322 GCA_047629975.1 Paracoccaceae bacterium
CGGATCTCTGTGCCAACAGTATTTATCAGAACAAGCTCGGCGCCCTCGTTCGCAATCCAGACGCCGCATGTTTCGGCGTCATAGGCAAGGCTCGAGGGGCGGTTGATCGGGAAACTGTCGCGCAAATACAGCTCTAACGCGGCGACAGGTGCGGCAATCACCACACAAAGGACTGTCAGAAAAGGGGACAAATACAGTTGCATAGGGGACACTTGGCGCACACAAGTTCAAGGTCAATGGTAAATCGTCATGGTTATCTGTGTCAGCAATTCTATGTTTTAGGCATGGAGAACGCATTGATCATTGGCGATAGCGGCGGAATTGGCAGGGCTGTAAAGGCCGCGCTGGAGGCAAAAGGCATAACAGTTACCGGGCTGAGCAGGTCGCGCGACGCGTTCGACATCACCGACGAGGCTTCGGTCGCGGCCCGCTTGGGCGAACTGGACGGGCCGTTCGACCTGATCCTTGTGGCCAGCGGCGCGCTTGAGGTTGACGGCCACGCCCCTGAAAAAACCATCAAGGCACTAACGGCACAGGGCATGGCCGACCAGTTTGCCGTCAATTGTATCGGTCCTGCCCTGATCCTGAAACACGGCACCGGCCTGTTGCCACGCGGCAGGCGCGGCGTCTTTGCGGTGCTGTCGGCGCGCGTCGGCTCTATCGGCGACAACCGGCTAGGCGGCTGGGTCAGCTACCGCGCAGCCAAGGCCGCAGTCAATCAGGTCGTACACACCGCCGCAATCGAACTGACCCGCAGCCACAAACACGCGATCTGCGTCGCATTGCATCCCGGAACGGTACAAACGGAATTTACAGCCAAGTACCTTGCACGCCACCCGTCAGTGCCCCCCGAACAGGCCGCAGGAACCCTTTTGGCCGTGATCGAGGCCCTGACACCTGCACAGACAGGCGGGTTCTTTGACTGGCAGGGCGCGGTGGTGCCTTGGTAGGCGCGGGCCTCTGCATCACCGGTACGTGGCCGCCACGCCGTGGCCGCCTGACAAAATGTTGCCTGACAGATCAAACGGTTTTCCGGTCAACGCAAAACCGGAGGTGGCGTGCATCGCCGCAAACAGTATTTTGTGCAACGACACCGCCGCACCGCCCGGTTGAAAAATCCCGCCTACCATTTCACCACACAGCCCATGGTGTAAAATGAAAAAATCGTCCCCGACCGATGACACCGACCCCGCACAAAGCCGCGACTACAACCCCTACATCCGGCAAATCGCCGGACTTGATGATCCAAAAAGCGCCGAAGTCTTTGCCCGGATACTTCTGGTATTCGTCGCCGTAATCACAACGGCCATCGTGCTGGATATGGGCGTCTTGCTGATATGGTACGCTGTTTATGTATCGGTCCTGTTGGCAGATCAGGCGCTGAGCGAGGCATCGCGCAGCCAATCCAGCCTACGGTGGTACATCGCGCAACTTTCCCTTGTTGTGTTGCAATCCTTTGTTGTCGCGTTTCTCGCGATCCTGCTTTGGCAGGGCGAAAGTCCTTTGCATGCCTTTGCCGCGCTGCTGACTGTTACAGCGGCAATGATCCGGTCACTGCTCCTTCGGTCGCTCAATATCGCCCTTCTGATTTGTGACGCGGTCCCGATTGTTGCGGCCCTTCTTTTGATGGCCGCCAGCATGCTGGAACAAAGCGGAGATCCGGAAAAGGCCATCGCCGCTGTCATCATGGCCCTGTGTCTGTCGAGTTATTTCTTTGTTGCGGTCTGGCAACACGCGGTCAAGCGTCGAACCTACGACAAATCACAACAGGTCCTGTTTCAAGCCCAGAAGATCAAGGCACTTGGGGCTTTGACAGGCGGTGTTGCGCATGATTTCAATAACCTGCTGACCGTTACCATGGGCAATCTGGAGCTGTACGAGCAGACCGAGAGCGAAGAGGAACGCAAGCAACTGGTACAAGACGCCTATGACGCCGCACATCGCGGCAGCCAACTGACCCGGCATCTTTTGTCCTATGCCCGGCGCGCCCCCCTGCTCGAGAGCCACACACAGATAGGCGACGCAATCGAGGATCTGCGCAAATTGCTGGTGCCAACGCTCCCTGCGTCCATCGCTCTGGAGCTTCAGGTCGCACCGGACCTGCCCAAGATTATGATAGACCCCTGCCAGCTTCAAAGTGCGCTGCTCAACCTTGCGATCAACGCACGCGACGCGATGCCGAAAGGCGGGCGGCTGACAATCTCGGGCCTGCTGGCGGACGAAGGCACGCGAACGGTTGTCTTTCAGGTCGCAGACACCGGTACCGGCATGACACCGGCCCAAATCGAGCAGGCAAAGGAGCCGTTCTTTTCAACCAAGCCATATGAAACGGGATCCGGGCTTGGTTTGTCTTCCGTTACGGGATTTGTCGAGCAGTCTCGCGGCAAGTTGGAAATCAGGAGTAAACCAGGCAAGGGAACCACAGTAAGGCTGCTTTTTAGTGGCCTGAGCCAATCCTGACGCAGTGGATGTACGCTTAGTTTTGCGAGGCCGCCTGCGCAGCCCCGCCCGTGTCTGTCGAAGACTCCGGCTCTTGGTCGGTCTGCGTAAAGACCCCGTTTTCCCATGCGCCCGCTTGCACAACACCAGCCGCATACGTCATCGTGCCCTCACCCTGCCGCTTTCCAGCAAGGAACATACCCTCGTAGATATCGCCGTTGGCATAGGTCGCCACCCCGCGGCCATGAATTTCGCCGTCGCGCCACCCGCCAACATAGGTAAATCCGTCAGGCATCGTGATCGCCCCCGTGCCATTGCGTTGCCCACCGGAAAAACTTCCGTCGTAAACCGTGCCGTCCGGATAGGTCGCCCGCCCGGGGCCCTGACGCACCCCGTCAGCCCACATCCCGACATAGGTATATCCGCTGGCATAGGTCATCGTTCCCTGCCCGTGGTTGCGCGCGTTGCGGAATTCACCGTCATAGACCAGCCCGTTGGTATAACGTGCAACCCCGCGCCCCTCGATCACACCGTCGCGCCAATCCCCCTCATAGGTCGAGCCATCCGGATAGGTGATCTTGCCGACGCCTTCGGCCTTGTCCTGCACGAAGTCTCCTTCATAAACGGACCCGTCCGGATAGGTCACACGGCCTTTGCCCTGAATGCGCCCGTTTTCCCAAGCGCCGGTATAAAGATACCCGTCCGTGCCGGTAAAGCTGCCGGTTCCGTGGCGGCGGTCTGCCATAAACGCGCCTTCGTAGACGTCTGCATTCGCATAGGTGACCTTGCCACGCCCCTGACGCTTTCCATCCACCAGCAGTCCTTCATAGACGTCGCCGTTGGATTGCCGCAGCGTGCCCAACCCGTTTATCTGACCGTTTTTCCACGCACCGATGTAACTCAGGCCATCAGGCATCTTGAGGCTGCCCTGCCCCGATCGTTCGCCTCTGCTCAGATTACCCTCGTAAACCGCACCGTCAGGATAGAGGATCTTGCCACGCCCTTCCTTGACACCGGTTACCCAGGACCCTTCATAGCGATAGCCGTTCGGGCTGACCATCACGCCTTGTCCATCGTGCAACGCGTTCACGAATTGCCCCTCGTAGCGCACCCCGTTGGGATAAAGTGCGACACCGTTGCCTGTCATCTCACCGGCTTGCCATTCGCCTTCGTAGGTGCCCCCGTCGGCAAACGCGATTTTGCCAAAGCCCGATGGCTTGCCGCGCGCAAAAGCTCCCTCGTAAACCGAACCATCAGGATATCGCGCCTCTCCCTGCCCGAGAATCTCGCCCTCGACCCACGCCCCGCTATAGACATAGCCGTTGGGCAGCCTGTAACTTCCCTGACCATGTTGCAGGCCGTTTTTGAACGTACCCTCGTAAATGCCGCCGTTCTCGTATTGCTTTGTCTCAAGCTTGATCGACTGGGTATGGCCGTGGTCGGGCCACAGCCCTGTTACGGCTGCCAACAGCACGAACAGGGCACAAAAAGAAAATGCAGGTCGCTTGGTGGGTCTGGTCATGACTGCTCCCTCGGGAAGGCACGGGGAATGCGTTGATCGCTTTGGGGGCAAGGATACAATCGTGTTGGCTTGCGCACAACGGCTTTCCTTTGCTTTGCTTTGCTTTGCCTGCGGCCTTGACGGCGCATTCGCGCCACTTGCGAAACGCCCCGTAGCCGTTTCAGGCTCTTCTGCTGCCACAGGCGCACAGCACTCGGGCTTTTCAACGCCCACGATACGGGTATAACGCCCGAAAGATCGACGCGACCTTCTCACCGACCGTTTTCAGGGGCCCGACGCGCCATGACACAGACCTTCCGCCTCACGCTTGCCCAGTTGAACCCGACGGTTGGCGCCTTGCACGAAAACGCAGCCAAAGCGCGCGAAGCCTGGGAACAGGCAAAACGCGACGGCGCGGACATGATTGCACTGCCGGAGATGTTCATCACCGGCTACCAGACGCAGGACCTTGTGCGCAAACCCGCCTTTATCGCCGATGTTGCACGGGTTATCGACCAATTGGCTGCCGATTGTGCAGACGGCCCTGCAATCGGCATCGGCGGGCCGTGGCGCGAGGGCACGGCGCTGCACAACGCGTATTTCGTGCTTCAGGGCGGCAAGGTCACTGCTCGTATCTTCAAGCACCACCTGCCGAACGATTCTGTTTTTGACGAGGTCCGGCTTTATACGCCGGGGCCTGTGCATGGCCCGTACCGGGTCGGGCCGCTGCGCATCGGTTCGCCCATTTGCGAGGATGCGTGGCACGAGGATGTCACCGAAGCACTGGAGGAATCGGCCGCCGAAATCCTGTTGGTGCCGAACGGGTCGCCTTATAGCCGCAACAAGCACGACACCCGGCTGTCGCATATGGTGGCGCGGGTCGTCGAGACGGGCTTGCCGCTTGTATACCTCAACATGGTCGGAGGGCAGGACGATCAGGTCTTTGACGGGGGGTCGTTCGTTCTGAACCCTTCGGGGGCGTTGGCGGCGCAAATGCCGGCCTTTGACGCATGCCTCCAGACGATCACCTTCGAGCAAACACCGGACGGCTGGCGCGCCCGCGACGGCGCAAAGGCGGTTTTGCCCGACACGATGGAACAAGACTACCGGGTGATGGTGGTGGCCTTGCGCGATTACTTGGGAAAGACCGGTTTCAAAAAGGTGCTGCTGGGGCTTTCGGGCGGCGTTGACAGCGCGATTGTTGCCGCGATTGCCGCCGACGCCATTGGGCCGGAAAACGTGCGTTGTGTCATGCTGCCATCGGAATTCACCTCTGACGGGAGCCTTGAGGATGCAGCAGGCGTGGCGGCAGCGTTGGGCTGTCAACTTGATACCGTCCCGATTGGCGGACCGCGCGCGGCAGTGACCCAAGCACTGGCGCCGCTGTTTGCAGACACGCCAGCCGATCTGACCGAAGAAAACATCCAGTCACGGCTGCGCGGCCTGTTGTTGATGGCCATAAGCAACAAGTTCGGTGAAATGTTGCTGACCACCGGCAACAAATCGGAAGTTGCCGTTGGCTATGCCACGATTTACGGCGATATGGCCGGCGGGTATAATCCGATCAAGGACATGTACAAAACACGGGTCTTTGACGCGTGCCGGTGGCGGAACGCAAATCATCGCAGCTGGATGCAAGGCCCCGAGGGAATTGTGATCCCGCCGCGGGTGATCGACAAACCACCGTCAGCCGAACTGCGACCCGACCAAAAGGACGAAGACAGCCTGCCGCCCTATCCGGTTCTGGACCGCATCCTCGAAATGCTTGTGGACGAAGACGCCAGCGTGGCGGACATTGTTGCCGAAGGGTTCGAGCGCGATGTGATCAAACGGGTCGAGCACCTTTTGTACGTCAGCGAATACAAACGTTTTCAGTCAGCCCCGGGTGCGCGGTTGTCGAACGCGGCCTTTTGGCTGGATCGCAGGTATCCAATGGCGAACCGGTGGCGCGACGAGACCTGAGCAGCCGTTTCGAGGCAGGCAAGTTCATCAGATCACAAGGGCGGGTTTCGGAGGGGGGGCTGCCGCCTGTTTTGTCAGCCCGAGGGGCTATCAAAACAGTTGGCGGTGGCAGGAATGCTGTGCATTCCTGCGGGCTGTTTGCAGACCGAAGCCACACGACCCGACATTCTGCCCCACGGCGTAGAACGCGTCGACCAACCGTTTGGCCGACGCGTAGACGATCATTTAGCTCATGAACTGATAGCTTGCAGGGACATAGTGGAAGCCGCTGTCTTTCGCCTCGACAAAGCCAAGCGCGGGGAACGGCATGTGATAGCCGACCATCGGCACACGGTCGGCGGCAAGCATCCCGAGCACCCGACGGCGTGAGGCAGCAGCGGCGGCCTTGTCCGCGTCAAAGCGCACTTCCCAATCGGGGTTCGCCAGCGACCAGACATAGTGGTTGGCAAGGTCGGCTGCGAGCAACAATTGCTGGCCGTTGCTTTCCAGCATATACGTCATGTGACCCGGCGTATGACCAAAGGCGCCCATTGCGGTGATACCGGACAGAACCGAACCGCCGTCTTCGAGGAAGGTCATTTTCTCGACCATCGGTGTGACGTGGCTGGCGACCATATCGCCGACGCGGTTGCCCGCATCCATCGCGCTCCAGAAGTTGTACTCGGTCGATCCAGTGACATAACGCGCATTCGGGAAAGTTGCGGCCCCGTCTGTCATCAAACCAAGAATATGGTCGGGGTGCATGTGGGTCAGCACAACGATTGTGACATCGGCCTGTGCCTTGCCAGCGGCCGTCAGCGCCTTGATCAAACCGCCCCCGCCAAGACCTGTGTCGAACAGGATCACGTCATCGCCCATTTCAACCATTGTCGGCGTAAAATAGGTGGTGAAGCTGTCGTCAGGGATGAATGCTGCGGCAGAGGCCGAGGAGAAATCTTCGGCAGACACGTTCATACCGAACGTCCCCTGAGGGTTTTCAATGCCCGAACGCGCGCCATCAAGCAGCGTCGTAACCGTCATGTCCCCCAACGTGAAACCGCGTGCCAGTGGCATCGCAGGAGCGGACGAATGCCCCCCCGCAGTGGCCGCCGCGGGAATGGAAAGAACCGCAGGAGCCGCAAGACCGGCAATGATCGCCTGACGGCGTGAAAGCTTCAGGGACATGAGTTATTCTCCTAGTTTACTTCATGAGCGATTAAATTAGCCCGTATTTCCCGTCAGGCCAGAGCAAAGCAAACACGTTATGCAATTTCTTTCGGGTATCTTCCGGCCCTACATCGCCTTTCACGTTGCTTTTCAGCCGGTCCAAGCCCATACGACAGCGCTTGAACGCTTCGTTTTTGAAAGGTCCCGTCATGTCCGATATCGTCACACGCTTTGCGCCCTCTCCGACGGGCTATCTTCATGTCGGCAACCTGCGCACGGCGCTTTTCAACTGGTTGATCGCACGCAAGTCGGGCGGCACATTCATTTTGCGGCTCGATGACACCGATGCGGAACGCTCCAAGCCCGAATATGCCGAGGGCATCCAGCGCGATCTGGAATGGCTTGGCCTGACGTGGGACCGGATCGAGACGCAATCATCGCGCATCGACCGGTATCACGCCGCCGCTGATGCCTTGCGCGCGAACGGCCGGTTCTACGAAGGGTTCGAGACCCCGACCGAACTTGATCTCAAGCGCAAAAAGCAACTCAACATGGGCAAACCGCCCGTTTACGACCGTGCGGCTCTTGCCCTGTCCGAGGAGGCAAAGGCGGATCTGCGCAAGGCCCGTTCCCCGCACTGGCGGTTCATGCTCAACCAGACCCGCATCGAGTGGAACGACGGCATTCTGGGGGATCTGTCCCTTGATGCGGCGTCCGTCAGCGACCCGGTCCTGATCCGCGGGGACGGACAAATCCTGTATACGCTGGCGTCGGTCGTGGATGACACCGAAATGGGCATCACGCACGTGGTACGCGGATCGGACCACGTCACCAACACCGCCACCCAGATCCAGATCATCGAGGCTCTGGGCGGCACGGCCCCCAGCTTTGCGCATCATTCGCTGCTTACGGGCCCTCAAGGGGAGGCCCTGTCGAAACGGTTGGGCACATTGTCCCTGCGCGACCTGCGCGCCGCCGGAATTGAGCCTTACGCGCTTTTGAGCCTGATGGCGCGGCTTGGGTCCAGCCAGCCGATCGAATTGCGCAGCAGCCATCAGGAGCTTCTCGACGGGTTCGATCTGTCACACTTCGGATCGGCACCGACAAAGTTCGACGTCGCCGACCTTGGTCCGCTCACGGCGCGCTACCTGTCACAATTGCCGCTTGATGCGGTGGCCAGCGACATCGCCGCATTGGGTGTTCCTGCGGACAAGGCCGCGCTGTTCTGGGAAGTGGTTCGCGAAAACATCGACACTCGCGCCGACATGGCCGGATGGTGGGATCTGTTCCGCGACGGCCCCCAGAACATGTTGATCGCCGAGGAAGACCGCACATTTGTGCAAGAAGCCATCACGCTTTTGCCGCCTCAACCGTGGGATCGTGATACGTGGAGCGAGTGGACCACAGCTGTCAAACAGGCAACCGGGCGCAAGGGACGCGGATTGTTCATGCCCCTGCGCCACGCCATGACCGGCCTTTCCAAAGGACCCGAGATGGCGGATGTCATGGCCTTGATGCAGGTCGCACCAAAGGCCTGAGGGCGGCACGGCCGCAACGCGACCCTTTTGCAAGTGGCCGCCGGTTTTGCAGTTTGCAATATCGCGCGCGCCCGCAAGCGGGACACAGCAGGAAATAACAGATGAGCACGCAACCAGCAGCGAAAGCAAAGTTTCTAGAGGGCAGCCTGATGCGCCACGTCAGCGTCATGGCGGCAACGTCGTCGGTCGGGCTTATGGCGGTGTTTCTGGTTGATTTCGTCGATATGATTTTCATCTCGATGCTCGGTAACGCAGCGCTTGCCGCCGCCATCGGCTATGCTGGTGCGATTTTATTTTTCACCACGTCGTTCGGCATCGGTATGGCCATCGCCGCAGGCGCGCTTGTGGCGCGGGCGCTGGGTGCGGGCGACAAGGATCTTGCACGCCAACGGGCGGCAACATCCCTGATTTACGGCGTGATATTCAGCGCCCTTTTTGCCCTGACGGTCTGGCTGAACCTGCCGGCCCTGACCGCGCTGCTGGGGGCACAGGGCGAGACGCTGGACCTTGCCGTGCATTACTTGCAGATCATTATCCCGTCCTTGCCGTTGCTGCTGATCGGGATGGTCGGCGGCGCGATTTTGCGCGCACACGGAGACGCCCGTCGCGCCATGTCGGCGACCATTATCGGCGGCCTCGTCAATGCCGTGCTTGATCCGATCCTGATCTTCGGGCTTGATCTTGACCTGACCGGTGCCGCGATAGCCAGTGTGGCGGCCCGCTGTGCCATCGCCTTTACCGCGCTGATCCCGATTTTCCGGCATCACGGCGGGTTGGCATGGCCGGATGCACCCCAGTTCACACGTGATTTTCCCGCGATTCTGACCATCGCCTTTCCGGCGATCCTGACCCAGCTGGCCACCCCAGTCGGGCAAGCCTACGTGACACGTTCAATGGCAGAATTCGGCGAGGAAGCTGTTTCCGGGATGGCCATCATCGGCCGGATCACGCCGGTTGCCTTCGGGATCATCTTTGCTTTGTCGGGCGCGATCGGGCCGATCATCGGGCAAAACTTTGGCGCGGGCCAATCCGACAGGGTGCGCCGCGCCTATCGGGACGGGCTTTTGTTTTGCGCCTTGGTGGTTGTGGGGGTGTCGGCAATCCTGTTCGGGCTGCGCGGCCCGATCACAACGCTGTTTCAGGCCGAGGGCGTCACCCGCGATCTTGTTTTTCTGTTTTGCGGGCCGCTGGCGCTAGCGTTCTTTTTCAACGGAGCCATTTTCGTCAGTAACGCCGCCTTCAACAACCTGGGCCACCCGTATTATTCAACATGGATCAACTGGGGGCGTCACACGCTTGGCACAGTGCCGTTTGTGATCCTTGGCGGATGGATGTTCGGTGCCATGGGCGTGCTGATCGGGCAAGCCTTCGGCGGCCTGGTGTTCGGTGTGCTTGCCATGTGGCTGGCCAACAGGGTCGTGAACCAACAGGCAACGGCAACGCCCGTTGCCCCGTTTGCCCGCGAGGGGCGGTTACTGACCCTGCTCCACTTGCGCCGCTAACGCGGACAGATGCGCATCGACAAGCGCTGTTTCGGAACTGCTGAGGAGCTGATGGCGCGGATAAACAGGTGCGGTGCGGTCATCAAGCACAGGGGCCTGCCAGCCACGGGTCGTTGCGAAGAAATCCACGACGCCTTGCTCGCCAAAGACCTGCAAATAGCCCTGCACAACAACGTCAAGATAGCTGCGCAAGATCGGCAACGGCACCTCGGGCCCCTGATCGGGAGGGGGAAC
>JBLHUT010000120.1:0-10252 GCA_047629975.1 Paracoccaceae bacterium
GGTGATCCTGCTTTATCCGGCGTTGTCGCGACTGGATGCGGCGCAACTTGAAGCGGCGCGCACGATGGGCGCGGGGCCGTTTGCGGTGATGCGCACCGTGATCATACCGACGGTGCGTCTGCCGCTGGCCGGAGCGACGCTGCTGTTGTTTGTGTATCTGTTGGGGGTCTATGTCGCGGTGTCGGTGTTTGCCGATCCCTCGCAGCAGACGCTTGCCATTTCGATCTATGACGCGGTGCGCGGGTCGACCCTGAATGCGCCGTTCGGCGCGGCACAGGCGGTGGTGTTGCTGGTTGTGGCGGTGGTTCTGTTGGGGGTCGGGCGCGTTTTGATCGCCCGCTCGGAGGCAAAAAGATGAGCAATCTGCATTGGAGCGCAAAAGGGTTCATGGGGCTGGCGGCGATTGTGATCGCGATGCCGATTGTGGTTGTTGCGGCGGCTGCCCTGAACGGCGGGCGCACGATGCTGTTTCCGCCGCAGGACCCGACATTGGCGCGGTTCGGCGAGTTTTTCATCTCAGAGCCGGTCTGGCGAACGGCTTTGGGAAATTCGGTGATCATTGCGCTGGCGTCTTCGGCGCTGGCGGTGCTGATTGCGTGGCCGGTGGCCTACTGGGTCTGGAAACGCGCTGATCCGGCCTCGAAGCTGCTGGCGGCGCTGGCGGCGATGCCGTTCGCTTTGCCGCCGATTGTTTTCGGTCTGGGGTTGGGGTTTTTGTGGTCGTTTCTGGGCGTGCTTGGGCAGGTCTGGGCCGGTATCCTGAGCCATGCTGCGTTGTTTGTGGCGCTGCCGCTTGTGACAATCTCTATCGGATTGCAATCCATCGACCGTGCGCATCTGGATGCGGCGGCGACGATGGGGGCCACTGACGCGATTACCTTGCGCACGATCATCGTGCCGCAAACACTGCCCTACACCGCGTCAGGGTTCTTTTTTGCGATGGTGCTGAGTTTTAACGAGTTTATCGTGATGTTCTTTGTGTCTTCGTCGTCCTATGCGACGGTGACGTTGCAGATCTTCAATTCCCTGCGCAACGGGTTCACGCCGACGATGGCTGTGGCGGCGATTACGTTCATTGTGGTGTCGGTGACGGCCTTTTCGCTTGTTGCGCGGTTCGGGGATCTGCCGCGTCTGATGGGCGCGGAGCCCCCCGAGTGAGAGTGGAGTGCAGCGTATGCCCGACACTGTGAAATCTGCCCCGCCCCCCGCGCACGGCGCTGTGCGTTCCCGAAACTGCGTTTTGTGGGCTACGCCATGATAGCGCAAGACGCGCTTGTGGGGCATTGGCAACGAAACTGGATCAAGGCCCCCGGACACGAGGATTACGACACCGCCGTGCACTGGCTGCAAAGCCCGGGCATTTACGCCGATATCCGCATTCCGGCGGTGCGCCCCGAATTGGGCAAAGCCCGCGCGCTTTGTGATCTGGCAGCACCGTCTTTGGGGCTTCTTTTGGCCGCCGAGGGGTTTGCAGGCACAATCGGTGTGTCAAACAGCGTGTGCGAATGGGACCGGGCGATAAACTGGCACGGCACACCACAAGGCGCGGACATCGGGCATATGGCGTGGGACGGCGCGGGACACCTGATCGAGACCGGCGTTCAGGCGCAATATGTCGAGCAGTGGCGCCGCCGTACCGGCACGCCCGAGGGATGGCTGCTGGAGTGTGCCGGCCGCAGACTTTACGTGTTGGCCACGCAAACCTGTTTTATTGCCGCTTGCGGGACGCCGGGGGCGGCCGCGTCGCGCGCATCGGTCGAGCATGTGGCGACGGGGAACGTCGATGTCGCGCATCTAGCCGGACATTTCGAGGGCTTTTATGCCTTTGGCGATTGGCACGGTGATGCGGGGCGGGTGACGGGGGCCACGTCTCCGTTTCTCGAAGGGTTGGATTTGTTGTCCCTGTCCGATCTGCGTTCGGGGCAGGTAACCACAACCCGACCCGATTTTTTCGGCGCTCCTGTGGTGCAGCGATGGACGCCTATTGCCACAGTTTGAGATAACGGTCGCAGATCCGGTGCAGTCTGGCGGCGTCAAAGGCCGGATCATGGCCGCCATGGATTTGTGACACATCAAGCCCGCGCAGCCGCAGCAGCGTTTCGGTATAGTCGGCGATGCTTATGCCTGCCCCGTCAAAGATCAACGGCCCGTCATAAACAGCGTCTCCTCCAAACAGCGTGCCCGTTTGTGCATGAAACACCCCGATTTGCCCGGGTGAGTGACCGGGCAGGTGCAGAACCTCGCCCTGCCAGTCGCCAAGGTCGATCACATCGCCATCGCGCACAGTTCCCGTGGCTGGTGCCGCGCGCAATTCATAATCGTGCAGTGCATAACCGGCATAAGGCAAGGCGTTGACCAGCCAGTCCCACAAAGGCGGATATCCGGCCTTGAGAAACATCGCGCGCAGGTGTCCGGGAATGTCATTGCTGCACAAGCTATAGGGAGCAGGGGCCGACAGCCCCTTTATCTCGAGCGGATGCACAAGCCGGTCGGCAAATTCGTGGGCCGCACCGATGTGATCCACATGGGTATGGGTCGATAACAGCGTGACCGGTTTGTCGGGGCAGCGGCGTTGGGCGTCGACAAAATCCGCAAGCGGGGCAATGCCCATGCCGCTGTCGATCAGCAGATCCCGGTCGCGTCCTTCGACAAGATGCATGTTCGCTGAAAAGATCGGGTGGACATGCGGCTCTGTGATCAGGGTGGTCCGCGCATCAAGCCGCCGGGCATGATACCAGTGCGGCGCAATCGGAAGGGCGGGTGTCATCTGTTCTCCTCAAGATCAAGTGGCCGCAGCGGATGTGTCAATCAAAGCGCGTCGCGAACACCTTTTCAAGCTGAACCGCGAATTTTGCTGCCGCCACCGGCAGGGTCGGGCCACGCAGTTGACGCAAATACAGCAGGTCTTCGGGGATATCGCGCGTGTCGACAGGGCGCGCGATCATGTCGTCAATCCCGTCGACCAACGGCAACCCGATCGGGATTTGGAACGTCACCAGATGCTCTTTGGTCGGATACCGGCGCAGGAACTCGAAATTGTCCGAACCGATCGCGATATCAAGCTGGCTTGACGCCCCCATCAGCGCCCGGTCAATCAGGTGACGCACCCCGTAAGGAGCGGTTGGCAGGCCCACTGGAAATTGCGCGCATTCCCCTAGCCGCAACACGGATTTATGCGCCAGCGGGTGATCTGTGGCCGGAACAGCGTGGACCTGCTGTCGTACTCTGGCCAGTACCTGCACCTCGTTCAACCCGACAGGCTCGAACACAATCGCAAGATCTGCAAAGTGATCCACAAGCGCACGCCGCGCGGCAGACGCTCGAAAACCGGCTCGCCAAGCTCTTCCTCCAAGGCCAGAACCCGCCGGTTCAGGGCGGTGGACGTTATGGAGAGCGTTTCTGCGGCTTTGCGGATCGAGCCGGCCCTGGCGATAATTTCGATATAAATCAGGTGGGTCAGGTGACGCATTGGCTTTTCGGATAGCGGTGCGTTTTTTGCAGCAGTTTGATGCAATCATAGCAGACGACAGCAGCGCGCCAAGCCATCATTGTAAAAACCAAGTTTATGCGCAGCAAAAACGGCTGTTGCACCCGGTTTTTACTTTTTCTCAGGAGCGTTCCGTCATGTCCTTTACTCTTCCGTCCCGTCGCAGGTTTCTTCAAGGTAGTGCTGCACTTGCGGGGGCGTCCTCGTTGTCGGGGCTGGCAACAGCGGCCTCTGCCGGTGGCCATTCCGGTTTGACGGTCGGGTTCATTTACGTCGGCCCCAAGGATGACTTCGGCTACAATCAGGCCCACGCCGAAGGCGCCGCCGCCGTCAAGGCGATGGAGGGTGTCACGGTTGTCGAGGAAGAGAACGTCGCAGAGACGATCGACGTGCAAAAGTCGATGGAATCGATGATCAATTTCGACGACGCCAAGCTGTTGTTCCCCACGTCGTTCGGTTATTTCGATCCGCATATTCTGGCGGTTGCGCCCGAACATCCCGACGTGCGCTTCGAGCATGCCGGCGGGCTTTGGTCGGCTGACAAGCATCCGGCAAATGTCGGCAGCTATTTCGGATACATCGGGATGGGGCAATTCCTGAACGGGATCACGGCAGGCCATGCCACCAAGACAAAGAAGATCGGATTTGTTGCCGCCAAGCCGATCCCGCAGGTGCTTTTGAATATCAACTCCTTTCTGCTGGGCGCGCGACAAGTGGACCCGACGATCACCTGTCAGGTGATTTTCACCGGCGAGTGGTCGCTTGCGGTAAAGGAGGCAGAGGCGACGAACGCGCTGGCGGATGCGGGGTGTGACGTGATCACCTGTCATGTCGACGGACCAAAGGTCGTGATGGAAACGGCCGCAGGGCGCGATTGTTTTGTGTGCGGCTACCACGCCGACCAGTCGCCGCTGGCGCCTGAAAAGTACCTGACAGGGGCTGAATGGAACTGGGCCTCGGTTTATACGGGCATGGTCCGGTCGATGATGGATGGTACTGATATCGGTAACTTTGTGCGCGGTGGTCTGGCGGACGGCTTTATCAAGATGAGCCCGCTTGGACCGGCTGTGTCAGACGCCGCGCGCGCCCGGTTCGAGGCCACGAAGGCGCAGATCATGGCGGGGGGCTATGCCGTCATCAACGGCCCGATGAACGACAACAAAGGGAACGTCATCGCGACTGCCGGGCAATCCTTTGAGGAGACGGATGTCGCGCTCGAGAGCATGAACTACCTTGTGGACGGCGTCATCGGTTCCACATCCTGAACCGGCGTCGGGGGGCGCGGAAATGACTGGTGTTTCTGTGTCCTGTGGCGTGGCGCGGTCTGTGGTCTCGCAGGGGGGTGGCCTTGCGTCGGTCGCCCGTAAATCCGAAGGCATCGTGATCCCTGTTGCGGCGCTTGGTGTGGGGTTTGCCAGTTTTTCGCTTTTCCTTCTGGTACTGGGCAAGTCGCCGGTCGATTTCTTCGCGCTTGTCTACAAGGCCGGGTTCGGGTCGTCGTTTTCATGGCAAAATACCCTGTCGCGCACGGCGCCTTTGCTGTTTGCGGCGTTGTGCGTGGCGCTTCCGGCGCGGTTGGGGTTGGTTGTGATCGGTGGCGAGGGCGCGATCGTGCTGGGCGGTGTGGCTTCGGGGGCGTTGGCGGGTCTTTTGATCGGGGTGCCGGGGTGGTTCGGGATCACGTTGATGGCTTTGGCAGGTGCGGTCGCCGGCGGGGTCTGGATAGGAGCCATCGGGGCCTTGCGGTACTACCGGGGGGTCAATGAAACAATCGCCAGCCTTCTGATGGCCTATATCGCCATTGCCTTGATGAACCATCTGGTCGAGGGGCCGTTGCGCGACCCTGCGAGCCTGAACAAACCCTCGACCGCTCCTTTGACCGATGCGTTGCGGATCGCGGATGTGCCGGGGTTCGATGTGCATTGGGGGCTGCCGGTCGGCATGGTTTGCTGTGTGCTTGCGTGGATATTGATGGATCGCACGTCGTGGGGTTTTGCCGCGCGGATCGCGGGCGGAAACGTGCGCGCGGCACAGGTGCAGGGCCTGCCGGTCGGTCGGTTGATTATCGCATTCACCGCGCTGGGCGGGGCCTTTGCCGGTTTGGCGGGCATGTTCGAGGTCGCCGCCGTGCACGGTTCGGCCAACGGCAGTCTTGCGGCGGGGTACGGCTATACCGGCATTCTGATCGCGTTTCTGGCGCGTCACAATCCGCTGGCGATCATTCCCGTAGCGATCTTGCTGGCGGGGTTTGAGGCGTCTTCCGGGTTGATCCAGCGGCGTATGGATTTGCCCGATGCCACCACGCTGGTGCTACAGGGGTTTGTCTTTATCGCGATCCTGATCAGCGACACGTTTTACGGGCGTTTCAAACTCTTTTCCCCTGATCGCTGGAGATCGTCATGAGCGAAGGTGACCTTGGCCTTTGGGCCATTCCGGTTGCGATGCTGGGCGGGGCGATACGGGTCTCGACCCCGATCCTGTTCGTGTCTCTGGGCGAGGCGCTGACAGAGCGGTCGGGCCGGATCAATCTGGGGCTTGAGGGGACGCTGGTTTTCGGGGCGATGGCGGGCTATGCCGTTGCGTTCGAATCCGGCTCGGCGTGGTTGGGGGTTCTGGCGGCGGCCGTGGCAGGGGCCTTTTTCGGCTTGATCCACGGTGCGATCTGCTCGTTGCCGCGGGTCAACGACATTGCCATCGGCATTGCGATGATGCTGTTGGGGATGGGGCTCGCGTATTTCTTTGGCAAACCCTACATCCAGCCGGTTGCCCCCGATTTGCCGTCAATCGGATTTGGCTGGTGGTCCGACCTGCCGCAGGTGCGTGCCGCACTTGAGGTCAATGTCCTGTTTCTGATCGGGATCGCTGCGGCGCTTGCGCTTGCGTGGATGTTTCGGGCCACGCGCGTCGGGTTGGTGGTGCGGGTGGTCGGTGACAGCACGGATGCGGCGCGCGCCATGGGCCTGAACCCGAATTTGATCCGCACGCTGGCGACGACGGCGGGCGGGGCGCTTGCCGGGGTCGGAGGCGCCTATCTGTCGCTCTTTTATCCCGGAAGCTGGAACGAAGGGATCTCGTCGGGGCAGGGTCTGATGGCGGTTGCTCTGGTGATCTTTGCCCGCTGGAACCCGATTGCGTGTTTCTGGGCGGCGATCCTGTTCGGGGCGGCCGGCGCGCTTGGTCCGGCGTTGCAATCGGTGGGCATCTCGCAGGGGTATTACCTGTTTTATGCCGCCCCCTACGTGCTGACACTTGGCGTGTTGATCGTGACGTCCTCGCCGACACAGGCAATGACCGGTGCGCCGGGTGAGCTTTCAATTACAAAATAGAAGGAGTGAGGCCATGAACGGTCTGGGTGGATTGAACAAATCCGACAACGGTGTGGTGATCGGTCTGGTGCAGCTCAAGCTGCCTTTGGTTGTGACCCCTGATGATCTGGCGGCGCAAACCGTGCGGATCGTCGAGATGGTCGCCAAGGCGCGGCGCAACATGGGCACGATGGATATTGTGGTGTTTCCCGAATATGCGCTGCACGGGCTGTCGATGGATATCAACCCCGCGATCCTGTGTTCGATGGACGGCCCCGAGGTGGCGGCCTTCAAGCAGGCGTGCATCGACAACCGCATCTGGGGCTGCTTCTCGATCATGGAGGCAAATCCGGACGGGATGCCGTGGAACACCGGATTGATCATCGACGATCAGGGCGAAGTAAAGCTCTACTACCGCAAGATGCACCCGTGGGTGCCGGTCGAGCCATGGGAGCCAGGCGATGGCGGTATTCCGGTGATCGACGGGCCGAACGGCTGCAAACTGAGCCTGATTATCTGCCACGACGGCATGTTTCCCGAAATGGCCCGCGAGGCGGCTTACAAAGGGGCCGAGATCCTGTTGCGCACCGCCGGCTACACTGCGCCGATCCGCGACAGCTGGTCCTTTACCAACCAGTCGAACGCCTTTTGCAACCTGATGGTTACGGCCAATGTGTGCATGTGCGGCAGCGACGGCACCTTTGACAGCATGGGCGAGGGGATGATCTGTAACTTCGATGGCAGTATCATCGCGCATGGCACATCTGGCCGCGTGGACGAAATTATCACCGCCGAGGTGCGCCCTGATCTGGTGCGCGAGGCGCGTATAAACTGGGGGGTCGAAAACAATATCTACCAGTTCGGTCATCGCGGTTATGTGGCTGTCAAAGGCGGCGCGCAGGATTGCCCCTACACCTACATGACCGACCTTGCGGCTGGCCGCTACCGTCTGCCGTGGGAGGATGATGTCAAGGTAACCGACGGCACCGGCTGCGGGTTCGATGCGCCGACACGGGTTTTTGGCGGCCCCGCACGGGAGGCGGCGGAATGAGCGGCCCCGCCTTGCCCGTCACGATTGATGCCGATCCTTACAACTGGCCCTATAACGGCGATTTGCGCCCCGAAAATACGGCGCTTGTCATCATCGACATGCAGACTGATTTTTGCGGTGTGGGGGGGTATGTCGACAAGATGGGGTATGATCTATCGATGACCCGCGCGCCGATTGAGCCGATCAAGTCGGTGCTCGCGGCGATGCGCGCCAAGGGATACCACATCATCCACACCCGCGAAGGGCACCGGCCCGATCTGTCGGATTTACCTGCCAACAAACGCTGGCGCTCGCGTCGGATCGGGGCGGGGATCGGGGATGCCGGCCCGTGCGGGCGGATCCTTGTGCGCGGCGAGCCGGGCTGGGATATCATCGACGCGTTGTACCCCGAGGCCGGAGAGATCATCATCGACAAGCCGGGAAAGGGGTCGTTTTGTGCCACCGATCTTGAACTGATCCTGCGCACGCGGGGCATCGAGAACCTTGTGCTGACGGGGATCACAACGGATGTCTGCGTGTCGACCACGATGCGCGAGGCCAACGACCGCGGGTTTGAGTGTGTCGTGCTGGAGGATTGCTGCGGCGCGACCGATCGGGGCAATCACGACGCAGCCCTCAACATGGTCAAGATGCAAGGCGGCGTGTTCGGCGCGGTCAGCAACAGCGTCACGTTTGTGGATCAACTGCCGTGAGCCTGAAACCGGCCCTGAGCGCGGGCGCAATCAGCGTGGAAACTATTGGAATGACGATGCGGTTCGGCGGCTTTACCGCGCTCGATGATGTGTCGATCGCGATTGCCCCGGGCAGTTTTCATGCGCTTTTGGGTGAAAACGGGGCGGGTAAATCCACTTTGGTGAAATGTATGATGGGCTTTTATCATGCAACCGCCGGAGAGATGCTGGTGGCGGGTCGCGAGGCGGTTGTGCCCGACCCCAAGGCCGCTCATGCGCTGGGCCTCGGGATGGTTTATCAGCACTTCACTCTGGTGCCGTCTTTGACGGTGGCCGAAAACCTTGTGATCAGCCGCGATGACGCCCCACGCATTATCGACTGGCGCAAGGAACGCGCGGATCTTGAGGCATTCATGGCGCGGATGCCTTTCAAGGTCCCGCTGGAGCAGCCCGTGCGTGCGTTGTCTGCTGGTGAGAAACAAAAACTGGAGATCCTCAAGCAGCTCTATCTTGGGCGCCGGTTTTTGATCCTTGACGAGCCGACCTCGGTTCTGACCCCCGACGAGGCCGACGAGGTGCTGGGCCATGTGCGCGATTTGTGTGCGGCGGGCGAGATCTCGGTGTTGATGATCACCCATAAATTCCGCGAGGTCACGGCCTATGCCGATGCGGTGTCGGTGCTGCGGCGTGGCAAGCTGGTGGGGCAGGGGAAGGTGACCGACATGACGCCGGCGGATATGGCGGGCATGATGATGGGCGACAACGCGCTTGCGCCGTCTGCGGCGCGCAGTGGTACAGTGGGGGCGACGGTGCTCAGCCTGCACGGGGCGCGTGCGCGGGACCGCTCCGGCCTCAAGGAAATTTCGGTCGAGGCCCTGCATGTGCGCGCCGGAGAGATCGTGGGAATTGCCGGAATTTCGGGCAACGGGCAGATGGAGCTCATGGAAATCCTGACCGGACAGCGCCTGCTTGAGGCCGGACAGATGCAGGTCAAGGGCAAACGTTTCACCGCGACACGGAGCGAGGCGCGCGCAAATGCCGTGCGCTATCTGCCCGAAGAACCGCTGCACAATGCCTGTGCTGCCGGAATGAGCGTGACCGAGAATATCGGGTTTCGCACCTTTGATCTGCGGGATGGCGCGCCCGACAGCTGCGGGCGCACGCGGTTCTGGCTTTCGGGGCGGAAAATGCGGCGCGATGCCGCCGAACTGGTCCGCGCGTTCAAGGTCAAGACGGTCTCGCTTGATGCGCCGATTGCGGCGTTGTCGGGGGGGAATGTGCAGCGCGCGGTACTGGCGCGTGAATTGTCGGGGGCTGTCGATGTGCTGATTATCTCGAACCCCTGTTTCGGGCTTGATTTCTCGGCGGTGGCCGAGATCAGGGCCCGCATCATGGCGGCGCGCAACCGCGGCGCAGGGGTGTTGCTGATGTCAGAGGATATTGACGAGATAATGGAGCTTGCCGACCGCGTGCTTGTGATGTCCGAAGGGCGCATCGCCTATGAGGCAGAGATAGCCGAGGCCGACATCGCCATCATCGGTCATCATATGGGAGGGCACGCCTGATGGCGCGGATAACAGCGGCACAACCGTTTGCGTTCGACTTCGATCCGGCCAGCACGGCGGTGATCGTGATCGACATGCAGCGTGATTTTATCGAAGAGGGCGGGTTTGGCGCGGCTCTTGGCAATGACGTCTCCCGACTGGAGGCAATTGTGCCGACGGTCGCGGCTCTTCTT
>JBLHUT010000121.1:0-10243 GCA_047629975.1 Paracoccaceae bacterium
CGGGACCGTATCCACTTTGCCCATCTGCGCAACGTGCGCAAAGAGTCTGACGGCTCGTTCGAAGAGGCCCCGCATCTGGAGGGGGACACAGATATGGTCGCTCTGCTGCGCGTGCTGTTGGACGAAGGTCGCGCCATTCCCTTCCGGCCCGATCATGGCCATGAATTGTTGTCCGATGCGGCGCAAAACACCCATCCGGGGTATCCGCTTATCGGCCGTCTGCGCGGGCTTGCCGAGCTGCGCGGGATCATCAAAGCACTATCCCACAAAGCATAAGCCCGCGGCACAAATAACTTTCTTGCAGTCGGGGCTGCTTGACCTATCGTCGGGGTTGAGAAGAAATACCTACAAAAGAGAGGTCCACCATGAGTTACCTTCGCAGTTTTCCTCTTGTTGCCCTTCTTGTGGCCACCCCTCTTTGGGCACAGCAGGCCACCGATGCTATTGCCCCCGAAGGCGCGACAGCCGCGGCCACGTTTGACGGGTTGAGCCCCCAAGCAACCGCCGCAATGACCAGCAAAGCCGCCGGTCTGCCTGTTGAAAGCGACACCTGGATGGTCGCGGCGGCCAATCCGCTGGCCGCTGAAGCAGGGGCGCAAGTTTTGCGCGACGCAGGAACAGCCGCCGACGCCATGGTCGCGGTTCAAGCCGTGCTGGGATTGGTCGAACCGCAATCATCAGGGCTGGGCGGGGGCGCTTTTCTGGTCTGGTATGACGCACAATCCGGTATCGTGACCACGCTGGATGGCCGCGAAACCGCGCCGCTGGCCGTCACTCCGACCCTGTTTCAGGACGATGACGGCAAGCCTTTGCGCTTTTTCGATGCCGTTGTCGGCGGCTTGTCTGTCGGAACCCCCGGCACACCCAAATTGATGGAAGAAGCCCATCGTCGTTGGGGAAAAGCAAACTGGGGCAGTCTTTTGGCACCTGCAATCAATCTGGCCGATGGCGGTTTTCGGGTCTCGCCGCGCATGGCTGATTCTATCGCACGCGATGCCGAGCGGTTGCAAAGGTTTCCCGCAACGGCGGCCTATTTCTTCCCCGGCGGCACCCCTTTGAACGCAGGTGAGACAGTTCGCAATCCGGACTACGCACAAACGCTGCGCCTGATCGCACACGGTGGCTCTGACGCGTTCTATTCCGGCGCGATCGCGCAGGATATTGTCACCACTGTGCGCGATGCTGCAGGAAATCCGGGGCATTTATCCCTGATCGACATGGCGCTTTACGAGGTGATCGAGCGGGATCCGGTCTGTGTTCCGTATCGCAGCTATGAGGTGTGTGGCATGGGGCCACCGTCGTCGGGGGCGCTGACCGTGGGGCAGATCCTTGGCATGATGGACCGGTTCGATCTGGCCGGAATGGGGCCGCAGGACCCGCAGGCATGGCGTTTGATCGGCGATGCGTCCCGGTTGGCGTTTGCGGATCGCGGACGTTACATGGCGGATAGTGACTTTGTGCCAATGCCGACCCAAGGGTTGACGGCTGGAAGCTATCTGGATGAACGCGCCGCATTGCTGGCTGGTGACACGGCATTGACCGAAGTCGCGCCGGGGCGTCCGGAGTGGGATCATGCCATGCTGCTGGCCGATGACATCAGCATTGAACTGCCCTCCACCAGCCATATTTCAATCGTGGACAGCTATGGCAATGCCTTGTCCATGACCACGACCATCGAGAACGGGTTTGGATCACGGCTGTTTGTGCGGGGCTTCCTGTTGAACAACGAGTTGACCGATTTTTCGTTTGCCACCCATACCGACGGATATCCGATTGCCAACAGGATCGAGCCGGGCAAACGCCCGCGTTCCTCGATGGCCCCCACGATTGTGTTGCAGGACGGTGAACCAAGCCTTGTGATCGGCAGCCCCGGTGGCAGTCGCATTATCGGATATGTCGCTCAGGCCATTATTGCCCGGATCGATTGGGGCATGGATGTGCAACAGGCCGTCTCGATGGGGCATTTGGTTAACCGGTTCGGAACCTATGACATCGAGGAAGGAACCGCGGCTGTGGCCCTTGAACAACCGCTTGCCGGTCTTGGCTTCAAAGTCGGCCAACGTGACCTCAACTCGGGCCTGCATGCAATTGCCATCGGTGACAGGCTAAGCGGCGGGGCAGATCCCCGGCGCGAAGGGATTGCAATCGGAGATTAAACCAACGTGGTGCTGGCGTGCTGCCTGATCAGCCGGACACAACAAGGCGGGCCAGTACCTCTCTGGCTCGCGGCGCAAACGGTTGTGGCAGGCGGGTCTGTCGGTTCACGTTCACATGAATGAAATGCCCTGCGGCTGCCGCTTGCTGGGTATCGCCGCGAAACAGCCCGACTTCGTAGCGTATCGAAGACGTTCCAAGCCGCCCGACACGCAGCCCCGCGGTGACCACATCGGGAAACGCGATTTCCCCGAAATAGCGACAGCCCGACTCAACAACCAGAAAAACCGTCTCGCTTTTGTGCAGATCCAGCAACGCATGCTCCAGCAGATGCCCGTTCACGACCGTATCAAACAATTGGTAATGAACGCTGTTGTTCATGTGCGCGTAGATATCATTATCGAACCAGCGTGTCGTCAAAGTGCGGTGAACCGGATAACTGGCACGCAGCGGCGCAGACGTGCGGGTCACCACGCCGCCTCGTAGATATCAAAGGCATCGCGCTGCGTTAAAACACGCGGGTTATTCACCAAAAGACGGGTCTGTTTCATCGCATCTTGTGCCATAACCGACAGGCTGTCATGCCCGATACCAAGCTCTCTCATCCGCTGCGGCAGGCCGCACTCTTGCGAGAGCCTGGCCAACGCATCGCAAAACGCCACGCCGCGTTCATGGGCCGGCACATCCGCAAGCTCCGGAAAGGCGGCCGGTGCCATTTCAGCATAGACCTCTGGCGCCTCGGCCACATTAAATCGCAAAACATGAGGCAAAACCAACGCATTGGACAACCCGTGCGGGACTTTGAAATGCCCGCCGATCGGATAGGCCAAGGCATGAACGGCTGCAACGGGCGAATTCGCAAAAGCCTGCCCCGCCAGCAAAGATCCCAACAAAAGGCGCGACCGCGCCGCAAGATCGTCGCCGTGGTTCACCCCGCGCAAAAGCGATGATCCCAACAGCCGCAGCGCCTCAAGCGCAAGTGCGCGCGACACCGGATTGTTGTTCGGACTGGCCGAGGCATAAGCCTCGATCGCATGCACCATCGCGTCAATGCCGGTGGCGGCCGTGATATGCGCCGGAAGGCCAACCGTCAATTCAGGATCCAGCAATGCGATGTCGGGCAGCAATGCAGGGGACACGACCCCCATTTTCTCGTGTGTCTCGGTCGTGACAATCGCAATCGGCGTGACCTCTGATCCGGTGCCGGCGGTGGTGGGTATCAAAACCAGTGGCAGGCGCCGCCCCTTGGCGCGCCCGACCCCGTAGATATCCTCAAGACGCTCGGGCACAGCCGCCAGATAGGCCACCAGTTTGGCCACATCAAGAGAGGACCCTCCCCCCAGACCGATAACGCTGTCGACACCGGCTGCTCTGGCCTGCTCGACCGCAGCGAGAACCGTGCGTTCGGCGGGGTCGGCCTCCACTCCGGTGAACAGTTCGACCACAATACCCGCCTCGGACAGGGCCGTTGTCGCGCGGGCCACAATGCCTGTCGCGACCAGTCCGGGATCTGTCACGATCATGCACCGCGCCCCTAGAACCCCTGCGCAAAGAGGCCCGATATCCCCCAAACGCCCAACCCCGAAATGCAATGTCGGTGCCGTCGAAAATGAGAAGTTACGTCCCGTGATGTCCATCGTATCGTGCCTCCAAAGCGAAAAACAGGCTTGCCAAAGAAACAACAGACATATCCATTACAACCGGATAGCCTTTTCAAGGAGCCGCCCGTGATGGTGACAAGTATCGACGCCGCTTTCAACAGCCTCCAGCAAAATATCGGAACCGAAATTGGCGTGTCCGGCTGGATCATGATCGACCAGCCCCTGATCGACAGTTTCGGGACAATCACACAAGATCGGCAATTCATTCATAACGATCCAGATCGCGCATTGATCGAGGCCCCCTTCGGCGGAACGATCGCACATGGTTTTCTGATCCTGTCCCTCGCAAGCCGCTTTGCATATGATACCTTTCCCGAGCAGCCGGGCCAGACCATGAGCATGAATTACGGCTTTGACAAAATCCGGTTCCTGACCCCTGTCCGGTGTGGATCGCAGGTGCGTGGCCGTTTTGTTACAACAGGCGTGACACGCAAATCCCACACTCAATTGCTAAATCGCAGCACTTTGAGCGTTGAAATCAAGAATGGCGTAAAACCCGCACTCATCGCCGAATGGCTTACTCTTGCGGTGTTCGACGACCCCGCCTTGACGGCACCGTGAATAAGCGGGCACAGCAATCAGGCGCCGGGGCATCCGGCGTTGCAGGCTAGGACTACGCAAAACAACTCGTTTCTTTTGCAACGCTTGCGCAAAAAGGATGGTTTATGTCGACGCCCGCACTGACCAATAGCCCTGCACCGACGCCGGCGCGCAAAGAGGCCGCCGCCGTTTTTTTGCAGATCGGACTGCTTTCTTTTGGTGGTCCCGCAGCCCAGATCGCCTTGATGCACAAAAAACTTGTTGAAGAGCGCGGTTGGCTGTCAGAACAGCAATTCCTTAACGCCTTGAGCTTTTGCATGCTCTTGCCCGGCCCCGAGGCGATGCAACTTGCGACCTATGCCGGTTGGCGACTGCACGGTGTGACCGGCGGATTGATTGCGGGGCTGTTTTTTGTTTTGCCCGGAGCGGTGGTGATTTTCGCCCTTGCCACCCTTTATGTCGGCTTTGGTGACCTGCCAGTGATGGATACCTTGTTTTTGGGGATCAAGGCGGCCGTATTGATCATAGTTCTCGAAGCCCTTTTGAAGGTCTCCCGACGGGCGCTGAACGAAACGGCCCATTGGCTCATCGCCGGCTTTGCCTTCCTTGGCATCTTCTTCTTTTCGGCTCCATTTCCCCTGATCATCCTTGCCGCCGGCGTTTATGGTGCCGTCTTTGCTGCTTCGGTCGTCGATACCTGTCCTGTTGACAGACCCGAAATCGAGACGCCGCTCAGGCGCACCGTGCTGATTGTTTTTTGGGGCCTTGCTATCTGGCTTGTGCCGATCCTTGTGCTTTATGCCGTTACGGATGGTGGTCTTTTAGGGACCCTTGGCGTCTTTTTTTCAAAGCTGGCAGTGGTCACCTTTGGCGGGGCCTATGCGGTATTGGCCTATATTTCCCAGGATGTCGTGACACGGCTGGGATGGCTGACCGCCGACGAGATGCTCGACGGGCTCGGGCTGGCCGAAACGACCCCCGGACCGCTGATCCTTGTGACGCAGTTCACAGGCTATATCGCAGCTTTCCGCGAGGGCGGGTATTTTGCGGCATTTTGCGGTGGGTTGATCACGCTCTGGGCGACCTTTACCCCGTGCTTTATATGGATCTTCGCAGGCGGCCCCTACATCGAGCGTATCTCGTACCACCCAAGACCAAAAGCCGCCTTACAGGCTGTTACCGCAGCTGTTGTAGGTGTAATCCTGAACCTTTCGGTCTGGTTCAGCCTGCATGTTCTGTTTGACGACATCACACGGCAAGACGCCGGCCCCCTGACATTGTGGATACCGGACATTGCTTCCCTTAACTGGCACGCGCTGTTTGTGTCCACCGTGGCGGGGCTGTTGATCTTGTGGGCGCAGCTGGGGTTGGGCTGGGTTCTTGGTATATCTGCGACCCTTGCGCTGTTGCTTGGGTCAGGGCTGTTCGTTTGATCGCATGAGGCGCACCGCGCCGCCGCTTCACCCGCTCAGACCAAGTTTTGCCTTTTGATCCGTGGCCCACTTCAGGATGGTCAGGTCAAATGTGAGCGCCATAAGCGCGACACAGATCCCCAAAACAAAGTTCTTTCCCATGTCCGTTCCGGCAAGCGTTCTTTGCAATTCCTGACCAAGATCCTGCGTTCCGATGAATGCCGCGATAATAACCATGAAAAAGGCAAACATGATCGCTTGATTGAACCCCACGGCCATGGTCGGCAATGCAAGTGGCAACTGGACTTTCACAAGCTTTTGCCAGCGCGTCGCACCCGCCATATCTGCGGCTTCGGTCATCTCCAAAGGCACCGTGCGCAACCCTTCGATCGTATAGCGCGTCAAAGGGACCATCGCAAAAATAAGGATCGAGAAGATGACGGCAACATCCGTTATCCCGAACAACATGATTGCAGGGATCAGGTACACGAAACTCGGGAACGTCTGCGCCGTATCACACGCCAAAAGCACCCGCTTTGACCATTTCTCGCTTCGCGCCGCGACAATGCCCAACGGCAGCCCGAAAATCATCGCCAGAATAACCGCAGAAATGACGGAATACAGCGTGATAACCGAACGGTCCCACCATCCCGACAAGGCCACAAGAGAGAAGAACAACGCCGCCAAAAGCGCCTGCTTTCGCCCAGCAAGCGCAAATGCAAAGGCCACGATTACCAAAATCAACGCCGGGGTCGGTAACGAAAGCAAAAAGTTGCGGAACGGTATCAGAACCTGAACATTCAAAAACGCCCTCAGGAACCCTGTCGTCGATTTGACGATTCCGATATCAAGGAATCCTTTGATGAGGACATCGATTTCCTTACCCATGCTGAAGTTCTGTTTCCTGCCGACCTCGGACAGAATTTCGAAAAACTGCGCGGCGATGCAAAAGAAAACAAACAGCCCGACCGCAAGCACAACCGTCAGGTGGCGTTTCCACCACGGCGTTCCGCGTTCGAAATGTTCAGGTTGTTTGACGACCCATGCCTTGGACATCCGGTCAAGCGTTACCGCCAAAAGAACAATCGTCACACCGATCTCGAAGCTTCGCCCAAGTTTGAAGCTGCCCATCATGGCCAACAATTTCGCCCCAAGGCCGGGCATCCCGATAAAGGCCGTCAGAACAACCATCGCAAGGCAAAGCATAATGACCTGATTGACGCCCACCAGTATTTCCGTGCGCGCCGAAGGCAAATAGACATGGCGCAAAAGCTGGAGTTTCGTACACCCGCTCATGTGGCCGGCCTCTACGACCTCATTGGACACTTTTTGCAGCCCCAAAGTCGTCATCAGGATCATCGGAGGGATCGCATAAATTGTGGTGGCCACAGCACCCGCCGTTGGTCCGACCTTGAAGAAAATCACAGCTGGAAGCAAATATGTGAAGAATGGCAGCGTCTGCAACACTGATAAAACCGGTTTCAGCGCACGGTTGAACCACGCATATTTCCAGCCCGCAATTCCCAACGAAAGGCCGATGACAAATGCGAAGGGGGCCGCAATGACAAGCACCGACATCGTCTCCATCGCGATTTTCCATTGGCCGATCATCGCCGTCCAGATAAACGTGCCCGCCGCAAGAAGCGCCATGCGCCAGCCGCCAAGATAATAGCCGACAACACCTGCAACAGCGGCTATCGCAGCCCACGGGATCGGTCCCAGATTGGGCCAGCGCCGTTTGCCATAAAGCAGGTTTCCGGTTACATCCAGCAGCCACTCAAGCCCCCCTGTGAGGGTGCGCGTCAGTGTCAAAAGCCCCAGATCATCCTTCACAAAATTGAAAATGACATCCAGCCAGCCGGCAAAATTAGGCACCATCGACTCGGGGACGCGGTGCACAAAGGCAGGCAAAACGCCCAGATATTGAAGAGCCGTCAGAATAACGGCCAGCGCAACCAGCCTTGGGGCGACCCCGATCCGGGACGCCAACTTGCGTCGCTCTTGCAACATATTTGACGGCAACGCTGTCATGACGTTCCCACAAGAATATCAAGGGCGGCATGGCGGCTCATTGCGCCCACCAATTTATCGCCCGCACGCACGGGAATACTCTCACGCGTGTCGTGGATCAACAATCCTGCCAGCTGATGAACCGTGGCCTTTGCATTTACCGGCTCGCCTTCGCCCGTTATCGACGGATCCGCCAGAACAGAGGCCGTCACAACGCGCGCCTTGTCGATCTCTTCGGTAAACTTGCGCACATAATCCGTGGCAGGATTCAGAACAATTTTGTCCGGCGTATCGCATTGCTCGACTGCGCCGTCCTTCATGATTGCGATGCGATCCGCAAGCCGCAAAGCTTCGTCAAAATCATGGGTGATGAATACGATCGTCTTACCCAACAAAGCCTGCAACCGCAAAAACTCATCTTGCATTTCGCGCCGGATCAAAGGGTCAAGCGCCGAGAATGGCTCGTCAAGAAACCAGATATCCGGCTCGATCGCCAAAGATCGGGCAATGCCGACCCGCTGTTGCTGGCCACCGGACAATTCGCGCGGGAAATAATCCTCACGTCCTTCAAGACCAACCAGCTTGACCACCTCGAGGGCACGCTCACGACGGGTGTGCCGGTCTTGGCCCCGCATTTCCAGCGGAAATGCAACATTTTCAAGGACCGTACGATGCGGCAACAACCCGAAACTCTGGAAAACCATACCCATCTTGTTGCGACGCAGTTCGATCAACTCCCGCTCCGACAAGGACATGATATCCTGCCCGTCAACCTCGATCGTTCCACCAGTAATGTCATGAAGCCTAGAAAAACAGCGCACTAGCGTCGATTTGCCAGAGCCCGAAAGCCCCATTATGACCAGCATCTCGCCGCGTCCGACGTCGATCGATACGTCCTTCACACCCGCAATATAGCCGTCAGCCCGTATCTGGTCGAAGCTTTGCCCCGCCGACATTTTCTTCAGATATCCCTTTGGATCGGCCCCGAAAATTTTCCAGACGTTCTTGCACGAAATAACGGGTTTTTGGTCGGTCATCTACTGTTCCCAATGGTGGTTCCGCCCTAAACGGGGCGGAACCTTTTGCAAAAATCGAAGACGCGGATCAGTTGATCCAGGGCTTCCAGATGGCCTCGTTCGCTTCCAGCCATACTTCGGCGGCTTCTTCAGGCTCCATCTCGTCGATATCGACCATTTTGGCCATTTCAGCGATCTGCGGGTTGGTAAAGGAGATCTTGGTCAGCGTTTCGTACGCTGCCGGCCACTTGTCCTTCATGCCATCCCATGCGGCTTTTTTCATGTAACCCGACGCAGGGTTTCCACAGTCGTAAAGTTCGTTTGGATTGGGGCCAACCGAAGGATCCTTGTCGCACCCTTCAACCCACTCCGGAAACTCGACGAACTCACCGGGCCAGACGGCTTCGGCAAAGTTGGGTGTCCAGTTGAACACAACAACCGGTGTCTTGTCAGCCTCGGCTGCGCCAATGGTTGCCCACAAAGCCGCCGCAGATCCGGCGTTGATCACCTGAAAATTCATGCCCAAGGCCGCAACACGTTCCTGACCATGCTTCAACCAGTCAACCGGACCATCAAGATAACGCCCTTTGTCACCGGTTTCAGGTGTCGCGAAAACTGCGGCACAATCGTTCAGTGCTTCCCAGCTTGGCAGCCCCGGACAAGCGTCTTTTGTCCACATCGGGTACCACCAGTCCTCGCGGGTTACCGCGTTGTGGTCTCCGGCATCGTGCAATCCGCCCTTTTCCAGCGCCGCACGGAAGGATGCGCCAAACGCGCCTTCCCAGACTTCCATCTCGAGTGTCACATCGCCCATGCGCACGGATTCATAAACCGCCTGGCTGTCGGTTGTGACAAACTCGACGTTGTTGCCCATCTCCTCGAATATTTGCCCGACCACGTTGGACATCACGATCTGCGAGGACCAGTTGTGAATTGGAATAACGATCGGATCACTGCTGTCCGACGCGATACCGGCCATCGGCATGGCTGCAAGAACCCCTGCCACCAGCGCTGTTGTTGCGTATTTCATTTACTTCTCCATGTTCGGTGCGATCTGATTGCCGCATTTGCCGACCCGAAAAGGACGACGATAGGGAAACCGTTCCGACGAATCCGAGCCCGCCAGATTTCCTGCCCTCATCCTGTCTTAATTTCACTAGCAATCAAGTTTTTTTCTTACGCGGAGCGATTTTCCCTGTGGCAATTTTCCCTCGAATGTCCGATCTTATGGAGGTTAGGTCGCATTTGGGCATCGCCAACCAAGAGAAAACCGCGAATAATATCTACAACACAGTTCCCAGAGGTCCGATTCATGCATTACTCCGGCTTTAAGGTTATAAAAGAGGCACTGACAGGGCACAAAGGTTGGACCCCGGCGTGGCGCGACCCTGAACCCAAGCCTCATTATGACATAATCGTGATCGGCGGTGGTGGCCACGGATTGGCCACA
>JBLHUT010000122.1:0-10153 GCA_047629975.1 Paracoccaceae bacterium
ATTGCCGCACCGGTCGCCGCGTTGGAGCTTTATTTGCGCGACAGTTTTGCGATCAACCGCCCCTCGAGCCTTGCCTATGACGCCGAAACCTGCGGCGTCTGGATTGCGAACGAGGGCGCCGAGCTTGTCCTGATCAATATTGTTGGCACAGAGATCCGGCGCTTTGATACGGGCATGCCGATGATCAAGACCCTGACCGTGACGCCCGAGGGGCTTTTGGTGAACAACGGTTACGGGACATTCCGCCGTTTCACGCGTGAGGGGCGGCCGCTGGGGGACGGGTTCCGGCTGAACGATACCTTGCGCGATGTCGAAGGGTTGCACCATGAACCGGACGGGCATCTTTTGATTGCCGAGGACGACCGTGCGCGTGTTGTCCGGATGACGCCGACGGGCGAGATCGTTTTTACGATCGACGGGTTCAAGCTTTCTCCGGTGATGTATGAGCCGCAGGGGGTAACCCGTGACCCGCTTAGCGGTAATATTCTTGTGGTGGATGACAACGAAGGGCTGAACGCGCTGTTCGAGTTTGACCCTGCGGGGGCGATTTTGTCGGTCACGCCGCTGTCGGAATACGGCTCTGATGCCGAAGGGATCACGCTGCAACCTCAAACCGGCACGCTTTTCATCGGGTTTGACAGCGGCAACCGTCTTGCCATTTTCGACTACCTGCCCTCGGTGCGCAGCATTGATACACCGCTTGATGCCGGCCCCGATTGCGCAATTTCCTGAGCCGCATTTTTACGCTTTTCTTTTGCAAATGCCGGTCTATGCTGCGGTCCATGAACATGATCCGGCATACCTCCATGACTGTCCCCGCTTGCGGGCCGTTTTGCGTGGCCGGTCTTCTCCTTCTGCTAACCCGCCTCTGAGCGTGCCTTCTGGCGCGACCGCTCAGAGGAGGCTTGCCGCGCCGAGGGATTGAAGGAACCAAGGAACACATAAAATGACCGATAAAACCGAACAGGACCGCGTCCTGATTTTTGATACGACGTTGCGCGACGGCGAGCAAAGCCCGGGCGCCACGATGACCCACGCCGAAAAGATCGAGATCGCAGGGCTGTTGGATGATATGGGCGTCGATATCATCGAGGCCGGTTTCCCGATCGCCAGCGAGGGCGATTTCGAAGCTGTCAGCGAGATTTCGCGCCTTAGCCGGAATGCGGTGATCTGTGGTCTGGCGCGGGCCAACCTCAAAGATATCGACCGCTGCTGGGAGGCTGTAAAGCACGCCCGCCAGCCGCGTATCCACACGTTTATCGGCACATCGCCGTTGCACCGTGCGATCCCGAACCTTGACAAGGACCAGATGGCCCAGCGGATCCACGAGACGGTCACACACGCGCGCAATCTGTGCGATAACGTGCAATGGTCGCCGATGGATGCGACCCGCACAGAGTTCGATTACCTGTGCCGGACCATCGAAATCGCGATCAAGGCCGGGGCGACCACGATCAATATTCCCGATACCGTCGGCTATACCGCGCCGCGCGAAAGTGCCGATCTGATCCGGCGTTTGCTTGAAATCGTGCCGGGTGCGGATGATGTGATCTTTGCCACCCATTGTCACAACGACCTTGGTATGGCGACGGCCAACTCTCTGGCCGCGGTCGAGGCCGGTGCGCGCCAGATCGAGTGTACGATCAACGGTTTGGGCGAGCGGGCGGGCAACACCGCACTGGAGGAGGTCGTGATGGCCCTGAAGGTACGCAACGACATCATGCCGTATCGCACCGGCGTTGACAGCACAAAGATCATGAATATCAGCCGCCGCGTGGCCTCGGTTAGCGGGTTTGCGGTGCAGTTCAACAAGGCAATCGTCGGCAAGAACGCATTTGCCCATGAATCCGGCATCCATCAGGACGGGATGTTGAAAAACGCCGAAACCTTCGAGATCATGCGCCCCGAGGATGTGGGCCTGACCGAAACAAATCTGGTGATGGGCAAGCATTCGGGGCGGGCGGCTTTGCGGGCAAAGCTCAAGGATCTGGGTCATGAATTGGGCGACAACCAGCTCAAGGACGTGTTCGTGCGCTTCAAGGCGTTGGCCGATCGCAAGAAAGAGATTTACGACGATGACCTGATCGCTTTGATGCGCGATACGGGCGGGGCGGGCGACGCGCGGCTGGCGGTCAAGTTCCTGCGCGTGATCTGTGGCACACAGGCGCCGCAATCGGCAGACCTGATCCTGACCATCGACGGTGTCGATCATCAGGTCACAGCCAATGGCGACGGTCCGGTGGATGCGACCTTCAATGCTGTCAAAGCCCTGTTTCCGCACAATGCGCGGTTGCAACTTTATCAGGTGCATGCCGTGACAGAAGGCACCGATGCCCAAGCCACGGTAAGCGTACGAATGGAAGAAGACGGGCGGATCGTAACGGGGCAATCTGCTGATACAGACACGGTCGTGGCGTCTGCAAGGGCGTATGTATCTGCCTTGAACCGGTTGATCGTGCGGCGTGAAAAGTCGGGCAAGGACGCCAAGGAAGTCTCTTACAAAGACGTGTCCTGATCTGCCTTGGGTGGTGTGTTGCTCGCGCTTGTCACACAAGCGCGAGCATTTCTTTTGCGGTTAGGGACGTTTGGCCGAGGAACGTTTGCCATTGTGCACAAAGCGTCCCGCCCTGGCCTTCGGGCGGGACTTCGCGCAAATAGAAATATGCAACCCTTTCCCCCGCCAAGGCCGCGCCCTATAAGCAAAAGGTCCCTGCGCGGCAGAGTCGCACGGGCATAGCACGAAGGGATTGGTTCATGGGTCGGTTTGCCCTCTTTGGAGGCTTGTTTTCGCAGGATATGGCGATTGATCTGGGCACAGCAAATACGCTGGTCTATGTCAAAGGTCGCGGTATCATCCTGAACGAGCCGTCGGTTGTCGCCTATCAGATCAAAAATGGCCGCCGCGAGGTTCTGGCCGTTGGTGAGGATGCCAAGCTGATGCTGGGGCGGACCCCCGGAAGCATCGAGGCGATTCGTCCGATGCGCGAGGGCGTGATCGCCGATTTTGATACAGCAGAGGAAATGATCAAACATTTCATCCGCAAGGTGCACAGGCGCACGACCTTTACCAAACCCAAGATTATTGTTTGCGTGCCGCACGGTGCCACGCCGGTCGAAAAGCGCGCGATCCGTCAGTCGGTTCTGTCCGCAGGGGCCCGCAAGGCCGGTTTGATCGCAGAACCGATTGCGGCGGCCATCGGAGCCGGAATGCCGATCACCGATCCGACCGGTTCGATGGTGGTCGATATCGGTGGCGGCACGACCGAGGTGGCGGTTTTGTCACTGGGCGACATTGTTTACGCGCGGTCTGTGCGGGTCGGTGGCGACCGGATGGACGAGGCGATCATCAGTTATCTGCGGCGCCAGCAGAACCTGCTTATCGGAGAGGCAACAGCCGAGCGGATCAAAACCTCGATCGGGACAGCACGGATGCCCGATGACGGGCGCGGGGCCACGATGATGATCCGGGGCCGCGACCTGTTGAACGGCGTGCCCAAGGAAATCGAGATTTCACAGGCGCAGGTTGCCGAGGCGCTGTACGAACCGGTGCAACAGATTTGCGAGGCGGTGATGACCGCGCTTGAGGCGACACCGCCCGACCTTGCGGCGGATATCGTCGACCGTGGCGTGATGCTGACGGGGGGGGGTGCGCTTTTGGGCGAGCTTGACCTTGCGCTGCGCGAGCAGACGGGGCTGGCGATTTCGGTGGCCGACGAGTCACTGAATTGTGTGGCGCTGGGCACCGGAAAAGCGTTGGAATACGAAAGCCAACTGCGGCATGTGATAGATTACGACAGCTAGGGCGGCGTGATTGCGTGCTGTCGCAGGCGCAGGGATGTAACATTGCGCGCTCTGGTCTGGTCCGAAACGGCGCATAAAATGGTGCGCGCAACGGTGCAAAAGGACAGCGGGTGGCTCAGGATCGCAACACCCAGATCGACTACACCAGCCCCGTCAGGCGCATTCTGATCGGGCTGATGGGGCTGTTTTGTGTGGCCTTGCTGTTGCTGTGGCGCATCGACAGCCCGCGTGTGGAGTTGTTTCGCGCCGCTTTGGTCGACAAGCTGGTGCCAAGTTATGAATGGGCCTCGGTGCCTATTCACCGGCTGGCGGGCATGGTCGAGGATTTTCAGAGTTATCAGCGTATCTGGGACCAGAACCGTGAATTGCGACGCGAGTTGCAACAGATGAAGGCCTGGAAAGAAGCGGCCGTACAGCTGGAACAGCAAAATGCCAAATTGCTTGCGCTCAACAACGTGCAGCTTGATCCAAAGCTGACCAGCGTCTCTGGCGTGGTGATTGCCGACAGCGGATCGCCCTTCCGGCAATCGCTGTTGCTGAATATCGGCCGCAATGACGGTATCGTGGATGGCTGGGCCACGATGGACGGTCTGGGCCTTGTGGGCCGGATTAGCGGTGTCGGGCGAAGCACAAGCAGGGTTCTGCTTCTGACAGATTCCGCCAGCCGTATTCCGATCACGCTGCAACCCTCGGGGCAAAGGGCAATTTTGACCGGTGATAACAGCAGTGCACCCCCGATTGATTTTCTGGAGAACGCCGACCTTGTGCGCCCAGGTGATCAGGTTGTGACCTCGGGGGACGGAGGGGTTTTTCCGGCTGGTCTGCTTGTCGGGCAGGTGACGCAGGGGCGGGATCGCCGGTTGCGTGTGCGGTTGAGTGCCGATTACGAGCGGCTCGAGTTTTTGCGCGTGCTGCGCAGTCACCGTGCAGAAGTGATCAACGACACCGGCGGGTTGATTGTGCCCTCGCAACAGGTGCCGCCGCCCGTGCCGCCGCCCGTGCCACTGACTGATGCCACGCCGGGGGAAACGGGCCTTGCAGCAGGGGGCGATGATGGTTGATCCGATTGCCGCCCGGATGTGGCTGTTCCGAGGGGTTTTCGTGCTTCTTGTGTCGATCTTTGCGTTCTTTCGGCTGTTGCCGTTGGACAGCGCACCGGGGGCTTTGCCCGGGCCTGATCTGATGCTGGCGCTGACGTTTGCCTGGGTGTTGCGCCGTCCGGGTTATGTACCGGCAGTGATCATTGTCGGCGTCTTTCTGGTCTGTGACCTTATCTTTCACCGGCCACCGGGGCTGTGGGCGTTGTTGATGTTGCTGGGGTCCGAGTTTTTGCGCGCGCGGCAGGATCTGAGCCGGGGAATGCCGTTCATTCTGGAGTGGACACTGGTGACAGGGGTGATTGTTGCGATGGTGACGGCCAATCATCTGGTTCTTGCGTTGTTGGTTGTCGACCGGCCGCCGTTGGGGCTGTCGGTGCTACGTGGATTTTTTACGACGCTGATCTACCCTTTGGTGGTCGGGGTGTCGTATCTTGTCTTTGACGTGCGCAAGGCCTCGCCCGAAGAGGTCACAGCATTGGGAGCGCGCCTGTGAAACGACCCGTAAAAGAAACCGAAGAGAGTGCGCGTCTGATCACGCGGCGTGGCCTTTTTATCGGGGCGGTGCAGGTTGGCGTTATGGGCGTTCTGGCGGCGCGCATGCGGTATCTCGGGGTTGATCAGGCCGACCGGTTCCGGCTTTTGGCCGAAGACAACCGCATCCGGTACGATCTGTTGCCGCCCGTGCGTGGCTTGATCTTTGATCGCAACGGCGTGCCGATTGCGCAGAACGAACAGACCTACAGGATTGTCATCAAGCGGGCGGATGTGGACGATCTTGATGCGACCTTTATGCGATTGCGGGCCTTGATCGGGCTGACGGATGCCGAGATCGAAAAGGCCCGCGCCGAGGTGCTGCGTGCCAACCCCGGAGTGGCTGTGACGGTGGCGGACCGGCTGAGTTGGGATGATCTGGCCGAGGTGGCGGTGAACGGGCCGGCGTTGCCCGGGGTGTCCCCCGAGGTCGGATTATCGCGCCGGTATCCGCGCGATCAGGATTTTGCGCATCTTGTCGGGTATGTCGGGCCGGTCAGTGACTATTATCTCAGCCAGATCGAAAAGCCCGATCCGTTGCTGCTGACCCCGCGGTTCCAGATCGGTCGTGTCGGTGTCGAGGCAAAGATGGAGGGCGTGCTGCGGGGGGCGGCGGGTAACAAGCGGGTCGAGGTCAATGCAAGGGGCCGTGTGATGCGCGAGCTTGACCGCCGCGAAGGGGCGGCGGGGGCGGATCTGCAACTGACCATCGATGCGGGTCTGCAAAACTTTGTGCAGGCGCGTCTGGCGGGCGAAAGCGCCGCAGCGGTGGTCATGGATGTGCAAACCGGTGATCTGTTGGCGATGGGGTCGGCGCCTTCGTATGATCCGAACAAATTTGTGCGCGGCATCAGCCAGACGGACTACAGCAGCCTCACAGAGAATATTTATCGCCCGTTGGCCAATAAAACGGTGCAGGGCCTGTATCCGCCCGGTTCCACCTTCAAGATGGTCACGGCGCTTGCGGCGGTCGAAGGGGGCGTGATCACCGCCGGCGAGACAGTGTATTGCCCGGGTCACACCGAGGTAGGCGGCCGGCGGTTTCATTGCTGGAAACGGGGCGGGCACGGCTGGATCGATATGCATGACAGCCTCAAGCAATCGTGCGACGTCTATTATTACGAACTGGCGCAGCGCGCGGGCATCGAACGGATCAGTGCGATGGCCCGAAAGCTGGGTTTGGGGACACGGTTCGATATTCCGTTGTCTGCGGTGGCCGAAGGGCTGGCACCTGACAAGGATTGGAAGTTCCGCCGTTACAAACAGGACTGGGTGGTGGGCGATAGCCTGAACGCCTCTATCGGGCAGGGCTTTGTGCTGGCGTCTCCGTTGCAGCTTGCCGTGATGACGGCGCGGCTGGCCACGGGGACGGGTGTGTCACCGCGGTTGGTCAAGTCGATCGAAGGGATCGAGCAGCCGGTGGTTAATTCAGGCTCTCTTGGGTTGGGGCCGACGACACTGGGTCAGGTGCGCAAGGCGATGTATGCGGTGGCCAACCACCGTGGTGGCACCGCATACAGCAGCCGTATTCTGGCCGAGGACAAGCGGATGGCCGGCAAAACCGGCACCTCGCAGGTCCGCTCGGTTGTGGTGCGCAACGAGGACGTTCCGTGGGAGCAGCGTGATCACGCGCTTTTTGTCGGCTATGCGCCGTTCGACAATCCAAAATATGCGGTGTCGGTGGTTGTCGAGCATGGCGGCGGCGGGTCGGCGGCGGCGGCGCCTGTTGCGCGCGATATCCTGTTGCAGGCCGAGTATGGCGGGTTGCCGCCCCTTGACGCCTATCCCGAGTCCCAGCATCGACAGATCGAGCAACGCCAACAGGAGTTGCTGCTTTACGATGGAGAAAATGTAATCCGCCCTGTACCGCGCAGTGACCGCGCATGAGCTATCTTGAATACAATCTCAAAACCGTACCAAGCGGATTTCGCAAGGTGCTGCACATGAACTGGGCGATTATTCTGGTGCTGAGTGCGATTGCGAGCGTCGGTTTTGTCATGCTGTACTCGGTTGCCGGTGGCGAGCTGGGTCAATGGGCCGAACCCCAGATGAAGCGTTTCGCGCTGGGCATGGTGCTGATGTTCGGTGTGGCGATGGTGCCGATCTACTTCTGGCGCAACCTTGCGGCGCTTGCCTATGCCGGTTCGGTGGTGCTTTTGCTTGTGGTCGAGTTTTTCGGTGTCACGGGGATGGGCGCGCAACGGTGGATCGACCTTGGCTTTATGCGGTTGCAGCCGTCCGAGCTGTGCAAAATTACTTCGGTGATGCTGTTGGCGGCCTATTATGACTGGTTGGACATCAAAAAGGTGTCGCGGATATTCTGGGTGATTGTTCCGGTATTCATGATTTTGTTGCCGACGTTTCTGGTCTTGCGCCAGCCCGATCTTGGCACCGCGATCCTGTTGGTGGCGGGAGGCGGGCTGGTGATGTTCGCAGCCGGCGTCCACTGGGCCTATTTCGTCGGCGTAATCGGTTCGGGGGTGGGGCTTGTGGCGGCGGTTTTTGCCAGCCGGGGAGCACCGTGGCAGCTGATCAAGGATTACCAGTTTCGCCGGATCGACACATTTCTGAACCCCGACAATGATCCGTTGGGGGCAGGGTATCACATCACACAGTCCAAGATCGCGCTTGGTTCGGGGGGATGGACGGGGCGGGGCTTTATGCAAGGCACCCAGTCGCGGCTGAATTTCCTGCCCGAAAAGCACACCGACTTTATCTTTACGACACTCGCCGAAGAGTTCGGGTTTGTCGGGGCGATTTCCCTATTGGTGCTTTATGCGGTACTGATCGTGTTGTGCGTTGCGTCGGCCATTCAGAACAAGGACCGTTTCTCATCGCTGCTGATTTTGGGAATATCGGGTACATTCTTCTTTTTCTTTGCGGTGAATATGTCGATGGTGATGGGACTTGCACCTGTGGTTGGCGTGCCGTTGCCACTGGTGAGTTATGGCGGCTCGGCGATGCTGGTGCTGTTGGTGGCATTCGGACTGGTGCAATCCGCCCATGTCCATAGACCAAGAGGAAAGACCAGATGAGTATCCGCGTTCTTTTTGCAGCCCGGCCTGACAGCTGGGCAGAATACGAAGCCCCGTTGCGCAAAGCCTTCGAGGAGGCCGGGATCGCGGCAGAGCTTGGTCCCGACCTTGGCCCTCCTGAGACGGTGGATTATATTATCTATGCTCCTAACAGCGCGGTTCAGGATTTTACGCCCTATCTGAGCACCAAGGCGGTGCTGAACCTTTGGGCGGGGGTAGAAGATGCCGTTGGCAATCAAACGCTGACCCAGCCATTTGCGCGGATGGTGGACAAGGGGCTGACGCAGGGGATGATCGAATGGGTGACAGGGCATGTCCTGCGTCATCACCTTGGAATGGATGTGCATATTCGCAAAGCCGGAGAATGGGACGATCTGCATCATGTTCCGCCGCTGGCTGGTGACCGTCGGGTCACTATTCTGGGCCTTGGGGCGCTGGGGCGAGCGTGTGGGCTTATGCTGGCGTCGCTGGGGTTTGCGGTAACCGGATGGAGCCGGACGCCGAAACAGATCGACGGGATCACCTGTTTGAGTGGACAAAGTGGCTTGGAACAGGCGTTGGGGACTTCGGAAATTCTGGTACTGCTTCTTCCTTTAACGGCCCAGACGACCAATATTATCGATGAAAAGGCCCTTGCGATGATGCCTGCCGGAGTTGTGATCGTGAATCCCGGGCGGGGACCTTTGATTGACGATGATGCGTTGCTTGCGGGGTTGGATTCAGGGCATGTCGCGCATGCGACGCTGGATGTGTTTCGCGAGGAGCCTTTGCCAGGCAAGCACCCTTTCTGGGCCAATCCGAATGTTACGATCACACCGCATATTGCGTCGGAAACCCGCCCGTCGAGCGCGGCGCGGGTCATTGCCGAGAATATCGGGCGCGGAGAGGCAGGACTGTCCTTCTTGCATCTGGTTGATCGCGCCCGAGGATACTGATCACCCCCGCGGCGGCACGCAGGTTTTGGCGGGCTTTGTCTGCGACAGGGACAGAGACAACGACAGGGGGGATGCCCGTCGCGGCAGGGCTGTGGGCCTTGTGATCAGGGGCGTGGCCGCGACGGGCGGTGGCACCGCTTGCGCGGTGCGGTCGGAAACCGATCGTTCAGTCGGGATGTTTGGCCAGCATCCGCCCCAGTATCCGCCCGCCTAGCACATGGACGTGCAGGTGGGGGACTTCCTGAATGGCGGCCTCGCCTGCATTGGAAATCAGGCGAAAGCCAAGGTTTCCATCCCCCGGAGAAACTCCGGTCTGTTTGCAGATTGTGGCGATTGCCCGCGTGTAATCAAGAATTTCTGCGTCGCTGGCTTCTGTCGCGAAGTGGTCATAATTGACGTATGCCCCTTTGGGGATCACCAGAACATGCACCGGTGCCTGTGCGTAGATGTCATTGAAGGCAAGCGTGTGCGCGGTTTCAAGGACGGTCTGGTTCGGAATTTCACCGCGCAGGATTTTTGCGAAAATGTTCTGGTCATTATAGGTATAGGCCATGGGAGGCTCCGGTTCTGAAGGGTTTCGCGGCCACAAGGGGACGGTTTGCTTTGGCTCGGGTGCATTTCACCAAGCCTCGTCGCCGGGTGCAACTGGAAACAGGAGCGTGGGCAGATTTGATCGCAATGTACTCAAGGGATCAGCAATTGGGAACATTTACTGCCAGCCCGCCGAGGCTGGTTTCTTTGTATTTGGCAT
>JBLHUT010000123.1:0-10070 GCA_047629975.1 Paracoccaceae bacterium
TTATCCCGCAGATCGGGCACCCGATTGTATCCGGCATAGCCGTCTACTTGCAGGATGCCCTCAAAGCCCTGCAATATCTGTGACGCGTATTTGCCCGACCGTTCCGGCGCATAGGTAAAACCACACCGGGTGGCTCCGGCCCATTCGAGGCGCGATCATCACGCGCGAGCGCCCAGAAGCACCCCTTCTTGACCTTACCCCGCCCCTGATCGAGGACCGGGGCGGGCGTCTCGTCTGTTACACGGCAGGCGATTGCGTAGCAATCTGCCGGGAGGGCATGAAGAGCTTTGTCGATCGTTTGAGATGCGCCAGTGACGCGTCATGGACAGGATTTAGCTCGTGGGCGGTTTTCCCGACCCAGAAAGTCAAAGTGGAACGGTCGATATCAACGCCCTGCCGTGCATAGATCCGGCTTTGGCGGTACAACGGCAGGTGGTCGGCGTATTTGGAGACGATCACGCGCGCGATAGTCGCCTCGGTCGGCAAGCCGCCTTCGATCAGGCGCAGCTTTGCGGGCGCTTGGATGATGCCAGCCTCGCACGAGCGGCATGCATCCTTGGGTCGGCGTGTGGCGATGACACGGAACTGCGCAGGTACGATATCCAGCCGCTCACTGACGTCTTCGAGCGCGAGGTGGAATTGATCTGCCCGCTCGGCAGATTGCTACGCAATCGCCTGCCGGTTAATAAATGGCCCTTCTCGGACTTCGCGCCGTAGAGTGCGCGTTTGAAGTCAGCCAGCAGCTTTTCCAGCTGAATGATGCGGTCTTCCTAGCGCTCGATGATGCCATCCTGGTCAACCATCTTCGCCTGCGAGGCCATGATAATGGCCTTGAGCGCGCCGATATCATCACGAAGATCAGCAAGGAAAGTCATGCGCTTTTCTTATCAAAATCCGCCGCGATACACCGGTCCAAAACACCACCCGAGTCACTCTGCCGCAGCTGGTGGACGGGTTTTCAATGCAGTTACGCGCCACCAATCGAGACCCGCAAAAAGCGCTTCAAATTGCGCCGGATCAAGCCGCAAAGCACCGTCTTTGATTGCGGGCCATTTGAACACATTCTGCTCCAGCCGCTTGCAAGCCATGACAAGGCCGGTGCCGCCCCACCCACTGACTGGCAGGGTATTGTGCAACAATGTCCCGAGAGAGGGATCATCTTGAGACGATCCGCCCGTTTAGCGCGGAACACATAGACCGCCCCGTCAAACGGCTTCTGTTGGAGATGGCTCTGGACCGGAGCCGCCAAACCATTGCGCCCTTTGCGGGAGTCTACAGGCTTGGGCGCCACAAATATCTGCACCCCGTGCGACGGGTGGAGCACAGCGCTAGCCATGATCTCGGCAATGCGCACGGCGGCCGTATCCGCGGCCAAGCGGATCGTCACATCGCCATGTAAAACATCCAGCGCGCCCATCGTCGTATCAGGATCAACTGGGTCCGGAATGGTACCAACCGGCTCTTCTGGCGCCACGGGCACGAAGGTCATGCCGTCCAGATCGGGTAAAACCGGCTTGCCCTCGCGCGCCATCCGCCGCCATTCAGAAAAGGTGCTCAGGCAACATCCCGTGACGTCGGGCCACGCCGTCAACCGTCGTACCCTCAACAAGCGTCTCAGCCACACTCCGCGCCTTCACCTCTTCCGGTCAGCGACGACATCTACGCCGACCACCGCCACCATCCGTGAGAAACTCAATCGTACTATCCATGGAGAAACTCCCTCAAACCCGTCAACGACGGGCTCGCAAACCAAGGCAATGAGCGAAAGCTGGGTGACCAGCTCAGGCAAATCGCGGATGGCGTCGATCACATGATCTGCGCCCGCATCCTTGGGTAGCTGTGTCGCATGGTCTCGCAGTGTCGCGATCTCGGAGTCTGACATCATAGCCAACTCTTCCAGAGTTTTTCCCACAGCATTCCCTGACAGGGCCAACCCGACCGTCACACAGCCGGCTGATGCGCCCTGTGCAATTCCGGTTGCAGTATCGTCGATCTCAAGGAGCGTACCCGGCGGGAAGACCGCCAAACCAATCATGCATTTATATACCACCAAAGGGCCGGGGCGGCCTTCGGCCAAATCATCAGAACAGACCAGATTGTCGCGGCAAAAGCCTTGCGCCGCCACGGGAAGGACGTGCTGCATAATTCAACGCGTATATCCAGTCGTCGACCCGATATTCATGCCGCGCCCGCGCAGGTCAGCTCTCGTTTCGGTCATACCGGGGATCAGGTCTGCATAGTCAGCTGCAACGGTTTCGTTCATAGGCCCAAAGATCTTAAAATTACATCCACGTCAGCATCGGACGGGGCCTTTCCGTACTTGTCCGTCCATTGCCCGATGATCTGGAGCATGTGCAGGAGCGCTTGAACATGGTCCCATTTTGCTGACCCAGCGTACGCCGATCTGGGAAGCCATCGCCGCATCTTTACGGGGCGACATTTCTGAGGGCCTGTATGCCCAAGATGGCAAGCTGCCGACTGAAGCCGTTCTTGCCGCGCGCTTTGGGGTCAACCGCCATACGGTGCGACAAGCTTTGGGGGCTTTGGCGGATGCAGCTATTGTGCATGCACGGCGCGGGGCTGGCGTTTTTGTCGCCATGACGCCGACTGATTATCCTATAAGTCGCCGCGTTCGGTTTCACCAAAACCTGACGGCTGCAGGACGCACACCCGTCAAGGACGTTCTGCTGCTGGAAACCCGCACGGCGCACGCATCCGAAGCCGACGCGCTGCATCTTGAAGCCGGAGCGGTCGTTCACGTTTATGAAAGCCTGTCGTTAGCTGAAAACACGCCTGTAGCTCTGTTTCGCAGTGTATTCCCTGCCGAACAATTCCCCCGACATGCTGGCACATTTGCACCACGATCTTTCCGTCACTGCGGCCTTGGCGCAATCTGGTGTGGCCGACGACACGCGGGCTTCGACGCGCGTGAAGGCAAAGCTTGCGACCGCTACGCAAGCGTTTCATCTGCGGATCGCTGAACATGGGCCAATTTTGCGCACAATCAGCGTGAATGCGGACCCCGATGGCCATTCCGTTAAAGTCGGGTGTCCTTGGTTTGCCACAGACAAAGTCACGCTTTTGGACCCTTCGCCGCCCCTTCGTAGCGCTCCAGAAATGCCTCTGCCTTGAGGATGCGGAAATCCCTGAGCGCAGTCCGCAACGCGTCATGAGGCCAGTCCCACCACGCCAAAGTCATGAGCCGATCTGCAATATGAGGGGTAAAGCGCGCCCGCAGTGGTACAGCAGGAATCCCGGCTACGATCATATAGGGTGGGACATCCTTGGTCACGACAGCACCACCCGCAACAACAGCGCCATGGCCGATCGTTACCTCTGGCCTGACCTGCGAGCCGTGCCCCAACCATGTATCATGTCCAATGACCGCACGTCGCGTGCGTCTGTGGGCGAACCAGTTGTCATCGTGACCTGCATCGTCAAAGTAATCGCCTGACCGATAGTGAAAATGATGTAGGCTGGCTTTGTCCATCGGGTGGTCTGTGGCACCGATCCGCACGAAAGCGGCGATGTTGGCGAACTTGCCCACGGAGGCATTGGCAATGTCACAGCACCGGTCGCAATAAGCGTAGTCGTTGAAGTGGCTATGCGCCAACCTCGTGCCACGTCCGATTTCGACGAAAGCGCCGAAGGTTGCATCGTTCACCTCGCAATCAGGGTGCAGAAAGGGTGTGTCAGCGGTTAGTCGCGCCATCAGTGCCCCCCCTCATCACCTTTGATCAACCTGCGCCGCAGCCAACCGGACAACGTGTCCATCGCCATCACCAGCAAGATGATCAGGACGATGTAATAGGTCACTTCTTCCCAGTCCTTCTGGGTCGCAATCGCTTGGGTCAACAGCAGGCCGATCCCGCCGCCCGTGATCGCGCCAATAATCGTCGCAGACCGGGTATTGGATTCAAGATAGTACAGGACTTGGCTCAACAAGACCGGCATCACTTGCGGGAACACGCCAAAGCGATAGCGTTGCGCTGGCTTGGCACCCGTGGACGCGACACCTTCGATTTGCTTTTCGTCGACATTTTCCAGCGCCTCGGAGAACATTTTTCCAAAGGTGCCCGTGTCTGTCAGTAAAATGGCAAGCGCGCCTGTCAGCGGTCCCGGGCCAAAGGCGCGGCTAAGCACGATGGTCCAGATTAGTCCGTCGACACCGCGCAGAAAGTCGAACAATCGCCGTGCCGTAAAGCGCAAAGCCCCCAACGGGGTAAAATTCCGTGCCGCTAGAAAGGCCAGTGGCAATGCGACGATGGCCGCGCCAAAGGTGCCCAAGAACGCCATCAGCAGCGTCTCAAACAGCGCCCAGAACACGTCACCATGCCGCCACATCTTGTTGGTCCAGAACTCTTGCCAGATGGCACCCGCTTCTGCGCTGAATGCCTTTGCCGCCAGCTGGGCTGGCCCCATGCCATAGTACGGGCTGTCGAGGGTGAAAAAGAATAGCTCCCACCCAAAGCTGTATTTGAACACTTCGGCACGCGCGCGGGTGATGGTAAACCGCCCCGCATCCGTCGCGATCATCACCCGGTTTTTGGATGCATTTATGAAATCGGGCAAATCACCGCTCGGAAACACCGCATTGACGCCTGTGCCGTCGGGACGTGCGGTGACCAATCCATAGCCCGGAATGTCGTAACTGACTTGCGCGCCGAATGTGATGACATGACCGCGCCCCAGATCAACCACCGTGGTATCGCCTAAGCTGACCCAATCGGGTGCGGTGCCTTGGGAGTATTCCCCTTTGCGTTCGCCTTCGACCGAAATGGCAATCGACCCGTCACGATTGTCTTGCGCGACATGGGTCTTGTAGCTGTAGCTGTCAGACACAAGCGTACGGGCATTGTTTACGTTGATCCGCTCGCTGAGGCCCGCCACGTCGAAGGATACAAAAATATAGACAAAATAAGCCAGAATGACCAAAGGCACCGCGATTTTGATGCGCTTTCTACGGCTGAATTGTGCGACGGTCGCTGTTTGCAAGAGTGCGGTGTTCATGTGGTCACCTGTGTGTTTGCTGCGCCATGCGTCAGCCGGTTGCGCAAAAGGCTTGAGAGCTGATCCACGACGACGATCGTCAAAAACAGCAGGATAAAAATCGCGGCAGCTTCGTCGTATTTGCCCACGCCCCAGCTCATCGTGTTGCGCAGGTCATAACCAATACCGCCCGCGCCAACGAAGCCCAGAATGGCCGAGGCGCGGATGTTGATCTCGAATCTCAGCAGCGCATAGCTCAGATAGTTCGGTGCGACCTGCGGAATTACCCCCAGCCACATGCGCTGTGTCCAATTGGCCCCGACAGAAGACAGCCCCTCAACAGGCTTGAGGGATGCGTTTTCATTGACCTCGGAAAATAGCTTGCCCAAGGCACCTATCGTATGCAGTGCAATAGCGATCATCGCAGGCACAGGCCCGCCGCCCAGCATAAAGATCAGCACCAACGCGATGACGATTTCAGGGATAGCACGCAAAACATCAAGCACACGTCGCAGCGGGCTCACAAGCCACGGGACGGGTCCAAGGCCGCGTGTCACAAGCAGGGACATCAACAGCCCCAGCAAAGCGCCAACGAGGGTCGCTGCGGCGGCAATGTTGACGGTTTCAATCAAGGACGGAAAGTATTTGACCAGATAGCCGGGCATCAAAGGCGCACGTTCAATGGCTTCGCCGAACATGGCGGCCGGAAAATCGAAGATATTGGAAAGCCCGTCCCAAAACCCACCTGCATTGCGGCTGTCTGCGGTGTAGAAACCCGACACCAGCAAGGCCAGAAAGATCACGAGCATGATAAAGTTCATCAACCGCTTGGTCTTGACCTGCGCAAGATAGGCGTCACCCGGCGTGACATCATTCCTGCCACTTACTGTTTCATCTGCCATGCTGTGCCCCCCATAAATAACTGGCCCCGGAAGCTCCGGAGCCAGCAGGCGTTATAAAATTATTTGATCTAATTTGATTTTGCCAAACGGGCGGCAACAATCGAGGTATAGGCATCATGGGTAATAGGATCGAACCCGCTGACTTCGCCACCCGCAAGGGCTGCCGCACAATCAGGATCAGTTTCGCCCATGGTGTCGATGATGTCGGTTACGGTTGCGCGCACGTCATCAGGCAGGGCGTTGCGCAGCACGACTGGTTCGCCCGGGATCAGTTTCGAGCGCCAGATTTCAACCATATCGTTCATATCAACCAAACCGGCATCCACCGCCTTGCGCAGCGCGCCGAAGGTATACCCGTCTTCCCAGTTGCCTTGGCCGTCGGTCCAGGTCACGCCACCGTCCACGTCGCCGTTGTTGACGGCCACGATGGTCTGTTCATGACCACCGGTGAATTTGACCTCACCGAAATAATCGCCGCTTTCCATGGACGCATTGATCAGGTCAGGAATCTCGACAGAGGGGATCAGATAACCTGATGTTGAATTGGGGTCACCAAAACCAAAAACCTTGTCCTGCATATCCTGAAGCGAAGCCACACCGCTGTCGATGCGGGCGAAACCGATAGAATAATACCCGGTGCTGCCATCGACATTCACCTTAACAAGGATCGGCGACACAGCCGTTTCATCGGCGATATACACCGCCGCATAAGAAGATGGACCCATCAACGACAAATCAATCGTGCCACCCAAAAGGCCTTGTATGACACCGTTGTAGTCCGCAGGTGCAAACAGCCGTGTCGGCACCCCAAGAGCGTCTTCGATTGTGCTGCGTAGGCATTCATTGCTGTTCATACGGTCTTGAGCGTTTTCGCCCCCCAGAATACCAATACGGAATTCGTCGATCGCATGACCGTCGGCCAGTGATGCGCTTGCCAACGCCGTGGTCAAAAGGGCAAGTGTGATCGTCTTTTTCATCTGTAGTCTCTCTTGATTGATGCACCCCGCAGTGGGGTGCGGGGAAAATCGTTATGGGCTACTGTGCGGCAATGGCGGCCAGCGGTTTCGCGGCCGACGCGGATGTCTCGATCTGGGTTGAGGTGGTGGCTTCGGAAAAGCTTGCGTCCGCACCGTAGATTTCTCTTGCGGCACCGGTGGTCAGTTGCTCGGGCGGTCCATCAAAGACTATCTTGCCGTCCCGCATGCCAATGACGCGGTCACAATAGCGGCGTGCGGTGTCCAGCGTATGCAAGTTGGCAATAACCATTCGACCGTCTTGTTCGTGAATATCGCGCAGCGATTGCATCACGACCTGTGCGTTCATCGGATCAAGAGAGGCTATCGGCTCATCCGCCAGAATGATCCGCGGGTCCTGCATCAAGGCCCGTGCAATGGCGACGCGCTGTTGCTGGCCACCCGACAGAGCCTCGGCGCGCTTTGGTGCATGCTCTGCAATCCCGAGCCGCTCAAGTATGTCGATCGCGCGGTGGATGTCCTCGTCGGGATAAAGGTTGAACAAGGTCGACACCGTTGACCGCCTGTTCAATGTCCCGTGCAGGACGTTTGACACAACGTCCATACGAGGCACGAGGTTGAATTGTTGAAAAATCATGGCGCATTGCGATTGCCAATTACGTTTGGCCGCACCCCGCAAAGCCGTCACATCCATCCCGTCAAACGAAATCTCGCCAGAAGATGTGTCCGTCAGCCGGTTCAACATCCGTAGAAGCGTCGACTTACCCGCGCCAGAGCGCCCGATAATACCGATCATCATGGGTTTATCGACAATGAAGCTCGCCGCATCAACGGCTGTGTTCGTGCTAAAGGTCTTTGTGACTTTATCAAATCGCAGCATTGTAGCCCCCTTGTGTTGGGACATGGCTATGCGACCACCGCTTCACTTTTGTGTTGGTTTCTTTAAACTTTTGTAACAAAGCGGCCGCTACACCGTTAAGCGGCACCTTGTACGCTTCATGTTGGGGAGCGAAGATCGTTTGCGACAAGAATGGATCAAAAGCTATTCTGAACAGTTGTGAGCCACGACCGCTAAGGCGGACATTTGCCGAAAGCGCAACATCGGTCAAAGCGGGCGCACGCACTAAATCGCTCCGCGAAAGGGCGCTTGTTTTTGGCGTTGCGCTGAGCTTGGATTTTTTTCGCGATTTGAGGTGACGGGTGTGTGCTAATGGTCGAGGTGATTTTGCCTCGATTGACAGAGGGATTTCCCATGAACATTCAACAATCGACACCAATGACGCCCCTTCGTGCGGGCATGATCGCGGATATGTCCGGGCGCTCGCCAGAGACTGCCGCGCCGGACGATGTGAAGTATTTCCAACAACATCTGGTCGAGAGCGGGACGAGCATCTGCACCGGCAATCAAACCATGACAGGGGTGAAGTGCCTGTTCCGGTTGACACTGCGGCCCCACCACTTGGTGGCCGAGATTTTTAGCTTGAGGGAGCCGATCAAGGCGCCGCTGGTGATGCTGTCGTTGGCCTGTGGGTTCGGACGAGCTCGTGCATTTGAAGCTTGGCGATATCGACAGCGCTCAGAAGATCATCCGGATTGTGCAAGCAAAGGGGCGTAAGGATCGCAACGTCATGCTGCCATCGGATAGTCTGGACTTACTGCGTAAGTGGTGGAAAGAGCGGCCCACCTGTCAGGACATAGTTATGCCCAGGCCAGTACCTGTGCTTTTCCCGGGATATGCCGTAACGGACAGCCAAGTCGGCCTAGTTTGTCCCGTCAGCCGATCAAGCATGCCAAGACGATACCAAGTTCTACGCTTCGACTTCCAGCCCCAACGCCCTTTCCACGCTACCGATCATGAACTACATCAGAGCTTCATTCTCATGGCCAGCACTCAGACATGACGTTGCCTATGGCTTCTCCACCATCGATGGATTTGAACCAGGCCCGATGGGTAGCCTTTCCCTTTTCATCCTTGGCTTCATAAACTAAGGCTTCGGCAAGCTGTAAACGGATTGTAGGATTTAAGGACATCCCAGAAAAATCAGTCGTCGTCCATTCAGGTCGTCCCTCGGTGCAAGCCTTGTTGATATTGCCGAGAATAGATTTCTCGCTGTGCCAATTAACCGCCCACTCCATCAACAGGGCAATCGCGTTTGGCTTAAGTGCTTTCTAACTGTTTGAGAAGGCTGAGAAGAAACGCATCGCTCCACCCGGCTCGCTTTAGGTTGATCGAGAGCGAGCCTTTGGAGATGTCACGGCGGGCGGGATCGAGAGCGCCGCGGCGCAGGATGGCGATGTTGGTGGGACCATTGTCCTTGCAGTTGCGGGCGGTATCTTCCCTGAACGAAACATCAAGTTGCCAATTCAAGGCGTGTTCGATCTTTCAATGTGCGCGGACGGTGGCCATGAAGACCTCGGGCGCAGGCACCCGGGACAGGGCGAAATGGCGCGTTCCGGTCTGCACTTTTCCATCGGTTTCCCGGCGGGACCCGATCCGCCCGAAGGCCTGCAGGATTGGAAATTAATGTTGACCCGCCAGACCCTTAGCGGAAACCACCGTGCCGGTGAAGACCTCCTTGCGGCCATGCCCGGCCTCCTCGTGATGCGCGACCGGATGATCTGGCGGAACCTTGCGGAAACAGAAGCGGGCATCGAACAGCAGCGAGTCCCGGTTGGCTTTCAGTGCCACGCAAAGGTCGCCGCCGCCTCCGGTGATTGCTGCAACCGTGCGGCGATTACAGTATGGGGCATCCGCCGTCACGACCTTGCCCTTGAGCACGATCAGACCGAGCACTTCGGGCATCGCCTCCAATTCGCCGCCATGGTCGGCCGCCACCGTGGCCAGCGTCAGGCGCAACCGGGCGGCATAGGCCGGGACCATCATCCGGGTCCGCGCTCTGCCCTTTGTCGCGCGCGCCCCGCAGCCCCTTGCCGTCGATTGCGATCACGTCACCATCGCCGGGCAGCACCGCGATTTGCGCCAGAACCCGACCGAAGGCCGCATCCAGAGCCTTCGGGTCGATCATCCGAAACACCGTTGAGAAGATATCATGTGACGTGATGGAATGCCCGAGCTTCAGTAAGTCTCTGAAAACATGTTCTTTTGCGCGACCGAAGTCTGCCATCCCGGCAGTTCGCAACGGTCGTGCCGCGCGTTGTCGGCACGGGGATCCGGGATGTCATCGAAGGCGGCGAGGAAGATATC
>JBLHUT010000124.1:0-10022 GCA_047629975.1 Paracoccaceae bacterium
TATTAACCACGGCACCCGCATTTACCGCAGTCACGGTCAATCCGGCCGATGTGACCGTGCCCGACCCGACAAGCGCCTGTGTGTCGCGGTCGAGCGTCAGGATCGACGCCGCAATACCAAAACCGGACGCCTGTTTTGTGTCCGTCCCGAAATCTTCGGGCAAAGTCATCAAAGTGGAATCGTCAAAATCAAGCGTGATGTCGATGTTCGTCGTGTCCGTCGCCGCGATCTCGACGAGGCCGCCAACGCTGACGGTTACGCCGTCTTCGATTTCGGCTCTGGTGTCGTTTTCGGCAAAGGTCAGCTGGCTTCCGAACAGGGAATTCTCGCCGGTGACGTTCACGTCAAGTTGCGTGGCAGCCGACACCGTCAGATTTCCGGTGGTAATGTCGATCGTCACACCGTTTCTGACGATCGTGCTGGCGCTGAGTGTCGGAATTTGCAGCGGCGACTGGGTTGGCGGCAACACACCAACCACCCCCTCGACGGCGGCAAGCCCGTCAAAATAGCCGCTATCAAAAAACGCGTCCGGCAAAACACCCTGTAATACGTCACCGGCAAAATCCTGCAATGTGGTCGGGCTGCGCGAGGCGGTTGCCGAAAACTCGACATTCCCTGTGGCATAGACATTTGCATTCACGGTCACAGCCGTCGTAGCTGTCGTCACACCGGACAGATTGCCCCAAAGCCCGTTTGATGCGCCACTGTCAGAGGCGCGCAAAGTCACGCTCGACAGCCGGTCACCAACAGAGCCGAGATCGGCATTCACGTTGATCACTTCGGTTTCGACAATCAGATCGCCGGTGAAATTCGTGCTCAACCCGTCGATGTCAAGCGTCACGTAGCGGTCAAGAACCCCTGCTACTTTTGCGGCATTACGATCGCTTGTGATGGTCAGGGACTCGTTTGGAGCCGAGAACAAGGCACTCTCGAATGACACGTCGGGCGTGGTCGCGCTTACGATCTCGAAGTCAAAACCGGTTCCAACCCGCAAAATCGCGGTCGTGGGGCCGGTGTCGGAATCGGACTCGGGGCTGATGTCGATGATACGGTGGTTGACGTCAAGATTGTCGTAAATCGGCTCAAGACCGGTGAAAAACAGCGAATCCGCGTCGCGCTCGTAAAAGCCCGAAGTGGCATCCGTCGCGCGGTAGGTGACGGTGTCAAAAGACCCGCCATCAAAGATCATCGTGTCAAAGCCCAGCGCGCCGCCATCAAGCCCCCCCGACAAGCTGCCGCTTTCGGTGATGACAAAGGTGTCCTCGTTGCCGTCCGACCCCGTAAGCCACTCCACGCCGTCAAAGCTGAGGGTGACGGCGTTATCGTGGGCAAATCCCGCATTCAGGTCATTAACGGTCCAGAAGGTGCTGCGCTGTGTGCCAAAGGTCAACCGATCAATACCTTCTCCGCCTGCCATGGAGAAGCTGAAGGGTGCCGTTTCGCCAAAACTGAGCGCGTCGAATGTAACCTGATCGTTGCCCGTGCCGCCAACGATCGAAACTGCAGAGATATCGGCCAGATCACCGAACGCCAGGACTGCCCCACCCTGACGATCAATAATCTGGACCCGCTGCACAGTGGCCGAGCCATCCGTGAGATCGAGGTTCTCCTGATGCAGACGCACCAGAAGGTCGCTGTCGCGCTGGTCCGCGTAGACCGTCGCAAGATCAAGCGCCAGCACATCAGCGTTCAAAAGAACCCGCTGCTCGAGCGGATCAAGCATCAATTTACGGGCTGCATTTTCAAGTGCGGAAAAACGCTTGCGGTCCTGCCGCCTTAGTCGGGATCTGATTCTTCTGTTTATCGGAAGTTTGGGAAGATGGCCGGGGAGCAGTTTTCCAAATGGGGCAGACACGATATTTCCTCCAAAAAATAAATCATCCCAACGTCCTAAGGTTTCCCCTTTTGGACGCGGGCGGCAAACTGTCGATAATTAACAGTTGTGATTGTCTACACTTGTCGCAAAATCACACTTTTTGCAACGAATATTGTCTGAGCCTTAATGAAAATCAGTCCCGATAAAGCTTTGAAATAAATGCCGCAACCGCGCTTTGGACAGCATCTGCCGGACGCGTCGCATCCACGATCAGATTCGCACCCGGGCGCACCCGAAGCACTTGTATCTCGCAAGCCGGTCGCACGATTTTTTCGTAAGCTGCAAGGTACCCCCCAAGCCACTGCGTGAACCCTGCGGCTTGCTCGGGGGTGACTGTGCCCGCCAACTGGGCAATCTTGCGCGCCAGAGCGATATCCGCCGGACAATCGATCCAGACAAGCGCATCAACAGGCCCGATTTGCGCCGCTTGCCCGCCCCCCAAAGGTGTATCAAGGATCACAAGACCCGGTGCCTGCGCGATCGCTGCGGCCATGCCGGGGACCGCAATTTCATCATAGGGCGCGCCACGGCGCAGCCAGTCCTCGATGTCGGCCGCAGAGCGCCGCGTCTGTTGCTCGTACCGGTCATATTCGACCACCTGTGCGCCCAGTTGCTTGCCCACGGCGCGGGAAATGCGGGTCTTGCCCGACCCCGGCGGGCCCGAAATAGCAACAACACGGCGGTTCATGGCTTGGTCCCCCAAACGATGTGAAACGTCATGCCAAGCCGCAACGAGCGTCGATCTCCAAGGGTTGCACCCAATCCGGCCAGCATTTGTTCGTAAGCCTCCGGGGGCCTGTAAAACCCTGCAAAAACAAGGTCGGCAGCACAAGGCGTGCCCCCTGAAAAAGGCTCTTCCCCGACGGTGCCGCGCTCGCAGACAACCACGCGCCCTCCCGACGGAAGATAGTCGAACGCACGCCGCAGCATCTCTTTTGCGGCCGGTGTCTCCCAGTCGTGCAAGACCGACTTGAACAGCACCGTTTGCGCAGGCCGCCCCCCCGGACGCGGCCAGTCATCGCGCGACGCATCGGCGGCACAAAACGCAATCCGCTCTGCATCGGAGTGCCCCGCGACATACGCCTCCCCAAGCTTGCACACCGCCGGAAGGTCCAGCACCGTGGCCGTCAAACGGGCGTTTAGGGCAAGCAACGCAAGTGACATCGCACCGGTATTACCCCCGATTTCCAACAGGTCAGTGCAGTCACCCACCGGAATATGTGGCGCAAGAACCGGGCCTTCAAGCTCTGTCAACGCTGTCACATAGCGCACCCAAGGGGCAGTATCCTCAAGTGCCGCGGCCTTTGTCTCCCGTGCGCGACCATAGTCGAAAAACCGGAAGGTTTGCGCCGATTGCATAAATCGCGCGCGCTGCGTCAACCAGTCATCGCTGTGGTTCAAAAGATCAGCCAACGCCAAAGCGGCAAAGCGGACCCGCGCGGCAAAAGATGTGGCACGCACCCCCAACAAGACCGCGAAATCCGGGCTAAGACACCACAGATCACCCCCAAGGCCATCACCGTGCCTTTCAACCACTCCTCCTGCGCCCAAAAGCACCATCAGCCGGTCGGCCGCATCCCTAGGCAGGCCCAACCCGTCAGACGCCAAAGGCCCCCGCAGCAGGCGGTCGAACACACCCCCGTCAAAAGCGAGGCGCAAGGACACGACAAGCGGCGCGTCGCGCAGCAGCCGCGCCTCCATCTCGAATATCTCAAGGGTCTGCAACCGGTGGGTCCTCTCGCGGACAGGCGATGCACCACTCTTGCGGCAGCAGGGCGAGCTATGCAAGTATCGCGCCAACCCGCCCTGCAACTGAAAGTCGGTCATGCTCTCAAGGTTCCCGCCAGCACTTGTCGGCCCAGCACTGGTCAGTCTCGTGTTGTTGCTGCTTCCCGCCACAAGCCACGCCGCACCGTTCGATTGTGTGATCCAACCCAAAGCCATGATCGGCATCGTGGCGGCCGACAGGGGCCGCATCGACCGGATACTGGTGGGTCGCGGCGACATCGTCGAAGCAGGCGAACCCGTGCTACAGCTTGAAAGCGTCGTCCAGCGGTTGCAGGTCGAATTGTACCGCAAGCGGATGGAATCCGATGTCGAGGTCCGCGCAAACAAGGCCGAGGTCGAGCGCAACAAGCTCGCCTTTACGCGCGCCAGCGAACTGGCCTCCCGCAATGTCGGCACCACCTCGGCCGTAGAGGACGCAGGTATTCAACTCGTGCTCAGCGAATTTGGCGTCGAGCAGGCGATCGCGGCGCGCAAACTTGCCGAGATCGAACTCGAGCAGGCCCAGGAGCTGCTGGACCGGCGCACGATTGTCAGCCCCGTTGATGGCATCGTCACATCCGTCATGTCTGCCGCCGGCGAATACGCACACGAACAATTGGAGATCGTGGAAATTGCCCAGATCGACCCCCTGCATGTCGAAGTGTTCGTAACCCCTGAATATTACACCAAAATCGCGATCTCAGACCGGTATCTTGTCGGGCAGGTCGCACCGCTGAATGGCCGCTATCCTGCCCGTGTTACAGTAATCGACCGGATATTCGACGCGGCCAGCAACACCTTTGGCGTGCGCCTTGAGCTTGAAAACCCCGGCGGCACCATTCCCGCAGGCATAAGATGCTGGGTCGATTTCGACACCAAAATCCCTGAATAAATCCAAGGCCGACAATCGACACAAAGCATGCCAGCAAAAGGCATCTGACCTTGTTGCACCAAATGCCCCGTAGCAGGAACACCGGTCACAAAAAAACCTTCGGGACCACGACGGCCCCGAAGGTTTTTTCAACACGCGATCAGGACAGATCAGTTGCGGCGGCGCACCACTGCGAAACCACCCAGACCCGCAAGCAAAAGCAAACCCGCCGCAGGAAGCGGAACAGCCGCCGAGAATGTCTCGACGTTCACAGTGACCGCGTTGCCCGAACGACCAGCCGCACCGCTGATGATAAAGGCAAGCGTGTCGCCATTGGACAACGCAAAGTTTTCAAGCGTCGCAACACCGACCGCACCGGTTTTCGTCAAGGCGATCAGCGTCTGCGTACCGGCATTGAGACTATAAAAAACAGAGATAGAGTTCGACAATCCGCCACCCGACGTGGCGTTCAAATACGGGTTCACCGTCAGCGAAATCGTTGCAAGCAAATCTTCGGCAAAAGTGAGGGTGCCGGTTTTGTTGTTAAAGTTCTCGCGCGCCGCCGCCGTCACACCACCTTGGGCAAAGTCATCTGCCGTGATATTCAAAGCGGGCGTATCAAAGAACCCCGACGAAGTTGCTGCGCTGGCTGAAAGTGGGGCCAAAACCAAAGCCGCCGTCAAAGCAATATTCCTGAAAGCAGTAAACATTTATTAATCTCCAACAGGGCGCCTTTCGGGCACCTGAAACAAGCACCCCGGAATCGGGATGCGATGAGGATTATAATAAACACTCTGTTTTACCGCGCAAGACTATTTTTTGGCCTCTGCGACAAGGTGTCAAACACGCAATATCCCGCAGGTTGGCGGGCTATACCGCCCGATCACCGCGGTCCTGAATAAAACAACAGGCCAAGTGACTTGATGTTGGGCCGGTACGAATTGCGCCATTTCTGACCAGCAAACCGGACACGATTTCAAATGGATGCCGGCACGCACAACGCATTGAAAACGCTTAGGTCATGAACTTGAGTTGCCCGTTGTGAACCCCGAGGCATCCCATCAAGGCCACATAATTGCTGTCTTCGGACGGGTTGTGCGGCGTGGTTGTGACCGAGCGTATCAGCGGAAGACCATCAAGCCCGACCGCTTGGATCATGCGTCCGTCTGCGACCGACCTGTAGCGCGCGTTGGCCGGATCAAAGGGGATCGCCTCCCATGTTTTCGAATTGATGTTATCGAACAACATGTTGAACATAACGACCTGCAATTCGATCGTGGTTTGCGGATAGGCGGCACTCCGGTCGCGGATCGCAGGCTCGAAAAACGGCAGCAGCGCGGCGGTGTCACGCGCCGCAAAATGATGTGCCAGTTCGGCCATCGCACGGTCGATTTGCGGACGTGCGGCCACCGGATCAAGCAGCGGCGCCTCCGACCAGAACCACCCGTCCCCGACAGCCGAGGAAAACACCGTCGACACACGGCTGGGGTTCGGGGTGTCGTCGGCGATGGCAGGCGACAGGCTGGCGCGTTCGATCCCTTTGTCAGGGCCCATATCCTCGCCTTCGACGAAATCGGCCACCCGCACCGAGACCTGCGCACTGCCATCAAATCCGCCCTGCTGTGGCGGGGCGGTTTCATCCCCAAGTAGAATATCAAGCCGGTTCTCGCCTTTTAGCAGATACTGCCGGATCGGCTGTGACGCGCTTTTGGCGTCGTCTGCGGAGGCTTTCGTTACGGGAATGTCATTCACACGAATTTCACACGCCACAGAACGGCATGTCAGCTGCATGTAGCGGATTTTGGTGTCATCTATTTGCATGGCTTATACTGTTGCCCCTGCCTCTTTTGCAAAAAGGTTCCCTTCCCAGAGTGTGACCTTTTCATCAGGATAATTGAACAATTTGATCGTTTGGACCGTTGTCATGAGTTGATAGGTAAACGAGACCTTCAGGGGCAGAAAACTTATCTTTCCGGGCATCTTTGGCTCTTCGGAAAATCCGCCTTTGAATGTGAACTCGGCGTCAAAGCCGGTTTCGATCTTGATCGTTGCCTCGAACCCCACCCCGGAGGCCTTTGCCTGAGCGGTCACAACAAAGTCCGGCACGCATTCGCCTGTCAGCTTGTTTGAAAACGTTTCCTCGCCGCCCGAATCCACCGTGAAATTGGCCTCGACCTTGAAACTCAACGTCACCGAAGCCTTGAGCACCATTTCAATCAGCGGTGTTTCGTAGACCGGATTGGCCAGCACCCATTCGACACCGAACCCGATGGACAGGCTGATCGTGACCAGCGAGCAATCGAACGAGATCGAATAACCGCGCCCGACCTCCCAGATCCGGTCATGGGTCGCGGAAGCATTCGGGGTCAGGTACCAGCTTCCGGTGACAGACCCCTCCAGAACACCGACAGCCAATTCGGCGGTCCAACCGATCGTCGGTACGGAATCCTTCATTTCCTTCACAAAGTCCGAGATCGTCTTGGGCAGGTTCAACACCGCGCCCAGCACCTCGACCACAGGAACCTTGTCGCCATTATACGTCAGGCTGAACGCCTGCGCCTTGTCAAAGTTGAACTCGGTGCTGTTGGCAACCTCTGTCGTGCCGCCGGGGTTTACGGTCACTTCGGTCGTGCGCCGCACCAACACGTCGTCCAGCGTCTGGTTATAGGTTACCTGAGGGTTGCTGCCATCGACCTGCGTTTCGGTATAGGTCGCAATGACACCGTCCCCTGTGCGCGCGGTCGAATATGTCGTACCACCCTGCCCGCCGTCACTGCCACCGTCATAGGCCACACTGCCCCCGATGCCGCTTCCCCCGAGCGACGCGGCTCCCTCAAGGCTTGCGGCCGTGACCGTTCCGTCACTGTTGCGCGTGGCAGCCCCCTTTGCAGAGACCTCTGCCCCCGCCACACGGGCAGAGCCGGAAATCTCGATCGTCTCGTCAAGTGTCTGAAGATTGCGCTTGACCGAAGCGTTCAGCTTGGCCTCCGCCAGTTTGGGGACCGTAAAGGTCAGTTTATAATTGCTTTCGCGAAATACCTCGATACGCGCGTTCAAGTGCGCCACGCCGGCCTGCGTTTCATCCGCAGGGATGCCGCAACTTACCAGTTTGGCATCGTACAAATGCGTGCCATCGCGCCCAAAAGGCCAGAAACGCTCGAAAAAGCTCGCCCCGATCGATGCCTCGGGGGCCAGAACCTCGACCGGCGCGGGCGTGCTCATTTTCCATTCCTGCGGCACGGCAACCGGCCCCGACACCCGCTTCAACGTGATCAACGCATGTTCGGAGTGGTGACACGCAGGCGCAGTTGTTCCCGCAAGAACAACCTTTTTCGGATCGCCGCCGCGATCTTCGCGGTACACATCCGACACAATCTGCAACAGCATGTCCTTGCCCGCCAGCAGCGTCTTTTGCGCCGCCGTCAGAGAGGCATCGGTGCTGGCCGGTCCGGTACACGAAACCTTGGGGCTCTCGCCCTCTACCTTGACCTCGAAACTTGTCACATCACAGGGATGATAATCGGGGTTGGGCTGTTTCATCCCGCAACTCAGGACGATGAACTGCCCCCCCGGCGTGGTCTGGAAACCGGCATTGTTTGCAGAGGCAACAGCGTTGTCAAATCCGCCTGGCATGGCTCACCCCCCTTTTCCGGTTCGGCTGCGGGCGGTACGTTCGGCGCGGTTGTAATAGGCGCGTAATTTCGAATTCACGGTAAAATCCTTGTTCAAAAGAAGTGTGCGCTGTGGCTCGGCTTCAACAAAGCCTTGCCAGTCGGCACGCAAAAGAATGGTCGCCCGACAAAAAACAGCAAAATCAAGTTCGCTCTGCATGCCGCCCTGTTCGGCATAGGTCATGATGTCTGACAGCAGTTGAAACCGCTGTTGCGGATCAACAGCAGGCCAGGCGTTGTCTTCGTTCAGGAGCCACCGGTCGATCCGTTCTGCCAGACTAGCGCGCTTGTCTTGCGTCAGGACGACCAACTGTGTGTCGGATATATTGAGCATGTAAAAAAAACTTTTGGATAACTATACCAACGCTAGGCGGGAATGCGTCACAACTCAAGCCCTGCATGACGCAAACCCCTGTCCGCACCCTGCACAACATTCGGACAAAAATGTGACGCACCCGCCGAAACCGGCCATGTGGCGTTTAACAAGTTCAAAGCCGCCCGCCCATGAACACTGAAAAAGCTGTCGCAAATGGTCGAAACGGCCTGTGACACTGCACCTGTTGCTCCGATCCAGAACAAGATGCGATTTTTTTGAGAACAGCAGATAGAACTTGAGGCCTCACCAGCAGACGTCGAGGGGTTTTCCGGCTGCTACATCCAGACTTGTCCCGTGGGTATCATGCCCAAGTGGGTCAACTTTTTTAACGCTGAAGTCAAATGAGCGGCCCGCCAAAGCGACGTTCCAATCGCAACCGACACCCACTGGACTGAAAGCACACAACGCCGCGTCAGGCTTTGTCCACCGCGACAAAACGCCGGCAAAGAGATTGACCACGGGGCGGCCTGCGACACGTGCAATTGTCGCGATGCCATCGCGGAGCGAGGGGCCAATCCTGCCACGCACGGTGCCATAGCGCCCAACCAGCCCCTGCGCGCACAAAATACCTCGCCCGCGCGATCTGGCCATACAGGAACAGGAACAACCACCTCAACCGTGCCGAAACCAACCCTTCTAATGGTTTGCAACCAAACCCCTACCGTAAAGACAGGAACCGGAACGTTTTCAGCACCTCACCCTGACACGAAATTTCGGATAATCCCCAACTGCGTAACGGACATGCCCCTTTTCTGAACTGCTTGGTTGAAATGGTCCGGCAAATTTGGACAGCGTGCCAAGATGTATCCAACCCGAACGAATGGATACGAGAATGACAAAGTGACGGAACTTTTCAGACCCGTTTAAAGCTGCAGTGACGCTTGAGGCGCTGCTTGGTGACAAGACGACGTTCAGGAGATTGCGGCCAAGCGCCCGCTCCACCCGACACAGGTGAGCACGTGGAAACGTCAGGCGATTGAGGGTATGGCAGGCGTATTCTCGGACAACCTCAAGAAGGCCGGGAACAAGGGCGGCGAGATCAAGGAGTTGCACGCCAGGATTGGTGAGCTGGCGGTGAAGACCGGTGCGGAGGCTTACATGGCCGCACCCAGGTCACGGTCCCCCAGGCTTTGTCACAAGGGCTGAAGCGGTGAGCCCTTCAGAACGCCGCGAGATAATCCGCAAAGAGAACACAAAACTTGGCCTGACGCGCCAGTGCAAGCTGCTCAAGATCAGCCGCTCGTCGATCTGTTGCACGCCCGTTGGGGTGGATGCACAGACGCTTGAGCCCATGCATGAGATTGACAGGGTGTTCACCAGATACCCGTTCTTCGGAAACCGCCGGATTGCAGCCTGTTTACCCCGGTCCGGCTTCTTTGCGGGTCGTCATCGTGTTCGTCGTCTGATGGCCATTATGGGTCTGCAGGCCAACCATAAGCGCCCGAATACCAGCAAAAAGCA